>JAZSBI010000163.1:0-41892 GCA_045602345.1 Acutalibacteraceae bacterium | reverse complement strand
CCTTCAGAAGGCTGCCGAATTCCGTGGCGGTAAGTGCCTTGCAACAGAAATCGTTGATATGTACACACCTGTTAAATGGGTAAGCGCAAGAGGTACTGAATTTGAAATGTCACCAAACCTTGTTCTCAAGGGTGGTCATTGGTGTCCTGCTGAACTTCCTTGGCCATGGAACTATGACGAAGAAGCAAGAATCAACCCATTCTTTGCCCAGGTTTGGGATCGTGAAGGTGAAAACAACGTTTATGGTCCTGAAATCTTTGATAACTTTAAGGAGAAGGTTACAGAATGAAAATTTTTATGATTGGCGGTACAGGTCTTCTTGGCTGTGAAGCCGCAAGAATATTTATTGAAAGAGGTCACGAAGTAACAAGTGTTGCTCTTCCTCCTCTTCCCGAAGGTGCTCCTATTCCTCAGGAAATGAAGCTTGAATTCTGCAATATCTATGAAAAAAGCGATGACGAAATCCGTGAACTTCTCAAGGGCCACGATTGCTTCGTTTTCGCAGCAGGTATTGACGAAAGAGTTGAATTCCCCGCACCCGTTTACGATGCATACTATAAATACAATATTCAGCCTCTTGAAAGAATTCTTCCTCTTTGTAAAGAAGTTGGCGTTAAGAGTGCAGTTGTTCTTGGTTCTTATTTTGCATACCTTGCAAAAGAACGTCCAGATATGAAGCTTACAGAGAAACACCCCTACATCAGAAGCCGTATTGACCAGGAAAATGTTGCATTCTCCTTTGCAGACGAAAACTTCGATGTATCTGTTCTTGAACTTCCCTATATCTTCGGTACTCAGCCCGGCAGAAAACCCGTTTGGGTTATTCTTATTGAGCAGATTAAGAGAATGGATAAGCTTCCCTTCACAATGTACCCCGGTGGTGGTACAGCAATGCTTACTGTTCGCCAGGTTGGTGAAGTAATCGTTGGTGCTGCTGAAAGGTCTAAAGGTGCAAAAGCTTGGCCTATCAGTATGTATAATCTTACATGGAAAGAATTCCTTAAAATCGTTTATGCTGCAAGAGGTATGGGCGAAAACAGAAAGATTATCAGCGTAGCTCCCTGGATGATGAGAATGGGTCTTGGCGGAGTGAAGAAAGAATATGCTGCAAAAGGTATCGAAAGCGGTATTGACGTTGATGGACTTGCAGACATTATGGATGTTAACCTTTTCATCCCTGATCGTTTCTCAAAAGAACTCGGTGCTACTGATGATGACATCAAAGCAGCTATATTTGATTCAATTAAAGTATCTCAGGCTGTTTATGATGGTACAGTTGAGCTTCTCGGTATGAAAGGCGAATAAAACTTTTGTTATATTACGCGTATTTGTCATTTTGTTCCACTAATCTCGCGTATCTTTATACGCTTCGGGTGTCACAAAAAGCAAACTCCACGCAATCTGACAAAAATTTAATTACTCAATTTAAAAGTAATAATTAAATAGTTTCTCCCATATATTTTGTATAGAAATATATGGGAGGATTTTTATGTTTAGTGACTATGATGAAAGAGCGATTGAGTTAGGCAGATACATAACTGAGAGTAAGTCCACAGTAAGAGCGGCAGCAAAGAAATTTGGTGTTTCAAAATCAACTGTTCATAGCGATATAACTACAAAATTAAAAAGAATTGACCCTACACTTTATAGTGAGGTGAGAAAGGTTCTTGATATCAACAAAGAGGAGCGACATATAAGAGGGGGGATTGCTACCAGGGAAAAATACAAAAGAGAAACGGTTGCTTTGAAACGATAAAAAGTATTTTATGAAGTTGACAAATTACTCCGAAAAAGGTATATTGATTATATTATGTTTTAGGAGTTTATCAATGAAAAAATTTATATTATTACTTTTAGTTTTTAGTTGCGTTTTTGCTTTTGCTTCCTGTGGCAAAAATGATGATGGTAAAGCACTTTTGACAGCAGAGAGTTTTGTTGAAGTAACAGGTAACGCAGGTTCAATTTCGTTGAATGAGGATGTTGCAAGAACTCTTTTGGAGGTTTATCCTAAAAAAAGTCTTGGCTTGTCAAAAGATATTTATGAGTATACCTTGAAATTAAGTGCTACAAAATTTTTAGAAACTGATGCCTGCCTTGTTGAGGCATTTCTTGGTGAAGCAGAAGAACCTGAAAGTACTTTTATAATTTTGGGACAACAGTGCTTTGTATATAACGCTAAGAAAGATAGGTATTTGCTTTTAACTCTCGATGGTGCCAAAGAAATAGCTACTCAGGTTGAAACTACATCTGCAACTGAGGAAGACACAATACCCACAGTGGATGAAATCGAAAAGCAGAATAACGATAATTTACAAAAATTATTTAAGGATTATACCAAGGAAGAACTGGGATTAGAAAAAGAATTATCTGAATATTTCCTTGTGGCAACAGGCACCATGCTTACAGCGGAAGATGGTGAGACGGTTTTTGTTGTAAGACTTAAGGATGCCGAGGGTAAAACAACAGACAAAACCCTAGCAATTAATGATAATGGCAATTATATGTTCGATTCCGAAATAAATAAATATAAAAAGTTACCATAAAATAAAAAGCTGTCAGTGAAAGACTGACAGCTTTTGTTTTTAGTATATGCTGAGGATTTCCTGTGCTTTTTTCTTCACTTCGTAAATTAAATCATTAGGCGCTTTTACTTTGATTTTTCCGCCGAATTGAACGACCCATTTAGTTAAACCATCGCTGACAACGGCGTTGGTTTTTATAGTGAAATTTTTTTCATCGTGTTTCTGGATTTTTGCATTTTCACCGAATCGGTCCAGTATAACCTCAAGTAATTCGTTGCTGCAAATTAATTCAATGGGTTTGGGTTCGCCGCTATACATATTGAACAATTTGGTTGCATAGTCTGCAGAGTCGAAATTGTTTCTATAATCAGAAACTTCGGAGAAATGCCTTGCAGGTGTTTTTGTCTTCTGCAATTTTTTTATTTTATCAATTCTTAAATGCATTAAATTATTGTATTTTTCATTGTTGCAAACAAGATAATAATGGTCGTCAGACCAAATTAGTGCATAAGGACTTACAGTGAATGTTTTTTCTTCTTTTGCGGTTTTAAATTCCTCGGTTATTTTTCTTCTTGTATATGTAAAGTTAACCTTTACACCTTCTGTAATGGCTTCGTCGAGCAGACTTATTGTATAATATATTTCCTCGTTATTGCATTTTGGACGATTATCCACATATACCTGTGAGTGTAAAATTTTAGCCTGGCTTTCGCTGGCAAAATTTTCAATTTTTTGAACCAATTGATTGGTTTTCTTTTGTGATATAAAGTTTGCCGCTTGGACTGCATCTGAAAGGAGCCTTATTTCTGCAAGTTCAAATTCTCTGGCTCCTAAAAAATAGCCACCGCGATTTTTTGAGCCTGTATGAATAATATCAAATCCATACTCTTTCAAAATATCTATATCTTTATATATGGATTTTCTTTCAGCGGGTATATCTAATTTCGCTAATTCTTCAACAATTTCTGTTGCTGCGATATAGTGATCCTCGTCTGTTTTTTTCTTTAAAATATCTGCCAGATACAGTAATTTAAGTTTGGATTTCTGTACTCCTGCCATATCAACACCTCTTGTACGATTTATAGGTCTATAATATATTATAAACTATGCAAAAAGATTTGTAAATATGGTTAATAATTATTTACAAAAATATGTAATAGGTGTATAATTACTATGAATTTTTATGTGAAACCGAGGTGTTAAAATGGTTGGTCTCAAAATAGGTCTTGATATCGGAACAGGTAGTGTTGTTTGCGCTGTTGAAGGTAAGGGTGTCGTCCTTTCGGAACCTGCTGTTTTGGCACTTGAAAGGGAAACAGGAGAAGTTCTTGAGGCAGGTAAAAAAGCATTTGAAATGACCGGAAGGTGTCCGGATGCAATAAAGCTTGTTCGTCCTCTCTTAAGTGGTGGCATTTCAGAACTTGAGAGTAGTGAAAAACTCCTCAAATGTTTTTTTGACAGAATTTGTAAAAATAAAATTTTTAAACCAACTGTTGTTGCTACAATGCCTGCAGGTATAACAAATCTTGAAAAACGCAACATTTTAGGCTGCGTTCTGCGAGCCGGTGCCGGTCGTGCAACTCTTATTGAAGAGCCTCTCGCCGCGGCTTTAGGTATAGGCGTTATGCTGGACAGGCCGTATGGTACAATGATTGTTAATATCGGAGCAGGTACCACAGGCGTCGCTGTTGTTACTATGGGTAGTATAGCGGTTGCCAAAAGTGCAGCTGTTGGTGGCGACGATATGGATAGAATAATAAAAACTTATTTAAAAAATAATCGCGGTGTAAATGTTGGCAGGCTTACAGCGGAAGAGTTGAAAACACTTATCGGTGGAGCAAAAATGCGTGAAGAAACAATTGCTGCAGTTGCAAAAGGCAAGGATATGGCAGATGGTATGCCCTTGTTTTTTGAGGTTACTGCACAGGAGATCAATTTTGCAATCCGCGACTGTATCGATGAGGTTTGTAGGGCAATAACTGACGTTCTTGAGGTAACACCACCGGAGCTTGTTCGCGATATTACCGATGATGGCATCTTCCTTTGTGGTGGAATGGCAAAACTTTATGGTCTTGACAGATATGTTGAGGAGGCAACAGGAATAAAGGTGAAAATTCCAGGTAATGCTACAAATGTTGCTGCGTTAGGTTGTCTTCGTGCTTTGGATGAAGATAATTATCTTTCTTCTAATGGCTATCACTTTGTCACTCTTGAAACATTAAATGTATAACTAATACATGGTATGAGGTATTTAAATGAAACTTCTTGTAATTGACGGAAACTCAATATTAAACCGTGCATTTTACGGTGTTCGTCTGTTGAGCACAAAAGACGGCAGATTTACCAACGGAATATTTGGATTTATGAACATTTTTCTTCATCTTCTTGATGAGTATAAGCCGGATAGTGTTGCGGTTGCTTTTGATGTGAAGGCACCTACATTCCGTCATAAAATGTATGATGCATATAAAGGAACCAGAAAACCTGCTCCTAGTGAACTTGTAGAGCAATTTCCTACTCTTAAGGAGTTGTTAGGGTATCTTGGGTATACTGTTGTTGAAATGCCCGGTTATGAGGCGGATGATATTCTTGGCACACTTTCTTCTGCTTGCGGTAAGGATGATTTTTGTTACATTGCAACAGGGGACAGGGATAGCCTTCAGCTTGTAAGAGAGAATGTAAATGTTGTTCTTGCAACTACACGAATGGGTAAATCAGAAACGGTTTTATATGATGTCAATAAAATAAAAGAGGTTTATGGTGTAACACCTGAACAACTCATTGATATTAAAGCAATTCAGGGCGATACTTCCGACAATATTCCCGGTGTTGCAGGTATTGGTGAAAAAGGCGCACAGGATCTTATAGGACGTTTTGGCTCAATTGAATATATATACGATAATCTTGATACTATCGATGTTAAAGCAGGTATAAGAGCAAAACTTGAAGCATCAAAGGATAACGCATTTCTAAGTAAAGATTTGGGCAGGATTTGTCTTGAAGCACCTGTGAGTACAGAGTTGAATGATTATGCAATAAAAAATCCGGATGCTGTTAAGGCTTCAAATCTTCTTATGTCCCTGGAAATGAGTAAACTTCTGGGAAGGCTTAACCTTTCTCAAGAAGAAATAAGTGAGCAAGAAGATACGAAAGAAATACATTTTTATGAAATTACAGATACAGACGATTTTTTATCTTCTTTAAAAGGTCAAAAAGCTTATTTTTCTACTAAATTTAATAATGGTGGAATTGAGTATATTCTTTTCAAAACAATTGATGGCATAGGATTAATTGAAAACAGCAATTTCCTTTTTATGTCCTTCGTAAGTGCATTTTGTTCTGATGAAAGTATAGAAAAATACACAGATGATTCAAAACAACTGTATGGTTTTTGTGACGCAAACGGAATTGAATTGAGGAACATTGTTCTTGATACATCCCTTTCAGCATATCTCCTCAATCCGAATTCATCAGATTACTCTATGAAAATGCTGGCAGGCTCATATTCTCTTGCACCTGTGAAAATCAATGCAGGCGATTTAATGAATTTTTATCTTGCTGAAAAGGATTTTATTGATGGTGCAGCGTATATTGAGGCTTTGAGTGTTAAACTTTCTGCTGAAATAAAAGACAATAATCAGGAAAATCTTCTTAAGGAGATAGAACTTCCTCTTGCAAGAGTTCTCGCATCAATGGAGCGAGAAGGCTTCCTTGTTGACAGAGAGGGTATTGAAAAATATAACGAGGTTATTTCATCAAAATTAGCAGAAAAACTTAAAAATATCTATGATATGGCAGGGTGTGAATTTAATGTTAATTCACCTAAACAGTTAAGCGAAGTGCTTTTTGATGAAAATAAGCTTAATCTTCCCCATGGAAAGAAAACCAAAAGTGGTTATTCAACCAATGCGGAAGTTCTTGAATCTTTGAGAGATAAACACCCGATTATCAATGAAATCCTTGAATACAGAGGTTTGGCTAAACTCAAATCCACGTATTGTGAAGGTCTTTTAAAGGTTATTGACAATGATGGAAGAATTCACTCTACGCTTAATCAGACAGAAACAAGAACAGGCAGAATTTCTTCTGCAGAACCGAATCTTCAGAATATTCCTGTTAGAACTGAACAGGGTCGAGAGCTGCGAAAATTTTTCGTTGCTAAAGATGGCTACGCACTTGTGGATGCGGACTATTCCCAGATTGAGCTTCGCGTTCTGGCTGCTCTTGCAAACGATGAAAATATGATAAATGCTTTCTTGAGTGGTGCAGACATTCACTCTATTACTGCTTCCCAGGTTATGGGTATACCACTTGAAAATGTAACCCCTAACGATAGACGAAAAGCAAAGGCTGTCAACTTTGGTATCGTTTACGGTATTGGTGCCTTTTCTCTCTCGAATGATATTGGTACCTCCATCGTTGAGGCAGATAGGTATATAAAAGGTTACCTTGCGAATTATTCGGGTGTTGCCGCATTTATGGAAAATGCTAAATCAAGTGCAAAGGAAAAGGGTTATGCCGAAACTTATTTTGGCAGAAGAAGATATCTTCCTGAACTTCAGGAGAAAAATGCAATACGACGTGGCTTTGGCGAAAGGGTTGCTATGAATATGCCTATTCAAGGCACAGCGGCAGATATAATCAAAATAGCAATGATACGGGTATATGAACGCTTGAAAACAGAGTCACCGGAATCAAAGCTTATTATGCAGGTGCACGATGAATTGATTATTGAATCACCTGAAAAAGAAGTGGAAAAGGTTGCTGCTCTGCTCAAAGAAACTATGGAAAGTGCTTGTGAAATGGCAGTACCTTTTACTGTTGATGTTCAATATGGTAAAACTTGGTACGATACAAAATGATGAATTTAAGAATTGAAAAAATGACATCCTCCCACATTGAAGATGTTGTAAAACTGGAAAAGGAGTGCTTTTCTTCTCCTTGGAGTGAAGATGGCTTAAAAAGCGAATTAAATAACGGCTTTGCACGTTTTTTTGTAGCGTTACAAGACGACGAAGTTGCAGGTTATATTGGTGCTCACAATGTTTTAGGTGAGGTATATATAACAAATGTTGCAGTTTTTTCTGAGCTTCGCAGAAGTGGTGTAGGCAAAGCACTTGTTGAGTTTCTTATTGAACAAATGAAATATGAAAATGCAGAATTTGTGACTCTTGAGGTTAGAAAAAGCAATTTTCCTGCAATTACTCTTTATGAAAAATGCGGCTTTAAACCGGTTGGTGAACGAAAAGATTTTTACGAGAAACCTCGTGAAGACGCGGTTTTGATGACTTGTTATTTTAATTGATTTGGAGATTATTTATGAAAATTCTCGGAATTGAAAGTTCTTGTGACGAAACTGCTGCAGCTGTAGTTGAAGACGGAAGAAAAGTTCTTTCAAATGTTATAGCTTCTCAGGTAGAGGAACACAAAATATATGGTGGGGTTGTACCAGAAATTGCGTCAAGAAGGCATACGGAAGCAATATGCGGAGTTGTGGAAAAAGCCTTGTGTGATGCGGGTTGCACCTTTGATGATATTGATGCTATCGCGGTTACATATGCCCCCGGTCTTATCGGTGCTTTACTTGTAGGCGTAAACTATGCAAAAGGTCTTTCCTATTCAACAGGGATACCACTTGTGCCCGTCCACCATTTACGTGGTCATATTGCAGCTAATTACATATCAAATGAAGAGTTGAAGCCGCCGTTTGTTTCTTTGGTGGTTTCCGGTGGTCACAGTCATATTATCAATGTGAAAGATTATACTGATTTTGAAATTATCGGAAGAACCCGTGACGATGCCGCAGGTGAGGCAATGGACAAAGCCGCACGTACTGTTGGTTTACCTTATCCGGGCGGAGTTAACCTCGACAAAATTTCTGTAAATGGTGACGAAAATAAATATAAATTCCCTGTACCTAAGGTTGCAGATTCAAAGTATGATTTCAGTTTTTCAGGATTAAAAACTTTTGCGGTTAATTTAGTTCATAATGCTTCGCAAAAGGGCGAAGAGGTTAAAGCGGAAGATTTGGGTGCTTCGTTTATAAAAGCCGTTACAGATTTGCTTGTTTCTCATACTATGGAAGCCGTTAAGGATTATGGCGCAGAAAAAATTGTTCTGGCGGGAGGGGTGTCTGCAAATTCCCGTTTAAGAAGTGTTATGGAAGAACAATGCAAAAGTAAGGGTTTAGAACTTTATAAACCTGAATTGAAGTTCTGTGGAGATAATGCGGCTATGATAGCTTCGCAAGGTTACTATGAATTTTTAGCCGGTAAGGGAGCTGGTTTAACTCTCAACGCTGTTGCATCAATGCCTATAACTGAGGCGTAAAATAATAGAAAAAATTAGGAATTTGTGTAAACAGTCATTAACTTTAACAGTTTTTGTGTGTTATGTTTGGTGAATATGTTAATATGAATTTCTTGACAAGTATGATATAATTCAATTGTATAATTATATGTATTGATTTGGAGGAATCACAATGAAGAAAAACTTCAAAAAATCATTAGCTGTTATGATGGCAGTTTTAATGCTTCTTTCAGCAGTGGGTGTTACCTGTTTAGCCGCTTATACAATTACGTATAACCCCGGTACATATGGTAACGAAACAGATTTAATCGTAAAAGTAGAAGTTCCCGGTAAACAGACTATTAAGGCTTCGGAAGCTTTGTACACCCGTGATGGTTACGTTCAGACCGGTTGGTCAACATCCAAATCCGGTGCAAGAATGGCTGTTGAATGTGGCGGTGACTACGAAGTTACAAGATCAAGAACTCTTTACCCCTATTGGGAAGCAAAGGGTCAGCAGGTAACATTTGCACCCGGTGAATTCGGTGTAGGTACAGCACAGACAGTAGATGTTCCTTTCAACAGTACAACAAAAGCTCCCGGTGCAATCTTCACTCGTGAAGGCTATACATTAATCGGTTGGGCAAGTGTTGATGGTGCAACTGTTGCAGAATTCGGTGCAACTGAAGACACACCTGCAATTCAGGAAAATGTTACATATTACCCTGTTTGGAGACTTAACATTTATTCAGCAGAAGTTGACGTAACTGAATTGAAATTCGGTGTTTCTTGTATCGGTTATTCAGCAATAGCTGAACAAATCGTAAAGATTACCAACACTGGTAACGTTACTCTTAACTACACTCTTCCCACAGATGCTGCTTATGAGGTAGTTGTTTCTAAAGGTGCTCTTCAGCTTGCTGAAGGCGAGACAGTAGAAATTTCAATCAAACCCGTTAGCGGTCTTGCTGTTGCTGACTATGCAAAAACTCTTGATTTTGCTTGCGATAGTGCAAACGCATCAGTATCAGTTAGTGTTGCATTTAAGGTTGTTAACCACTCTTTTGGTAAATATGTATCCGATGAAAATGCTACATATACTGCAAACGGTACAAAAACGGCAACTTGTTTGAATGGTTGCGGTGCTAGTGACACAATCGTTGATGAAGGTAGTATGAAAATTTATTCTGCAGACAACAACGATGCACTTGGTCTTTCAAGCAAATATGAACACCACAGAACAGTTCGTTTCACAGCTTTTGGTAGCGGTATGGACGATGAAGAGGGTGTTGTTGGTAAGCGTTTCGTTCCCGTTTCATGGTATGTAAATGACGATTTCAACGGTACTTTTGATAATGGTTATGATGTTGTGTTTACACACACTGTTTTCGGTGAATACACACTTACAATCAACTATGTTGAAGAAGAGTACAACGCTGAAACAGACGAATGGACACCTACAGGAGTAACAGACGAAAAGACTTTTGATTACACAGTTGGTACAACTGCAGAAGAAGAACAAGAAATTATCAGACCCAACACAATTCTTACATTGATTTTCGGCCTCTTTGCTGAACTTCTTAAGTTACTTGGTCTTGGTGCTTGATTCCTCGAATAAATAATATTAACAACGCCATAGGTTACTATGGCGTTGCTTTTTTCTTGCTTTTTTCTTATACCTTGTGATATATTATATTTTATAATAACACAGAATATTGGAGCGGTTTTTTATGGGTAAAAAAATAGTTGTAGCAGGTGGAGGTCACGGTGGTATTGCTGTTGCATCGATTCTTGCTAAAAATGGGTTTGATGTAACGGTTTATGATAAAAACCTTAGAAATGAAATGGGCTATGACTGGACAGATATTTTTGATCCGAAAGCACTTTCAAAAGCTGGAATACCTATGCCCGACGATAGTTTATATGAGTATAAAGAGAATATGACTTTTTACTCACCTAACGAAAAAACTCCCATAAAGCAGCAGGTGCCATACGAAGAATTGGAAATAAAAATGGAGCGAAAAGATATTTATGATTTGCTCATAACTACTGCCGAAAAAAATGGTGTTAAATTTGTTTATGGTTGCAATATAGAAAGTGCAATTGTAAAAGAGGATCGTGTTATAGGTGTAAAAACCTCTATTGGCGATGTTTTCGGCGATTTGATTATAGATGCTTGTGGCTGCGAATCACCTGTCAGAAGTAGTTTACCGATAGAGTTTGGTGTAGAAAAACATCCTGCAAAGAATGAAAAATTCTACGTTTATCGGGCTTTTTATAATAAAGCAAGTGATGAACCTGTTGAAGATAAATATAAAGTGTGCCTTCTGCCCGAAGGCAAATTGGGTATTGGTTGGGTAGCCACAGAAGAAAAATATACAGATTTACTTATTGGTAGATTTGAACCCTTTGATATGAACGAGGTTGAAAGAACTGCTTCAGTTTTCAGGAACCGTAATGAAAGTTTAGGGTCGGAAGTTGTCCGTGGTGGACAGTTTGTTGAAATTCCTGTTCGCCAACCTATTTCTGTTATGATTGCAAATGGTTATGCCGCGATAGGAGATAGTGCTTTTATGACTGTTCCCATAATTGGTTCAGGTATTGCAAATTCACTAAGAGTTGCTCCCATACTTGCAAAAACCATAATGGAAGACAGAACCGAAGATTTTACTGCTGAAACTTTGTGGCAATATCAGTATAAGTTTTACAAGAAATTGGGAGCAGGCTTAGCCCCGCTTGCAGCAGTAAAACTGTTGCTTACAAAAATCACACCTGAACAGCTTGATTATATATTTGAAAATAAAATTCTTACTTGGCGTGAAATGACTATTACTGCTAACAGTACAAGTATAACAGATTTTATTCATCCGGCCCTGGATATGCCAAAACGAGGACTTTCCATTGTTAAGAATAAAGATCTTTTGAAAAAACTTTTGAAGGTTGGAGCAGATATAAGTAAAATTATAGCACTTTGCACGCTCTTACCAAAAGAGTACAATAAAATTAAGGTTTTGCATTGGTCAAGAAAATATGATGCGATTTTTAAATAATATGTAAAAAAGGAACAATCCGAAAGTAAAATTGGATTGTTCCTTTTTTATTCGTTATTCGGGTAGTTTACAAACATCAATCCATTCAATGGAATTTGAGTATTTCTCCAATTCATCGGGAGTTAGTTCTATTGCACTGTTACTACTTCCGCAAGCAGGAAAAACTGTTTCGAAACGCTTTATACTTTCATCAAGAAAAACCTTTACACCCTCATTAATAGCAAAAGGACAAACGCCTCCAACAGCGTGACCTATTTTATCTTCAACTTCTTCAAAAGAAAGCATTTTTGCTTTTGCTCCAAAGTAGGCTTTGTATTTTTTGTTATCTATTTTAGCGTCCCCCGCTGTAACAATAAGAATAGGGGAGTCATTAACAGAAAAGGAAAGTGTTTTCGCAATTCTGCAACCATCTGTATTCAATGCTTTTGCAGCAAGTTCAACTGTTGCACTTGATACAGGAAATTCCAAGATTTTATCTTCAATTCCATAGCATTTAAAATGCTCTCTTACTTTTTCGATGGACATAGTGTTTCTCCTTTAAGAATGAAGTTTGATTAATTTTTATTCTATATGATTATAACAAAAAGAAGATTAGGTTTCAATATAAAAGGACTTTTAACTTTTCTCTCTTTTTTCTTCAGTGGAAAAGTTGCATAGTATTTCAGGGAAGAAGGAAAAGATAAGGGAGAAAGATGAAAAGAGAAGTGGAAAAGTGGGAAGTTGAATAATGGAAATATTTTCTTGCAAAAAAGTCAAAAGTAGAGATATTTTGCCAATGGCGGAGTGATATATTTTGCAAAAGCAAAATGAGATATTTCGCTTTTGCAGAAGTGATATTCTATTAGCAAACAACTCGGCTTTAGCCGAATTTCACTACGAAGTAATATCACTTTCGCAGAAAATAAAACTCGCGTAAGCGAATAGAACTGAAAAAAGACTTCACAAAGTGAAGTCTTTTTTTCTGGTGGAGATGATGGGAGTCGAACCCATGTCCGAAAATCTATTCCCGAAACTTTCTACGAGCGTAGTTTATCTTTTAAAATTCCCTCAGGTAAACGCCGGTAAACAGGCTTTAACCCTTGGTAGCCCTTTAAGCCGTGACAAAGTACAAGGCTCTCCTTTGTTCACGTGCACCGCTAAATGACGCCCTTATCTAAGCCGCGGTACTCTCAGTAAGGACGGCAGCTGACTTAAGCAGCTGCTAAAACTGTTTTATTATTGTCAGTTATTTTTAAAAGTGTGGTTTTTAAAGCGGTACCACGCCTCTGCTCGCTTATAACGGTTCAAAATCCCCGTCGAAATCCTTTCATCCCCATATTTCGCTTCACTCAAGTTAAGAGTGAAAAGTGAATAGTGAAGAAGTTTTTACATATACTCAACCATTAAGATTGAGTATATGTACGTGTTTTTTATTCAATACTTATTTTAACATTTGTATTATCGTCTGCAACAACATTGAGAATTTCTCCTGTTGCTCCGTCTTCCACAAGTGTGAGTATTTCGTCAAGCTTAACGCCGTCTATTGCACCGTTTCCCATTATCCCCGAAATACCATTGCCTATTTTAGCAAATCTTTTAACCATTGACAAGGGGAGGGAAACATTTACCGGATTTTGTCCCGGTTTTAAAACATTGATATTTATTTTAAGATTGCTTGTGTCAATATTAACTTTTTGAGTTTCTTTCTTTTTTTCTGTCTTTTTACCTGTAAGCAGTTCATCGGTTGTCATATCAAGAATTTCTGCGATTTTTGGTAAAAGCTGAATATCAGGACAAGAAATATCATTTTCCCATTTTGAAACTGCTTGTGCAGTAACATCAAGCAACTGTGAGAATTCTTCCTGTGTGTAACCCTTTGCTTTTCTTCCTTGTGCAATTCGTGAACCGATTGTATTTGCGTTTTCAAATTCTTCAATAATAGGTTCGTTTACGATTTCCTGCAAAGGTTCTTCGCTAGAATTGTTTTTCTTTTTACTGAATATAGACATTGTTCATTCTCCTTTTGGTATTTTTACCATTTATTGTATCTTCATTTTAACTTTTGCGGAACAAAATATGAAGATAACAAAGGTTGAAACATATGAAATTCAATAAACTGTTAGTTGTTTTTTCGAAAAATGCTATAAACTAATGGTTGAATAATATGTTGTTATTGGTTTTTTAATGACATAGCACGTTGAATATTTCTTTCTGCGTCACGTTTTGCTTCGGTTTCACGCTTATCATAATTCTTTTTACCCTTACAAAGACCGATAAGCATTTTTGCTTTGCCTCTTTCGTTAAAGTAAACCGAGAGGGGAATGAGTGCGCAACCTTGTTGCTTAACCTCACCCATAAGCTTCATTATCTCTTTTTTATGCATTAAAAGACGCTTGGGCCTTAAAGGATCTCGATTGAAACGGTTACCCATTTCGTATGGTGAGATATGTACACCATTGGCAAGCATCTCACCATTTACAACATTGCACCATGAATCCTTAAGATTCAACTTACCTGCACGGACTGATTTTATTTCCGTGCCAAAAAGTTCAATACCTGCTTCGTAAGTTTCAAGAACAAAGTAGTCATGGTAAGCTTTCTTGTTCTGTGCAATTGTTTTATTCTCCGGTTTCGCCATAACTACTCCTTTCTTATGGGTAAAAGTAATGTGGGATTTTATCATCCCTGCTTCATCTTTGATGAAATAGGGAGGGGGACCGCGTCAGCGGTGGTGGGTTGCCCCGTATAGACACCCCTTCATAAAAGTATCACAAATTATTATAATTCCGACCGTCCTGCTAACGCTCTCATAAGTGTAACATCGTCGGCATATTCAATATCTGCTCCAACGGGAATACCATATGCAAGTCGTGTAACCTTAACACCGAAGGGCTTAATTAACTTGCTTATATACATAGCAGTTGTATCACCCTCAATTGTAGGGTTGGTTGCCATAATAAGCTCCGAAACATTGCCACTTGCGGCTCTTTCAACAAGACTTTTTATGGTGTGCTGCTCAGGTCCTATTCCGTTCATAGGCGAAATAACACCATGAAGAACATGATATACACCACTGAAATCCCTTGTTCTTTCCATTGCAAGAACATCCTTGGGTTCTTCTACAACGCAAACTGTGGATTTGTCCCTGTTTACACTTTCGCAAATAGGGCAAAATTCATTTTCTGTAAGGTTGTGACAAAGTGCGCAACGATGAATTTTAGTATGTGCATTAATTATTGCATCGGCAAATTCTTTCGCCTCGTCATCGGTTAAATCGAGCACATGAAAAGCCATTCGTTGAGCAGTTTTTCGTCCCACAGAGGGCATTTTTTGGAATTGTTCGATTAACTTTTCGAGAGCTGCAACATCGTATGCCATATCAGAAACCTAAACCTGCGGGAAGGCCGAGACCGTTTGTAGCATTACCCATTCTCTGTTCCATTGTATCTGCAGCTTTGCGGATTGCTTCGTTAGTAGCAGCTATAATCATATCAGAAAGAATTTCAACATCATCGGGGTCAACAACTTCGGGCTGAATATTAACGGCTAAAACCTCGTGTTTACCATTAACTTTAACTTCCACAGCACCGCCGCCTGCACTTGCAGAAAATTCGCTGTTTTCAACTTCTTCCTGAATACGAGCCATTTCGTTCTGCATATCCTGGATTTTTTTCATCATTGCTGCCTGGGAGTTTCCACCCTGGTTAGGAATTCTTGCTTTCATATTATTCTACCGTCCTTTACAGTAATTTATTCTTCAATTATAAAATCAATATTGTGTTTATTTAATTTTGAGAGAAATGCATCAATGGGCTCTGCGGTTTCATCTGCAGTAGGGGAAGCACCATCGTTGTAAATCATAGGTTTAAGCTTTTCTCCCGTTGCTCTCATAAGTGCTTCCGCAATTGCATCTGCGTGCATTTTTTGAGTAAACATCTGACTGAATGCAGTGTTCTTTGCTTTAATAAAGACTGTATTACCTGCTCTGAAAGCGGTAGAGCCTATAAGCATGGGGTATAAAGGTCTGTTTATTTTAGAGAGTTGGTTCAAAGTGTTTTCCCAAGCAGCAAAAGGTACAGCGTTATCTGTGTCTGTTACAACACCTGTATCAACTTTCTTTTGTTGTGGAGGAATTTCAGAACCATTATTTTCTTCAACAGGTTTTACTTCGGTGGTTTCAGTTGTTGAATTCTCGAAAGAGCTTTTTTCTTCAAAGGGAACTTCGTTAAAAATAGCTTTCTCAACAGGAGGCTCTTCGTATTCTTCAACTACCACCGGCGAAATCTCTTGATGTGTTTTTTCGGAAACAAATTCCTTTATTGTGTTTTCTGCTTGTTTGGGCTTTGATACAGTAACCGTAACACCTTGTGCTTTTAGGAGCATTAATTGTGCCTCTAATTCATCAAGCCTACGAATTACGGCTGCGTTATCTGTTGAAAGGGCAGGTTCACAAAGCCTTATAAGCGTGGTTTCGGTCTGTGCTCTTTGGTGAGAACTGTATTTGAGCTGTGATGCCTCGTGACAAAGAGTTTCCATAATATGAAGAATTGTGCCGTAAGTCATTTTTTCGGCATTATCTTTGTAACGCTTTAATTCATCGGGTGTGCTGACAATGAATTTTTCAGGATTTCGTGTGGTTTTTGCCATCATTATATTCCTGAAGTGATTGACAAGTTCACTCATAAGTCTTTCCATATCGCAGGAAGAGGAGTGAAGTCTGTCAATTATGTTAAGAACCGTAGGACTGTCTTGGTTCAGAATTGCATCGGAAATTTCAAATAAATAATCCTTACCTAAAAGACCTGCTGCATTTCCAACTGTATTTACAGTGATCGGCTCGTTATAGCCGGCACATTGGTCAAGTATAGAAAGAGCATCTCGAAGAGCACCATCAGCAACCCTTGCAATAAGCAGGGCGGCATCGTTGGATAATTGTAAATTCTCGTTTTCTGCGACTGTCATAAGTCTTGCTGCAATATCTTCAGGTGGGATTCTTCTGAAGTCAAATCTCTGACATCTGGAAAGGATAGTTGCAGGGAGTTTTTGCACTTCAGTTGTTGCTAGTATAAATAAAACGTGCTCCGGAGGTTCTTCGAGAGTTTTCAAAAGTGCATTGAAAGCACCTGTTGAAAGCATATGAACCTCGTCAATGATATAAACTCTGTATTTTGCAGCTGCGGGAGTGAAGTTGACTTCATCTCTTAGATCACGAATGTTGTCAACACTGTTGTTACTTGCAGCGTCGATTTCTGTAACATCCAGGACAGAACCATCATCAATACCCTTGCAAATTCGACATTCGTTACAGGGGCTGCCGTTTTGCGGATTAAGACAGTTAACTGCCTTTGCAAGAATTTTTGCACAGGTGGTCTTACCGGTACCTCTGGAACCGGTAAAAAGATAAGCGTGGGAGAGCCTGCCGGTAGAAATCTCGTTCATGAGAGTTTCCGTGATATGGTTCTGACCGGAAACATCGGAGAAAACCTGAGGTCTCCATTTTCTGTATAAAGCTCTGTACAAAATATTCACTCCTAAAAGTGCAAAGTGCAAAACGCAAAATGCACCGATAAAAAAATCCGATTTAATGCCCTGAGGCAAATCATGACGAAGTCAAATCGTGTCCTAATAATTCATGTAAAGCAAAAATTATTTGGATTACGCCATGAGATGAATTGCTTTACATTTAATTTTTTAATTTGTATCACAAATAAATAACTTACGCTCCACTCGGTCATACGACGAGCAGGCGGACTGTGGCGCACAGAACGGTCCGCTTAATGCTGCTCGGTTCCCCGCCTGACATGGTTCACGGTGCCCCGTCGCACAGGACCCACCCGTCGCATGACCGAATTGAGCGTAAGTTGTTACTACATTATATATTATAAAATAACAAAAATCAATAGATAGAAGGAAAGAATTAACCTTCGTATTCGTCTTCGTTTTCCCAGTTGTGCCAAACGCCCTGAATGTCATCATTGTCATCAAACATTTCAAGCATTTTGCTCATTTTTTTCATACTCTCTTCATCTTCAAGGCGAGTATATGTCTGGGGAATATAAGCGGTTTCACTGCTCATAAATTTGTAACCCTTTGCTTCAAGGTCACTTGTAACTGCACCAAGGTCATTGGGGTCAGTACGGATTTCGAAGATTTCTTCTTCATCTGTGATGAAGTCAACAGCACCGCATTCAATAGCGTCTTCCATTAATTTATCTTCATCAACATCTTCCTTTTCTATGATAATTACGCCGTAGTAATCAAACATAAACATAACACAACCGGATGTACCCATATTTCCGCCGTATTTATCAAAATAGTGGCGAACATCACCTGCGGTACGGTTACGGTTATCAGTAAGTGCTTTAACAACAACTGCAATACCGTTGGGACCATAGCCCTCGTAGATGATTTCTTCGTAGTTAGCGCCACCTGTTTCACCAGCGGCTTTTTTTATAATTCTTTCGATGTTATCGTTAGGAACATTGTTTGCCTTAGCTTTAGCAATGCAATCCTTGAGTTTTGAGTTGCCTGCGGGGTCGGGACCACCTTCGCGAACTGCAACAGCAATTTCACGGCCTATTTTTGTAAAAACCTTAGCTCTTGCTTCATCAATTTTACCTTTTTTTCTCTTAATGGTACTCCATTTGGAATGTCCTGACATTTGAATGCCTCCAAATAATATTAAAAATAAATATTTGTATTAATAATACACAACTGCAATATATTATCACAACACATTTGTTTTGTCAATAAGTGAATAGGTAGGATATTTTTGACTAAAAATACCAATATAACTTTGAAAGGAAAATTAGATAAAATATGAAAAAAGAGTGGAAACATTTACCATATTATGTTAAAATGCTAGTTAACTATGATTGGAGTGGTATGGTGAAATACGATTTACAGAATAAAAAGATTTTTGATGGTGTCGAGCTTTGTACAGTAAGTGCAGAGGGATTCAAGACTGCTTGTGCATCATTGAGTTTTGTTATGCCATTGAGCGAAAAAGCTTCTCTTTATGCTCTTGTTCCCAATGTGCTTACACGTTCTTGTAAGGCTTACCCGGATGTGACTAGTGTTGAGAAAAAACTGGCACTTCTTTATGGTTCAGAAATTATCGTTGATGTTACTAAATCAGGAGAGAATCAAATTTTGAAAATTGAAATTTCCTGTATTGATGATAGGTTTTCTATTGGTGAAGAAAGCATAACTAACGAATGTCTTAAGCTTTTATTCCAAATGATTTTTGAACCACGTCTTGAAAACGGTGTTTTTTGTTACGATGATGTAGAAAGCGAAAAACGTCTTTTAGCAGAACGTCTCATTGCAGAAAACAGCGATAAGAGATCATATGCTAAAAATCGTTGTAATGAAATAATGTTTGAAAACGAAGTGTACGGCATACATCGTTACGGTACTGTTGAGGCTATTGAAAAAATTACTCCTGAAAGCCTTTTTGAGGCGTATAAAGAGTTACTGGCTAATTCAAAAATGCTTGTGTGCATCAGCGGTGGTAATTTCAGCAACGTAGAAGAACTTTTGGAAAAATATATTTCCGATGATGAGAGAGCAATACAACTTAACGAAACCCTTTATGTTGAAGAATGTGAGGATGTTAAATATGTAAAGGAACAGGAAACAGTAAAACAAGGAAAGCTTGTTATGGGCTTCAGACTTGGTATGAAAGGCGAGGATGATAATTATGCTGCCCGTCGTGTGATGGTGGATTTATTTGGTGGTAGTCCCCATTCAAAGCTTTTTACTGTTGTTCGTGAAAAAATGAGCCTTTGTTACTACTGTAATGCTATGATGTTCCGTCAGAAAGGTGTTATGCTTGTTCAAAGCGGTATCGAGAGTTATAACGAAGAGAAGGCTAAGAATGCTATACTTCAACAGCTTGAAGATGTAAAGATGGGTAATTTTTCTGATGATGATATTATGTCTTCTGTAAAATCTCTTGAGGATGGATTCAAAAGTGTTTCGGATTCAGCAGAATCTGTTGCAGCCTGGTTCACATCCCAGGTTTGTTCGAATAATTTTTTATATCCTGAGGATTTTATTGAACAGTTCAAAAAGGTTACCCGTGAAGATATTATAGAGGCAGCAAAAGCTGTCACACTTGATACTGTGTTTATGCTTGAAGGCACAGGAGAAGGCGGTGCGGAAGAATGAGTGAGAATGTTGTTAAATATATTGAAAACCAGATTCTTGGCGAAGGCTATTATAGTATCGACCACAAATCAGGATTGAAAATACTTGTTTATCCAAAGCCAGATTATGCCTCAACATATGCAGTTTTTGGTACAAAGTATGGTTCTATTGATACTAGGTTTAAACGTAGTGACAGAGAGAATTTTACAGAAATTCCTGCAGGTACAGCTCATTTCCTTGAACACAAGCTTTTCGAGAGCGAGGAGTTAGACGCTTTTCAGCGGTATGCAAAAACCGGTGCGGCAGCAAACGCTTACACAAGTTTTGACAGAACATGTTATTTGTTTTCCTGTACAGGACATTTTAAAGAAAATTTTGAAATACTCCTTGATTTTGTAAGGCACCCGTATTTTACAGAGGAAACTGTTCAGAAAGAACAGGGAATAATAGGTCAGGAGATTGATATGTATAAAGATTCTCCTGAGTGGGAATGTCTGTTTAATTTACTTGAATGCTTATATCACAGGCATCCTGTTAAAATTGATATTGCGGGTACGAAAGAATCTATTGCGGAAATTACCGCAGAAATGCTGTTTTCCTGTTACGAGACATTTTATAACCTTTCTAATATGGCACTTGCAGTTGCAGGTAAAACTACAGTCGAAGAGGTTCTTGAAATTGCTGACAGACTTTTAGAAAGTGATGGAAATGTAACAGTGGAACGTGCTTTCGAAAAAGAAGAGGACACAATCGTAAAAAATTACATTGAAGAAAAACTTCCGGTAGGAACACCTGTTTTTGTATTGGGTTACAAAGAAAACTTCTTTAATGAAAGTTGTACACTGGAGGAAGAAGTTGCAATGTCTTTGATTCTTGATGTAGTTGCAGGGCAAATTTCACCTCTTTACAAGGAACTTCTTGATGAAGGTCTTATAAACGGAACATTCAGTACAGAGTTTTTTAATGGCCACAATTACGCCGCAACTCTTTTTTCCGGCGAGTCTGTAAAGCCTGAAGAGGTTGCAAGAAAAATAAATTCTTGTATTAAGGATTTAAAGGAAAATGGTATAACAGAAGAACAATTTGAGACAGTTCGTAAAAAGCAGTACGGTAAAACAGTAAGGGCTTTTACAGATATAGATACTGTTGCCAATGGCCTTGTTGTTTCTCATTTTGAAAAGGAGGAGCTTTTCTCTGAATTTGAAGTTATAAAAAACTTACGACTTGAGTTTGTAAATGAACTTCTTTCAAAATGTTTCCAAGAAGATAAAGCGGCACTTTCAGTTGTTAAAAACTAAATAATTAACGGAGAAATCCGTTTTACATAGGAGTGATAAAAAATGGAATGGTTTGCAGATTTTGCAAGAGTTACATTTGGTGGTATTGATAAAACATTTGATGTGTCATCAGTTTTCTGTGAGTTTAGTGTTGGCGGAAAATTGATTGAAATCAATTGGTATGGTGTTATAATTGCCTTTGGCTTTATTCTTGCAGCGCTTTTTGGCGGTAGAATTGCTTACACATGGCGAATGAATTTAACAAAAATGGTGGATGTTCTGATTTACGGTACCTTTGGTGGTATTATCGGTGCAAGAGCTTACTACGTTATTTTTGAATGGAGCTACTACAGTCAGCACCCTGCTGAGATTTTTCAGATCTGGAATGGGGGACTTGCAATATACGGTGGTATAATCGGTGGTATATTGGCGGCTTTCATTACATGTAAAATAGAAAAACTTAATTTCCTTAATCTTCTGGATCTGGTTGGCATGAGCCTTCTTATCGGTCAGGGTATAGGTAGATGGGGTAACTATGCTAATCAGGAAGCTTTTGGTACTTTTACAAACGGAAACTATGGTATGATGAGCGATAAAGTTGTGTCATACATAGCTTCTCATCCCGATAAATTCGGCATAGAGGGAGTTATAAATGTAGAAGCATATATCAAAGCCAATAATCTTTTCGTTCATCCTACTTTCTTTTATGAATTTGTATGGTGTATGTTAGGGTTTTTACTTCTTTATTTAACTCTTAAAAAGTTCCGTAAATTCAGCGGTCAACTTTTCCTTTCTTATGGTATCTGGTACGGTTTGGGCAGAACCTTTATTGAGGGGCTCAGGACAGATAGCCTGTATATTGGTGCAACAGGAATAAGAGTGTCACAGCTTCTCTCAATCTGTATTGTAGTGGTTTGTTCAGTAATTCTTATTGCTATGTTTATAAAGGTAAAAAAACATCCTGTAAAAATAGAGAGTGTGGATTATTTCCCTGCTGATGCTCAAAAAACCTTTAAGGAAGCAAAAGAGGAAAAGGCAAAGCTAAAGAAAAATTCAAAAATCGTAAAAGGGTACGTTGAAAAAGGGGATAATGACAATGGCTGAGATTATAAGCGGTAAAGTGGTTTCCACTGCAAAAAGAGAAGAACTTAAAAATCGCGTTAAAGCCTTGAATGAAAAGGGTATCAGTGTTGGCCTTGCTGTTATTATTGTAGGTAACAACAGTGCTTCCCGAGTTTATGTTAATAATAAGAAAAAAGGTTGCGAAGAAATAGGCGTAACCTCTTTTGAATTCGCTTTGCCTGAAGAAACAACCCAGGAAGAACTTCTTTCACTTATCAATGAGTTGAATGCAGATACACGAGTAGATGGTATTCTTTGTCAGTTACCTTTGCCAAAACATATTGATGAAAAAGTAATATTGAATTCTATAGATCCTGCAAAAGATGTGGATGCTTTTCATCCTGTGAATGTGGGTCACATTATGATAGGTGATTTTACATTTTTGCCTTGTACACCTGCGGGAATAATGGAAATGTTAAAATATTACAATATTTCGGTAAGCGGTAAAAAATGCGTTGTTATCGGAAGAAGTAATATTGTAGGAAAGCCTATGGCAATGCTTCTTCTTAAAGAAAACGGAACTGTTGAAATTTGTCACTCTAAAACTACTAACTTAAAAGAAGAAACCCTTTCTGCAGATATTCTGATTGCTGCTGTAGGTATAGCAAATTTTGTTAATGCCGACATGGTCAAAGAGGGTGCAGTTGTTATAGATGTTGGTATGAACAGAAATGAAGAGGGAAAACTCTGCGGGGATGTTTGTTTTGATGAGGTGGAGAAGAAGGCTTCGTATATCACACCTGTTCCCGGTGGTGTTGGCCCTATGACGATTACAATGCTCCTTGAGAACACAGTAAGGTCTGCAGAAGCTAAAAGGTAAATGGCTTTATCACACGCACCGTGCGGTGCCAGAACCCTCCACCAACCAAAGACGAGCTTTGGCGCGGTTCCCCTCCCTTCGCCAGGGAGGCATAATCTAAAAATAATACGATTCAGCAAAAATTGTACTAAAATATACAAAAATTACATTTTTTGCACCTTGTTAATTGCTTGACAATAAAAAAAGGGTAATTTATAATTTATTCAGATAAAATTTACAGCACTTGAATAGTGTCCTGTTCGGAGGAAAAAATAATGAAAATGAAGCTTTCATTCCGTTGGTATGGTGCAACAGACCCTGTTTCACTCCAATATATTTCTCAAATTCCCGGTATGCGTTCAATCGTCTCAGCAGTTTACGATGTTAAGCCCGGTGAAGTATGGCCGGAAGAATCACTTAAGGAAATTAAAGAACAGTGCGAAAAGCATGGTCTTGTGTTTGATGTTGTCGAGTCAATTCCTGTTCACGAGGATATTAAATTGGGCAGAAACAATGTTGAACACCTTCTTGATGTGTATTGCGAAAATATCAGAAGATGTGCAAAATATGGTGTTAAATGTGTTACTTATAACTTTATGCCCGTTTTTGATTGGACCCGTACCCAACTTGACAAGGAAGCTAAGGATGGTTCCACAAGCCTTGTAATGTATTGGGAACAGATGAAGGGCCTTGACCCACTTAAAGACGATATTCATCTTCCCGGTTGGGATTCAAGCTATTCACAGGAAGAGATTCGTGAACTTATTACTGCTTACGGTGAAATTGGTGAAGAGGGATTGTGGGCAAATCTTGAAAAATTCCTCAAGAAGATTGTTCCTGTTGCAGAGGAATGTGGTGTAAGGCTTGCAATTCATCCTGACGACCCGCCATATCCTATTTTTGGACTTCCTCGAATTATTACTGACGAGAAAAATCTTGATAGAATGTTAAGTATTGTTGATAGTCCCGCCAATAGCCTTTGTCTTTGTACAGGTAGTCTTGGTTGTGCTGAAAGCAACGATATTCCTTCTATGATTGAAAAATATGCAAAAGCTGACAGAATTGCATTTATGCATATCAGAAATGTAAAAATTATGGAGGATGGCTCTTTTGAAGAACGGGCACACCTTTCAGATTGCGGTTCTCTTGATATGTATAAAATTGTAAAAGCACTCACAGATAATAATTATGAAGGCTATGTTCGTCCCGACCATGGTAGAATGATTTGGGGCGAAACCGGTAAGCCCGGCTACGGTCTTTTCGACAGGGCATTGGGTGCTGCATATATTAATGGTCTTTTTGAAGCTTGTGAAAAGGAGTCAAAATAAAATGAATGAAATGAATACCAGAATTTCCAATATTGGTGTTGTTCCTGTTATTAAACTCAATAATCCTGAAAGGGATGCAGCTCCGCTTGCAAAGGCTCTTTGTGAGGGTGGTGTTCCTGTGGCAGAGGTTACTTTCCGTGCCGCAGGTGCAGATACTGCAATTCGCCTTATGAAGGCTGCTTGTCCCGATATGCTTGTTGGTGCGGGTACTGTGCTTACAACAGAACACGTAGATAAAGCAATTGCCGCAGGTGCAGAGTTCATTGTTACGCCCGGTTTTGACCCTGAAATAGTTAAATACTGCGTAGAGAAGAATATGCCTATTTACCCCGGTTGTACAACTCCTACAGATTACCACGCAGCTCTTAAATTTGGTCTTGAAGTTCTCAAATTCTTCCCTGCAGAACAGTCAGGCGGTCTTGCAAAAATCAAGGCTATGAGTGCTCCTTTCCCCATGTTTAAAGTTATGCCCACAGGTGGTATCGGTCTTGGTAATCTTAAAGAGTACCTCTCTTGTCCTGTAATTGCAGCTTGTGGCGGTTCTTATATGGTTACAGCGGATCTCATTGATAATCAAAAATGGGATGAAATTATTGAGCTTTGTAAAAAGAGTGTTGAAATTGTTAAGGAGGCAAGAAAATAATGGCAAAAATCGTTACATTTGGTGAAATAATGCTCCGTCTTGCACCTGAAGGTTATTACAGATTTTTTCAGAATGATAAAATGCAAGCTACTTTCGGTGGTGGCGAGGCAAACGTTTCTGTTTCCCTTGCAAACTACGGTATGGATAGTGTTTTTGTTACAAAACTTCCCGATCACGCTATTGGACAGGCAGCTATTGACTCGCTTCGTTATTTCGGCGTTGATACGTCAAAGGTTGTCAGAGGTGGCGAAAGGGTAGGTATATATTACCTTGAAAAGGGTGCATCACAGAGAGGTTCTGTATGTATTTATGACCGTAAGTATTCTGCAATTCAACAGGCATCTGTTTCCGATTTCGATTGGGACACAATTTTTGATGGCGCTGATTGGTTCCACTTTACAGGAATTACTCCCGCTTTAGGTGAAAATCTTGTAGATATCTGCCGTGAGGCTTGTAAAGCTGCAAAAGCAAAAGGTGTTAAGATTTCTTGTGACCTTAACTATCGCGGAAAGCTCTGGACCAGAGAAGAAGCAAGAAAAGCTATGACAGACCTTTGTCAGTATGTTGATGTTTGTATTTCAAACGAAGAGGATGCAAAGGATGTTTTTGGTATTGAGGCTGAGGATACCGATATTTACGGTGGTAAACTTAATCATGAAGGTTATAAGTCAGTTGCAAAACAACTTGCAGATAAATTCGGTTTTGAAAAAGTTGCAATTACATTGAGAACATCAATTTCTGCAAGTGATAATGATTGGGCCGGTATGCTCTATGATGGCGAGAATTATTGTTTCTCAAAGTCGTATCACCTTCACATTGTTGACCGTGTAGGCGGTGGTGATTCCTTTGGAGGTGGACTCATTTATTCTATCCTTAGTGGTAAATCAACTCAGGAAGCAATTGAATTTGCGGTTGCAGCATCTGCTCTTAAGCATTCCGTTGAAGGTGACTTTAACAGAGTTGGTGTAAAAGAGGTTGAAAAACTAGCAGGCGGAGACGGATCCGGACGAGTACAACGATAAATATAAAGGTTGTATGATGGCATTTTACACATAAATAAGTGCTAAAATTTGTTAATAATTAAATTTTAAAACCCCTTTGGTTGTGGTCACTTTGCTTGACAACCCAAGGGGTTTATTGTATAATTTATCTATCTGTAATGTTTACGGTAATCTAAATGAAGGGACGTTGTTTTATGACAGCATTTAAAAAACCCCTGTGCGGTATTATGGCATTTATTCTTGTATTTGTCTTTGTTGCCGCCACACCAATATCTGTTTTTGCAGAAGACGGAGAAGAAACTACTATTTCTGCAGCAGAGATTGAACTCAATAAAGAAACAGAGGACGGCTACGAATTTATTAAAGTTGATGCCGGCTCAGCAGTTGAACTTGTTAAATATGTGGGTACAGACACAGAAGTTAAGCTTCCCACAAAGTTAGCAGGTTTGAGCGTTATTACTGTTGGCGAAGGTTGTTTCGAAGGTAATACAACTGTTGTTAGCGTTAAGTTCAACAGTGAAATTGTTACAGTAAGAGACAGAGCTTTCAAAGACTGTACCGCTCTTAAAGAGGTTACTAAGACAGAATCTCTTACAAGCCTTGGTGCTTCTGCATTCGAGGGTTGTACAGCTCTTGAAGAGTTTGAATACCCTGAATCAGTAACAGCAGTTCCCGAAAAATGCTTTGCTGGTTGTACAGCTCTTAAAGAGATTAAAGAACATAAAAACCTTAAAAATGTTGCAGCAGATGCTTTCGAGGGCAGTGCTTGGGAAAATGCACAACCTGATGGTGCTCTCAGTTTCGGTAGAGTTACATACGGTGTTAAAGGTAAGGTTAAAAATATTGAAATCCCCAAGGGCGTTTCTTTGATTGAAGATTATGTTTTCCTTGGTTGCGATTATATTGAAACTGTTACTTTAGGTCCCGACGTTGAAGAAATCGGTCTTTACGCTTTCCAGAATTGTACTAACCTTAAAGAATTTAACTTTGATGATGCTATAGGTATTCTTGAAGCAGGTGCATTCAAAGGTTGTTCAGCTCTTAAGGTTGCAGATTTCTCTGAAACCACACTTGCAACAATCGGTTACGAAGCTTTTTCAGGTTGTACCTCTCTTGAAACAATTAAAATTCCCGAAACACTTTCACATATCGGTGATTTTGCATTTGCAGACACAAAATTTAAAGAAATTGAATTTGGCAAAAATATTGCAGAGGTTGGCGTAAACTCATTCCTTGGTAACACAACGCTTGAAACCATTAATGTAGTTAGCAAAAACAAAGAATTTTCTTCCGTAGATGGTGTCCTTTATAACAAAAAGGGTGGAGCACTTGTTACATTCCCTGCAGGCAAAACAGGAGAATTCCAGCTTCCTCAGGGTGTTGAAGAAATCAGACCTTATGCTTTCAAAAACGCAAAGATTTCTAAAATTAAACTTGCAGATGAACCCGCTCTTAACAATATCGGTGTAAATGCGTTTGAAAATTCTATGATTAAGGAAATCGAAATTCCTGCAAATGTTCAGAAAATCAGCAGTAACGCATTTAAAAATGCAAAGAATCTTAGCAAGGTAACCTTCAATGAAGGGCTTACATATATTGCAGCTTCTGCATTTGAAGGCTGCGCAGCTCTCAGTGAAATTACACTTCCTGCATCTCTTCACGACATTGCAAACTCTGCATTTAAAAATGCAGGCCTTAAGAGTGTTAACCTTGGCGATGGTGTTGCAAAAATCGGTACAGAAGCTTTTGCCGGAAACAAAAAACTTACAGATCTTTATATCGGTAAAAACGTTGAAAAATTAGGTAATAAAGCATTTGCTGATTGTACAAAGCTTGTTACAGTTAATCTTCCTGCTTCACTTAAATCTTTCAATGGTAATGCATTTGTTGGTTGTGATTCACTTGTGAAGATCACAGTAGATAAAGATAGCAAAAATTATAAAGCAGCAGGTTCTGCAATTTATACTGCAGATGGTAAGACTCTTGTTATAGCAGGTAACAAAAAAACTACGAAACTCGTTGTTGCGGGTGGTACAGAAGTTATTGATGCAAATGCTTTCGTGCTTGCAAAGAATGTTGCAGAAATCAGCCTTCCCGCAACTCTTACAGAAATCCAAGGAAACGCACTTGATAACACAGCTTGGTTCAAAAAAGCAAGTGGTCCGGTTTATGCAGGTAAAGTCCTTTACAGGGTAAAAGGTGGTATTTCAGCTGTTGTAGTTGAAGATGGTACAGTTGCTATTTCAGACAATGCTTTCAACAATTCTTCAGTGAAAAAAGTTACACTTCCAAAAACACTTGTTAAAATCGGTGATAACGCTTTTGTTGGTTCTTCTATCTCTTCAGTAGCAATTCCCGAGAGTGTTAAAGTTATTGGTGTTAACGCATTTAAGGGTATTGAAACACTTAAAAAAGTAACAATCGCAAACGGCGTTGAAACAATCGGTTCAGGTGCGTTTGAAGGTTGTACAGCATTGAAGGCTGTTGCAATTCCTGAAAGTGTAAAAATTATTCCTACAGATGCATTTGCAGGTTGTGAGAAACTTAGCAAAGTTGAAATCTCTGCTGCTGAAGTTATTGGAAAATATGCTTTCAGCGGTTGCACAAGCCTTAAAGAAATTTCACTTCCTGCAACTCTTACAGAACTTGATCCCGTAAGCTTTGATGGTTGTACAGCTCTCCAGAATATTGATGTTGCAGAAGGTAACGCTTTCTATAAATCACTTGATGGTATTGTTCTTGTTGCTAACGAAGAAAAAGCAGAGGATGGCTCTCCTGTATTTGAAACAATTGCTCTTTATCCTGCAGGTAGAAAGGGCGAATATAACGTTCCTGAAACAATAAAAAATATTGCAGATAGAGCTTTCTATAATTGTGATGCTCTTACAGCTATTACTTTTGCTGATAACTTCGAAAACATTGGTGCAGAAGCATTCTATGATTGCGATGGCATTACCACAATCAATATGCCTGAAAGTGCAAGAAGTATTGGTGATTATGCATTTGCTTCATGTGATGAACTTCGTGAGTTTATTGTAAACAGCAACCTTACAGTTTACGCAGAAAATGCATTCGATGGTTGCTACTACATCAACTATGATGCAGTTACAATTAATGTTGCAGACAGTTCTGCTTCTCTTCTTATCATCATAGCAGCAGTATTTGTTGTAATTGGTGTTGTTTGGTATCTTGTATATCAGAAAAAACAGAAAAAACTTGAAAAAGAAATTCAAGAAAAAATCGCAAAAAGGGAAGCTTTAGAAGCTGCTAAAACCGAATAAAAGCTCAACGGAACCTCAAAACGAGGTTCCGTTTTTGGTTGACAATAATATTATTATATGATAAAATCAAAGTGTACTAACACAATAGAAAATATTGGATTTGGAAGGAGTTTTATTGTGAAAATGGCAAAAAGAGTACTTGCAGTTGTAATGGTGCTTGTTACCCTCGTTTCCTTTATGGGCATCGCTGCAGAAGCTGCAAGCCTTACAGTAAATGAATTAAACTTGGGTTATATGGTGCCCACTAATTCAAAAGGTACCAAAACATTAGAAACAGTTAGGCTTTATGGCGATTACGACTATATTAATTTTTATATCAATTCAAAAAAGAGTAACAGTTATTTCGCTTATGAAATTTACTCTGACAAAAACTATACAAACCTTGTAGAAAGTAATGCTGTAAACTGTGATAAGGGGACATATACCTATACACCTACAATAAAATTGAAAGGTAATTATAGCAGTAAAACATATTATTTGTTTACTTATGCGGCAAAGGTATATTCTGATGGTAGTATTGATGTTGATCAGAATTCAATGTGTCAGTTTAAGCTTGTAGTTAAAAGAAGTGCAGCCTTCGATGATAAGATTGTAATTCTTAAAGAAACCAAGAATACCACAAAAGGGGCTTACATTAAATGGAGTAAGCTTAGTGGAGCGAGCAAATATTACATTTACCGTAGAAGTATAACGGGCACAAAGTGGACAAAGGTTGGCGGTGTAGGTAGCTCCAAAGTTAGTTTTACAGATACTTCTGTAAAAGATAAAAATGCCAATTATATTTACTCTGTTAAAGGTATAAACAAAGCGGGGACTGCTTCAAGATACCTTTATTCAGGCCTTACCTGCCTTTATGCAAAAACTCCTACAATGAAGTCTATTGCTGTTACATATAATAACGCTATTGAAATTAAATGGAATAGTACCTCCAGCAAAGCTAAATATAACATTATGCGCAAAGAAGGGGATGGTAGTTGGAAAACAATTAAAACCAGCTACTCCGGTACATCCTACAAAGATACATCAGTAAAGAGCGGTAAGGTGTATACATATTCTGTAAAGGCAGTTATTTCTACCGATTACGGAAAAGCAACAAGCTCGTATTATACTAATTCAAGTAAGGCAGTGACATACCTTAGAGCACCTACACTTAAGGATGTTCTTGCTGTTGAAAATGGTGTTGATATAAGCTGGTATCCGGTAACAGGTTCAGAGGGTTACACAATTCTTCGGAAAAACAGTGACGGTTCCACTGGGTGGAGCTCCGTTGGTAAAGTTGGTGCAGATGCAACAAACTTTGTAGATACAACAGTAACAATAGATACAGACTATATTTATAGTGTTCGTTCCGAGGCGGCTAATAATAAGGGTAGCTATAACAGAACAGGTATTGAATATATTGTTCTTAAAAAACCTGTTATCAGCGTTGAAAGAGCAGAGGAATCTAATCAGGTAGTTATTAGTTGGGAAAGTGTACCCAAGGCTAATAGTTACGAAATTTATTACAGACCTACTGACGGAGAGTGGCAGAAGTTAACATCAACGTCTGATTTGTCATACAAATATTATCTTAATGAATTCGGAGATTTTGAATATAAAGTACGAGCTGTAAAGAATAACGAATTCTTCAGTGAGTATTCCGACGCAGTTTCTTATACTCATATACCTTATGTATCGTTTACTTATGTGGCTTATAACGATGGTATTGAAATGACATGGTTGGACTATGGTGCTGATGGTTATAGTATATACAGAAAATTGTCCGGAAGTACAGATGATGAATACGTATTAATTGCATCAGTAACAGATAATAAATACAAAGATACATCCGTTGAAGAGGATATTTCTTATACTTATCAGATAAGGTTGGTACACAACGGAACTGAACAGACAGAATACTTAAAAGGCTACGCAGCAGGTATTCTGACAGAAGGTGCATTACAAGCACCACCTCAGATTCAAACAAGGTACGATACAATTTGGTTTGAAACTGATGCAGTTATTTATGGTTATAATTTCAAAGAAGATTGTTGGGAATCCATTGATTTCTTCGATGAAAATCCCCGCGAATACTATGATGCTTATCTTAATGATGGTAAATACAGATTTGCATTCTTTTATTATGAAAATGGAATGAAAACACCTATTGATAACTCTCTAATTGATTATGAATGGTATGATAAAAAGGTTGATTACAGTGCGAAATTGAAAGATAATGTGGTTACTGTAACCTTCCCTGGTGTAGGTGAAGAGGTCGAAAAATATGTTGTTTCAGTGCGTTCTGAAACAAGGACGATTTTTGCAGACGGTTCTGATACCTATAAAGTAGAGTTTGAGCGTACTAGCAGTTGGGCTGCTAAAGAAGATATATACATAGAGGTTTTTACTAAAAATGGCGACATATCGCTCACAACCGGTTATATTAATTTTGGTGTACAATAAAAAACTCCTGCAGTTCAATTTTGGACTGCAGGAGTTTTTGCGTTTAGATATCTTTTTGAATTTCAAAAGCAACAATTTGTTGACTCTTTTATATTGATGTGATAGAATTAAATCATACTAATAAAGTAGAATTTTCGAAAGGGGTTTTGTTATGAAAACATTAAAAAAGTTTCTTTCAATAATGATGGCAATTGTAACTCTTGTTTCAGTTGTCAGCATTTCGGCAGAGGCACTAACTGTAAGTGTAGAGGACAGGAATTATGGCTATATGGTACCTGTGAACAATAAAGGTACAAAGGTGCTTTCAAGCGTAAAGCTTTATGGTGAATACGACTATCTTAATTTCTTTATACATTCAGGTAGTAGTATTACATATTTTTTCTATGAAATATATTCCGATTCAAAATTGACTAATTGTATTGAAAGTGGATATACAGCTTGCGAATACGGAAATTATAATATGTCGCAAAAAATCAAATTGAAGGGTACATATAAATCAAAAACTTATTATGTGGTAACTTATGCGGGAAAGTTTTCTTCTGATAAGGAAAGCTTAACCGTTGATGAAAATTCCTTGTGTCAGTTCAAAATGGTTGTTGACAGATCGCCATCGTATGATGAAAAAATCGTTCCTCTTAATAGCGTAACTAACACTCTTGATGGCCCCAAAATCACTTGGACAAAAATTTCAAGTAGTTCAAAATATTATATTTACCGCAGAAGTATTACCGGCACAAAGTTTACAAAAATTGGTGCAGTTAGCGGTAAAAAGAGTAGCTTTGTTGATACTGCTATAAAGAGAAAAGACGGTAACTATATCTATACAGTAAAGGGTATAGCTGAAAATGGTGTTGCGTCAAGATATCATTATAATGGTATTACTTGCTTGTATGCAGAAACACCGACAATTAATACGGCTTCTGTAATAGGTGATAATGGTATTTACATTGAGTGGAAAAAAACAGATGGTGATGCCAAATATTACATTTACCGAAAAGAAAATGATGGTGATTGGGAAAGAGTAGAAGACTACTATGCCAATTATTATACCGATAAAAATGTTGAAAACGGTAAAGAGTATTCATACAGAGTTAAATCAATAATAGACTGTGATGATTACGGAAAAGCAAAAAGTGCTTATAGCGTAGCCACCGAAAATATAAAATTCCTTAGCGCTCCTGTTATGAATGAACTTGAGATTAAGGAAAACTCAATAGGTATTTCTTGGAATTTGGTTGAGGGCGCCACAGGTTATTCAATTCTCAGAAAGCCTCTTGATAGTGATGATGCTTGGACTGTTTTAGCCACTGTTTCAGGGGAAAAAACCACTTATGAAGATATAACAGCTTCCTTAATAGATGGTGCATATGTTTATACTGTTCGTTCCGAAGGAGACGGCTTTAGCGGTAGTTATTCTTCAGGCAAAGAGTATTTCACTTTAGCCGAGCCTGAATTTACTGTAACTGTTGATGCAGATGGTGTGTATATGAAATGGGACGAGGTACCTTATGCAACGGCATATCGTATATATGAACAAAACGAAGACGGTAACTGGGAAGTAAAAACAAGAGTTAGAAAAAACTACTACGAATTTAAACCTTCGACCTATTACAACAAGAAATTGTCTGTTTGTGCAACTCGTACAGGTGGTCTGAGTTCATATAAAACTGATGTTGAGCCAACACAGTATTTCCCGAAAATACCACTTGAAATAAAAGAATATGAATCTTATACAAAATTCGACTGGAACGGAACCGGTGCAGATAAATACAGGCTTTATCGTAAATTAAAGGATGTAGAAGGTGCTACTTATGAATTGTTCTATGAAAGCACCACTCCCGGTTTTAGTGATGCAAGTCCTGTTGAAGATGTTGCATACACTTATCATGTAAGAGGCGTGTATGGGGATATTGAGCAAAATAATAATTATGCTTCAAAAACTCATATCAGATATTCTACTGAAACATGTATAGAAAGCTTTAAGGTTGCTAAAAAAACAGTAATATACAACAGATGGTATAATGGTTATGATGATGTAAACGAATATTATGATTTTGAGGTTGATAAAACAGATGCCTTCAAAAAAGCAACTACCAATATTTATTATATGGGTAGGCGTTCTGAAATAAATGATGGATGGGAAAATTTGTATAATGTTTCCAGAATTGATATTGAAGAGGATCTTTATTATGCAGTTGAACCATTGAGATTTTCCTGTGTGGTATCTACCAGTAAGGGTAACAGTACGCCAATAGGTGCAAATACCGTATATGTTGCAGAAGAATCCTGTGAGGTTCCTGATGTTACTTTAAATCCCACCAGTAAAGGATTTAAACTGACATGGAACGAGGTTGAGGGTGCTGTTAAGTATGTTGTGACAGTAGATTTCGCGGAAAAGACGGATTATAGAAAGAGCTTTAAAGCGGATGGCTCAAAAACACATTCTGTAACATTTAGTGATATTGATTATGGTCGTAGCATGTCAATTAAGGTTTCTGCAGTTCATGAAAACGGCAATGTAAGCACCAGAAGTATTGGTAATTACACAGTTGAAAAAGCACCAAAGCTTGTTGCGGCAGTAAAAGCTAATTTTACAGATAGCGTAAATCTTTTCTGGTCCACAGGAGATCATGAAGGCTACTTTGCTGTTTGGAGAAAAGCAGAGGGTGAAAGCAAATGGACTTGTATAAGTAAAAAGTATTATGACCATACAGTTTGTTCAATGAATAATGGTGTGGAATACAGAGGTTTTGTTTATGATGATAAGACCGCAAAAAAAGGTGTTAAGTACACTTATACAGTAAGGTATTATGACCCTGAATCTAAGGCTTATACGAGTTATTACAATACAAAAGGCGTTTCAATCAAACTATAACATAAATTACACCCCACACTTTTAAACTGGGGGGGACTTTTATAATAAAAGTAAATTAATAACTGCTTCTACATTGACTGTTTTTTATTAATGTGGTAGAATAAAAATGTACTAACAAAATAGAAATACCGAAAGGAGTCTTACTATGAAAATGTTAAAAAAGGTTCTTTCAATAATGATGGCACTTGTAACTCTTGTTTCAGTTGTCAGCATTTCAGCAGAGGCTTTGACTATTCAGTTCAAGGATGAGGTTTATGGCTATATGGTGCCTGTAAATAATAAGGGCACAAAGGTTCTTTCTACCGTTAAGCTTTACGGTAGTTATGACTATCTTAATTTTTTTATACATTCAGGTATAGGTGGGGATGTGTATTTCTTTTATGAGATATATTCCGACAAGAACCTTACCAATTGCGTTGATAGCGGTTATACGATTTGCTACTACGGTAATTATAACCTGTCACAGAAAATTAAATTGACAGGTAAGTATAAATCAAAAACCTACTATGCAGTTACTTATGCAGGTATGTTTTCCTCTAATAAGGAAAGGTTGACCGTTGATGAGAACTCTTTGTGTCAGTTTAAAATTGTTGTTGACAGGTCACCAACTTACGAAGAAAAAAAAGTAGCACTTAATTCCGTTAAAAATACCATTGATGGTCCCCAAATAACTTGGTCGAAAATTTCAGGTACATCAAAATACTACATATATCGCAGAAGTATCACAGGTACTGAATACAAAAAGATTGGTGCTGTAAGCGGTAAAAAGAACAGTTTTGTTGATACAGGTATAAGGACAAAAGACGGTAATTATATCTATACTGTAAAAGGTATAGGTAAGAATGGTGATGTGTCAAAATATCATTATAACGGTATTACTTGCTTGTACGCAGAAACACCAAAAGTTTCTTCAGTTTCTGCCGTTGCAAGTAATGGAATTGAAATTAAATGGAACAAGACCTCAAGTAAAGCGAAGTATAATATTATTCGTAAAGAGGAAGACGGAAGCTGGACAACAATCAAGAAAAACTGTTCAGATACAACGTATAAAGATACCAACGTTGAAACGGGTAAAACATATCAGTATGCAGTTAAATCAGTAATATCAACTGATTATGGTAAAGCTATGAGTGGCTATCAGAATAGCCAGGAAAATGTAATTAAGTTTTATAAAGCTCCCCAGCTCAATAATGTTAGTGTTGTTGATACCGGTGTTCGTGTGTCATGGTATCCGGTAGATGGTGTAAGTGCATATAAAATTATGAGAAGACCTCTCGATAAATCTGCGGGTTGGACTCAGTTAGGAACAGTAGATTCAACTGTCCTTGAATTTACTGATACCACAGCAGACCTTGCAAGTTCATATATTTATACAGTTCGTTCTGTGGGCGAATTAAAGGATGGTAGCTACAGGGCAAGTGGTATTGAGTTTGCAGTTCTTGACGATCCTCAAAACGTTAGTTATACATTTGATGAGGCAACCAACGGTGTTAAAATAAGTTGGCAGGACGTTCCTTTAGCAGACCAATACAATATATATATTATGGATGAAAATGGTCAATGGGAATTAGTAAAAGAAGTTGAAGATGAATTTAAAACCACCGCTTCAGCAATCATTGTTCCTGAAAAATACGGGAAAATCAAATACACCGTAACAGCCTTGAGAGATGGCACAAACGAAACTCCTGTTGGCAGAAATGAATATGAGATGGATTTTTATCCGCAAATAAAATATACATCTTTTGTGGCAGACAAGAAAATCAGTTTGATTTGGTCGAAAAATAACGTTGATGGTTATAATGTGTACAGAAAAGAGGTTGCTCAGGATGATTCACAGTTTGTTTTGATAGGCTCTACTACAGACAATTTCTTTGATGATACAGATGTTGAAAATGATGTGCTTTATACCTATCAGGTTAAGGCAATTGTAAACGATATAGAACAATATGTTAATCTTGCTTCTCATACAGTTGGAATTTCAACCACTTTAACCTGTGAACCCAAAATAAATACATACGGCGAAGTGATTTATCTTAAAGGTGCATCCGAGGTTTTTGGTTACAATTTTGAAAAAGACAAATGGGAACCGGTTGTAAGCAATTTAAGAGAATATCAATCCGCATATTTGAACGACGGAAAGTACAGATACGCTTTTGCTAATGAGGAAAATGGTTTTAAATCAATTTTGGAAAACAATATAGTTGACCATGAATGGTTTGATTTGAAAGCTGAGTACACATTAAAGCTTGTGGATGAATATACTCTTGAAGTAAAGATAACTAATCCGCCTGAAAATCTTGAAGAATATGAAGTGCGGGTAGGAACCAAAGAAATAACAGTTGAGGCAGATGGTTCTGATACATATACTTGTGAGCTTTCATATTTCTGCAATACATCAACAAATTATGCCGGTGTTTCTATTCGTACCAAGAATAAAAATGGTGATGTTTCCATAACTGCAGATAAATTCTATTATATGCACGCACCGGAAATTTCAGAAATCAAAAGACAGAGCAACGGGTATGTTGAATTGACTATAAACCAGGGCAATTACGATGATATCGGTTGGGATGGTTATTATATTTACAGAAAAGTTTACGGAGAGTCCGAATACGAGCGAATTGCTGTGCTTTACAGCCCGTGTACAGAGTGGTATGACCATGAAACAACCTACACTGATACCACCGCTGAAAAAGGCGTGAAATATGTTTATTTAGTTAAAAGCTATAAAGAATACGAGGGTAAAACTTACGTAAGCTATTACGACAAACGAACAGTTAAATAAACAAAACAAAAATCCCGCAGTCTGAAAACTGCGGGATTTAAATTTGCTTTTATCAAACACCTGAATATGCTGAGAAACCGCCGTCAACGGGGATTATAACACCTGTTACAAACTTACTGTAGGTTTCATCACTTAAGAAGAGGAGTGTGCCTGTAAGGTCTTCGGGAACACCAAATCTGCCAAGAGGAGTGTGGCCGAGAATTTTCTCGCTTCTGGGAGTGAGAGAGCCATCTTCATTGTAAAGCAGTGCTTTGTTCTGGTTTGTAGAGAAGAAACCGGGTGCGATAGCATTTACTCTTAAACCAACCTCAGAGAAATGCACTGCCATAAACTGTGTGAAGTTTGAAATGGCTGCTTTTGCAGCAGAATATGCCGGAATTTTTGTAAGAGGCTTGTAAGAGTTCATTGAAGAAATATTAATGATTGTAGCATTTTCCTTGCCCACCATATCTTTAGCAAAAACCTGAGTTGTGAGAAGGGTACCAAGGAAATTAAGATTGAAAACAAATTCAATACCCTTGGGATCCAAGTCGAAGAATGTTTTTACATCTTCGGCTTTTTCAGTTAAATCACAAAGTTCAAATTTTTCTTTTGTTGTGTTGCCGTTTGGATGGTTGCCACCTGCACCATTAATAAGAATATCGCAAGTGCCGATTTTTTCGTTGATATATGTTCTTGCGTTTTCAAGGCTTTCTTTATCAAGAACGTTACAAGCAACACCTATAGCCTCAAAGCCTTCTGCTTTTATTTCTTCTGCAATCAAATTTGCAGATTCTTCTCTTAAATCAAGCACAGCAACCTTAACACCCTGACGAGCAAGGTCTTTTGCAAAGCCACCGCAGAGTACTCCGCCACCACCGGTAACAACAGCAACTCTGCCTTTTAAATTCTCGTGATTAAACATATTAAAATCTCCTTATTGTTATATCATTTAAATTTGCTTTTTCTAAGCAAACATCAAGTGCATCTGCCGCAGCATCAAATGCTGCACGGTTGGTGGGGTAGGTGTAGTCGTCTTTAAGCTGGTCTGCTGTACCACCTTCGCCCTCTAAATCCTTAAGCCCGTCAAACACCTTAAGGTGTGGCTCCAATGTAAGGAAATGCTCACCATCTTTGTCTTTAGAGAATCTTGTGAGAAGTTCAACAATGTTGCCGTCACCAAGACCTGCTGGGCGAACCTTACCACCATCATAAAGACAGTCTTTTATGTGGAAGTAGTCAATGTAATCCTTTAAAAGTTCGTAAGCGGGAAGAATATCAACACCGCATTGAATAAAGTTTGAGGGATCGAAAATACCTTTTATTTTACCCTCAAAGGTTTTATATATTTCAAGACAACGGGTTTCAATGTCACCATAAATATCCTTTTCGTTTTCGTGACAGCACCAGATTCCGTTTTGGAGAGAATATGTGCACATCTTGTCGAGTCTTTCAAAAACTTCATCGTGGTATTCCTCAAGACTCTGACCTTTTGTGAAGAAAAAGCTGAACATTCTTATTCTTTCAGTACCAAGAATATTTGCAACCTCCACGCAATTTTTGAAATCTTCAAAATGTGGTGCAAAATCGTCTGTAATTTCTATTTTTCCGTAATGAGAACCAATTGCAGAAACGCAAATACCATTGTCATCAAGGATTTTCTTAAGTTCTTTTGCTTGTTCTACTGAATAAAGTGAGATGTTTCCTTCATCAAGTCCGCGGGGCTCAATATGTGTCATACCATGAGCTTTTAATGCGGCGATTTGTTCTTTTATTCCGCCACCTGCTTCATCTGCGAACGCGGAAAGATAGAATGTTACAGCCATATTTAATACTCCTTTTAATTGTTTGTCGTTTATTTGTTTTTATGATAAAAATATTTCTTTGTTTTGTAAAATGTATTTAGCAGCAAATCTCAAAAGTTCGTCGGAATCATAAATCTCAGAAAATTTTTCATCTACTTTACCTATAACAGAGTAATCAACAGAAACCTCGCTATCATCGTCATACATAGGTAAAAGTGTAGCATAGGATTCAATGTATTTTGTAGCACCTATAGCATTTAATGCTTCAGGCACAGTTGAAAGAAGGGGTTCACCATTGTTTTTGAAAAAGGTAGAAAGAGATTTTTTTGCATCTTCATCAAAGTATTCCAAAGCGTAAATATGCTTTTTTTCCATAGGCAAAGCATTAAAGCTATCTGTCATATCTGTTGCCTTTTCCAATGCAACCTGAATATTCATTGCAACTCCGTGGAGAATCTCTGTTTCTTCTGTAGAAATCAATTTTTCTTCAGTTAAAACTGTATATTTCTCTCTTAATTCGTAATCTCTTTTCCAAATAGCTGCTTCTTTTTTTAGCCTTTCACGACGTTCCTTACCGGATTTAATAGCCTTAATCCAAAGTATGATTGCAAGAATAATTGCAACTAAAAGTATTACCCAGTAGTACCACTGAACACCAAAAAGCATTTAATCACTCTTTCTGTAAAGATTTGTATATATCACTCTTTTTAAGACCTGTTTGTTTAGCAATTTCCTTGGCAGCTTCGTTTTTTGAAAGCCCACTTTTAATAAGCTCTTCAGCCATTTTTGTAGCTATTTCTATTGTAATTTCCTTTTCCTCTTCTTCAGGCTTTCCCTCAACTATGAGAACATATTCGCCCTTGGCACTACCGTCTTTATACTTTTCTGCTGCGTCGAAGAGAGTAGTGCGTTCAACGTTTTCGTGGATTTTTGTAATTTCCTTTACCAGTGCAATATTTCTGTTTCCCCAGTATTTTGCCATATCGGAAAGGGTAGCTGCAAGCTTGTGAGGGGCTTCATAGAATATCATTGTACGTTTTTCGTTAATGAGTTCTTCAAGATGTTCTCTTCTGTTTTGTTTTGCCCTTGTAAGAAATCCTTCAAAGGTAAATCTGCCTGAGGGCATTCCTGAAATGGCAAGAGCAGTAACAAATGCACAAGGCCCCGGGACAGCACAAACCTGTATTCCGTTTTCATGGCAAAGCTTTGTTAAGTCTTCACCCGGGTCAGAAATTATGGGCATACCCGCATCAGAAACAAGAGCACAGTTTTCACCGTTCAAAAGCCGTTCTATTATAACTCCGCCACGTTGTGCACGGTTATGCTCATAGTAGCTTACCATAGGCTTTTTAATACCAAAATGATTAAGGAGCTTAATAGTAACTCTTGTGTCCTCGGCAGCAATAAAATCACATTCGGAAAGCACTTGCACAGCACGGGGGGAGAAGTCTCCCAAATTGCCTATAGGTGTTCCTACAACATAAAGTATTCCTGCCATTATAAAACATTACCCTCTGCATCAAATAAAGGAAGCTTTTCAAGATAAATAATATCACTTCTGTCTGCTGCTTCACCCTCTGCAAGAACTGCGAGAGCACCTGCATACTGAACCTCTGCCATTTCAATAAGCTTTTCAACTGCCTTGAGGGATTCGCCTGTTGAAATAACATCATCAACAATAATAACCTTTTTGCCCTTCATCTGTTCTGCTTCTGCAGTGTCAAGGTAAAGGTGCTGTTCACCTTCGGTGGTAATGGAGTTAACAACTACATCAAAAACCCCTGTCATGTAGAGTTTGGGTTTCTTTCTTGCAACAAAATATTTTTTACCGCTCTGGCGTGACATTTCGTGTGCAAGGGGAATACCCTTTGCCTCTGCGGTGATTATGTAATCAAATTCGGGAGCTTTTTTTAGAAGTGCATCTGCACAAGCAACTGTGAGCTCTGCATCACCAAACATAACGAAAGCACCAATCTGAAGTTTTTCGTTAAGAGGGCAGAGGGGGAGGTTTCTGTCCAAACCTGCAATTTTCATTGAATGATACATCTGTATCTCTCCTTTTTGGTGCATAAAATACACCATTATTCTACATTCTAATTATATTTCTGCCGGAATAAAAAGTCAATACGAAACAATGTTGAAAATAGTCCAATATTATTGTATAATAGTCCTATATTTACTATGAATTATGAAAGGTGACAGTATGCATATACCGGTTTGTGAAACAAATAATCTTGAAATAATTCCATTTGAAGATGCACTTCTGAAAGAGGCTGACGGCTCTTTTGAGTATGACAGAAAAAAATGGCTCTATGTTCCTAATGCTTATACGGAATATCGTTATATTTTGGGCACAAGGGGCGAAAACCCGCTTATTTGTATTGGTATTAATCCATCAACAGCAAAGCCCGATGACCTTGATAATACCTTAAAATCCGTTGAGCGTACCGCTGCATTTAATGGGTTTGACAGTTTTATGATGTTCAATGTCTATGCACAGAGAGCAACAAACCCCAAAGATATGGACGGCTCTTTCAACGAATATTTACATAACGAAAATATGAA
>JAZSBI010000162.1:0-9191 GCA_045602345.1 Acutalibacteraceae bacterium | reverse complement strand
CTTTACTTGCAGCTATTATGCTTTTAGGTTGCGTAGGTTTTAGCGTTAGCGCAGAGAGTACAGGTTTTGAAACACTTCGTGTTAACTGCACTATGTATGGTGACACTCAGACACAGCGTGGTTTCACTTGGTACACAGAAAGTTACTGTGACACAACAATTCAGGTTGTTAAAGCATCAGAATTTGATGGTACTTTCAATAATGCACAGACTTATACAGGCGAAGTTTCTGTGTTCCAGGATTATTATTGCCATAAGGTTGTTGTTACAGGTCTTGAAAAAGGCACAACATACAACTATCGTGTTGGTAGCATGACTAAAGACACATGGAGCACAACAGGTAAATTTGTTACAGATAATGGCGATAAGAAATTCTCATTCATCGCTATTGCAGACGTTCAGGCAAGCAGCCTTGAAAACTTTGAGCAGGCAGCTCTTGTTATGGATGCAGCTATGGAATCTAACAAGAAAGCTGAATTTGTTGTTAACCTTGGTGACTTCGTAAACGATTGTACAAACGAAGAATGGAACTGGTATGGCGAAGCATTTAACGATGCTAACACAAACCTTACACTTGTTCCTGTTGCAGGTAACCATGAGGGTAACATTACAAACAAACTCAATGTTGGTTGGTTTGCAAATATGTTTAACCTTCCTGCAGGTGATGGCGCAGGTAACGGCGTAAATGGCGTTTATTATTCATACGATTATGGCAATGCTCACTTCTGCATTGTTAACTCCAATGATATGTACCCCATGATTGAGGCACAGAGAAACTGGATCATCAACGACCTTGAAAACTCTGACGCTCAGTGGAAATTCCTTCTTCTTCACCGTGCAGTTTATTCTGCAGGTAAGAACATTAACAAGCCCGATACTCTTGCTATGAGAGAAACAATTATCGAAATTGTTGACCAGACAGATGTTGACGTTGTTCTTTCCGGTCACGACCATATGTACTTCAGAACAAAACAGGTTAAAGGTGATGCTGTTGTTGAAGATGTTACTTATGTAACAGAAAAATTCAACGGCGAAGAAACAACATTTGCTAAAAATCCCGATGGTGCAGTTTATATTCTTCCCTCAACAGCAGGTACAAAGAGATACACTGTAAACGATAACCCTGTTGATCCCATTAACGAATGTGCAGACGTTAAACTTTCCACAAGAGATATGGGCGGTTGCTTTGCTAATGTTTATGTTGATGGTAACAAGCTTGTTTATGAAGCATTCGTTGTTGATGATGAAACTCAGGAAGTTACAAAGATTGACGAATACGCAATCAAGAAAACCACAAAAACAGAAGCAAATGAAGAAGAGTCTAAACTTCCTACAGACCTTATCGGTACTATCGATAACACGCTTGCAAATGGTTTCGCTGAATGGTTTGGTCTTATTATCAAATATATTACAATGATTCCTCAGTTAATTGCAGGTTTATTCTGAGAAAAAAGTGCAGATTGCATAAAACAATAAATTTAAGGGTTCAAACAAGTGTTGGTGCTTGTTTGAACCCTATTCTTTTAACAAAAATACAATGAATTGTTTTATGCTACCAACAAACTTCGCCACTCGACGTACCTTTGTACGCTTTCAGGTTCAGTTTGTTCGTTCTGCATCTTTTTTCTCCATCACCGTGACAATAAAAGGGGCTGTAAAAAAACTTTCATTTTTTTACAGCTCCTTTATTATTTATTTAATTTAAATTAATCAACAAATTCGTGGTAGATTGCGTTAAGCGTTTTGATGTAATCATCCTCGCTGATACCAACAATAATGTTAAGTTCACTTGAACCCTGGTCAATCATTTTTATATTGATGTCATTTTCGGCAATTGCCTTGAAGAGTCTGCCTGCAGTACCCTTTGCACCTGCCATACCTCTGCCAACAACAGCAACAAGAGCAATACCACCATTAACTGTTACAGAGTCTGCTTTTGTTCTTCTGATAATGTCGTTAACAACATTGTCCTTAATGGGAAGGAAATCGTTATCGTTAACAACAACGGACATTGTGTCAATACCTGAAGGAAGGTGCTCAAAGCAAAGGTTGTGGTTTTCAAGAACCTCAAGCACAGTTCTGCCAAAGCCAACTTCTGCATTCATCATATCCTTTTCAATAGCGATAACAGAGAAGCCTTTTTTACCTGCAACACCTGTAATAACTGTATCAACCTTGTTGCTTTCAACAGAGGAAACAATCATTGTACCTGCATCCTCAGGTGCGTTTGTGTTTCTGATATTAATCGGAATACCCATTTCACGAACAGGGAAAATTGCATCCTCATGCATAACTGTTGCGCCCATATATGAAAGTTCACGAAGCTCTCTGTAGGTAATAGTTGAAATAACCTTGGGGTTTTCAACGCATCTGGGGTCTGCCATAAGCATACCTGAAACGTCTGTCCAGTTTTCGTATATATCTGCCTTTATTGCTCTTGCTACAATAGAGCCGGTAATATCGCTACCGCCACGTGAGAAGGTTTTGATTGTACCATTGGGCATTACACCATAGAAACCGGGGATAACTGCGTGTTCGTGCTTTGCAAGAATTGCTGTAAGCTCTTCATTGGTTTTTTCTGTGTCAAGTGTGCCGTTTTCCTTGAAGAAAATGCCTTCTTCAGCATCAATGAAGTCATAACCAAGGTAGCTTGCAAGAACCATAGAGTTAAGGTATTCGCCACGGCTTGCGATATAGTCACGACCTGCATGGTGAACAATTGCATTTTTGATTCGGTCAAATTCAGGCTGAAGCCAAAGCTTGATACCTAAATCCTTGATAATACCATTGTAACGGTTTTCAATAAGTTTGAAAGCATCATCAATTGGCTGATTAGCTTTAACGAGCTTGTAGCAATCGTAAAGCATATCGGTTACCTTAATGTCATCAGAAAATCTTTTACCGGGAGCTGATGCTACAACATATCTTCTTTCGGGCTCTGCTTTGATTATTGCGGCAACCTTTTTGAATTGCTCTGCATCTGCAAGAGAGCTACCGCCAAATTTAAGAACTTTTACCATATTACATTCTCCTAATTTAAAATAATGGGGAAAATCTTCATTTTAACTCCAATATATATTATCACTCGGAACCAAGATTGGCAACAAAAAAATTGACCAATGAAAAAAGTTCTATCTATCATATAAAATTTACAAAAACAAACCTATTCTCTTGTGCAAAAACACAATGAAAGCATATATAGAAATAAAATAAGTTCTGTCAAAATTTTCTTGCAATATTCCGTAATTTTATTCTAATAATAAAAATGCAAACGCAAGATTAATTGCGAAGGAGTGTTAAGAAATGGCTTCAAAAAACAACAGCATGCCTGCAGAGAACAAGAACAATGCAAAGCAGATCCTCAATCAGGTAAAAATGGAGGCTGCTCAGGAAGTTGGCGTTGACCTTAAGCAGGGTTACAACGGCGACCTCACATCTCGTCAGGCTGGTTCTATCGGCGGTCAGATGGTTAAGAAAATGATCAAGGCTTACGAAGAAGGCAACGTTTAATTAAATTAAAATAAGACTTTTAGTGGGTCGCGAAAGGGAGGAACGCTCTTTGGAGTAGTTTCTCCCTTTTGACATTACGTGTTTTATACTAATATTTAACTTTGTTTTTTATTGTATTTATAAGAGTGTTGTGGTAAAATTACTGTGTGTTATTTTATTTGGATTTGAGGCGGTTTTATGAACAAAACAATGCAGAAAAAATATGCCCGACTTATTGCAAGAGTGGGTGCAAATATAAAAAAAGGTCAGCCTGTCAGAATTTATGCTGAAGCAGACCAACACGAATTTGTTACAATTCTTGTAAGCGAGTGCTATAAAGCAGGTGCGTCAAAGGTTGAGGTGGATTTTGGTTTTCAGGCAATTACTAAACTTAACTACAAGCATCGTTCACTTAAATCCTTAAGCGAAGTTCCTGTTTGGCAGGAAGAAAGACTTAAGCTGATGGTTGAGGAAGTACCCTGCAGAATTTATATTGAAAGCGAAGACCCTGACGGACTTAAAGGGGTTAATCGTGAAAAAATGCAAAAATCACAGATGGCTCGTTATAAGATTACTAAAAAATATAGTGATGCCCTTGAAAACAAAGATCAATGGTGTATCGCAGCGGTTCCTTCTTATGCTTGGGCAAAGAAGGTTTTCCCCAATGAAACAAAAACCAAGGCTTATAATATGCTCTGGGATGCAATTCTTAAAACTGTTTATGTTACAAAGGATAATGACCCTGAGCAAGCTTGGAAAAACCATAATGCAGATTTAAAATCAAGAACGGCATACCTTAATGATAAAAAGTTTGATTACCTTGAGTATAAGAGTTCAAACGGAACTGATTTTAAAGCAAGTCTTATTCCCGAAAGTCATTGGTGCGGTGGGGGAGAAAACACCCTCTCAGGTAATTTCTTTAATCCCAATTTACCCACTGAAGAGGTATTTATATCTCCTAAAAAAGGATTTGCAGAGGGCAAATTAGTTTCCACAAAACCCCTTTCTTACCAAGGACAGATTATCAACAATTTCTCAATCACTTTTAAAGAAGGTAAAGCGGTTGAATGGGATGCAGAAGAGGGTAAGGATTTACTTGATAAAATGCTTTCAATGGATGAGGGTGCAAAATATTTAGGTGAACTTGCACTTATTCCTTATAATAGTCCTATAGCTGATACGGGTATTCTTTTCTATAACACACTGTTTGATGAGAATGCTAGCTGCCACGTAGCTCTCGGCAGAGGATTCTGCGACACCATTGATGGCTTTGAGGAAAAGAGTCTTGAAGAATGTCAGGCTTTAGGTGTTAACGACAGTATGATTCACGTTGATTTTATGATTGGTGCTCCCGACCTTAAAATAACAGGGTACAAGGACGGTAAAGCATACAAGATTTTTGAAAATGGCAATTGGGCGTTTTAATAAATGCGGAATTCGGAATGCGGAGTGCGGAATGCAGCTTCGCTAAACTAAAAATAAATTCACGGAGGAATTTACTATGGCAATGGGATATCCAAAAAAATGGAAAACAGACAGATTTAAAAGAGAGGCACCTGCACCGCTTAAATTCGGTGCAGATGGTAAATTTAAAATTTTACATATTACCGATATTCACGATGTTGAACCTATAATGGATGATGACGAGGACCGTTCAATTCCGGAGAGAAGAGATATTGAAACTCTCAATGTTATTGAAAGCCTTGTAGCAAAAACAAATCCCGATTTGGTTGTTTTTGGCGGTGACAACATCAGCGGTTATTGGGAAGAATTTACTTACGATTTGGTACAAAGCACAATTCAGAAAATTACAAAGCCTATAAGGGACAGAAATATTCCTCTTTGTGTTGTTTTTGGTAATCACGATGGTGAGGTTGGTTTTCATACAGAATTTCAGATGCTTATGTATATGGAATACCCCAACTGCCGTTCAAATCTTAATGATGCAGATGTTTACGGAACAGGTAACTGCTGTGTAACAATCAAAAGCAGTAAAAGTGATAAGGATGCTTTTGCGATCTGGCTTATTGACTCCAACGATTATGACGAAAAACCGGGTTGTGACAATGGCTATGACCACGTTCACGAGGATCAGATTGCCTGGTATGAAAAACGCTCTGCAGAACTAAGGGAAGCTAATGGCGGTGAGCCTCTTCCTGCAATTCTTTTCCAGCACATTCCCGTTCAGCAGGAAATGGACGGCTTCAAAGTAGTTACCGAAAATGATGCATACACATTCGGGAGAGACGGAAATTATTATGTTTTAGGTCACGAAATTCTTGAAGGCAGAGTAAGAGAAACGCCTTGCCCTCCAAATATGAGTAAGGACTATACTCAGCAGTTAGAGAGCTGGAAGAAGATGGGCGATGTTTTTGCAGCATTTTTCGGCCACGACCACGTTAACGATTTTAAAATGACTGTTGACGGAATCGACCTTTATCAGACTCTCGGCGCAGGTTTCTTTACCTATGGTATGGAGCATGGCGGCAGACTTATTATTCTTGATGAGAATAATCCCAGACAGCTTTATACAGAGTCAATTGAAATTCCACAGATTACAGATTTAGGAAAATACTAATTAAGTGAGTGATACCTTTGGGTGAAAGATTTAAAAAGGCGATAGGTGTTGAGGGTAAATTCTTTGATACAGTAAAGCCTATGGTGCAGTATTGCTTTGCTAATATTTTTATGGGTGGTGGCGGTTACATAATCAGTATGTATTTTACCGCATTCCTTACTAATGTTGTTGGTATGGAGCTGAAATACGCTACCTTTATTGTTATGATAGCAACTGTGTGGGATGGTGTAAATGACCCGCTTATGGGAATTATTACCGACCGCACCCGTTCAAAATACGGAAGACACAGAAGATACCTTTTGTGGAGTATACCGCCCCTTATTGTTTCCTATACAATGCTTTGGAACTCATTCGGTCTTAACGCCAATGAGCATCCCACAATATGTGTAATGTACTATGCTTTTGCATATATTCTTTATAAAACTGCTTACACAATGGTTGATGTTCCTCATACGGCAATGCTTCCCACATTGGCACCCGAATATAACAAGAGAACACAATACACTTCCGTTAGCTATATCTTTAATTCAACGGGAATGATTCCCTCATATATAATTCTTTTAATACTTCTTTCAGTTTTCGGTTCTTCGGATTCTCTTTCCGAGGCTTCAAAAACACCATTCTTATTAACAGGTATTATTCTTTCAATTGTTTATGCTTGTTCAATATTTGCAACCTTTAAAACCTGCAAAGAGCCAAGCTCCTTGAATGAGAAGCTTCCACCCCTGGACCTTAAATTTGCAATAAATGAATATGTTCAGGTTTTCAGAAGTAAGGCTTTCAGAGATTATTTTTCAATGTCATTCTTTTGGCAGATGGCAAGAAGCTTTTATTCAACCACAAGCGTTTATTTTATAACCTACCTTGCAAATTTATATAAATATTACCCCATTTACAACACCTTTGCTGGTGTGTTTGAGTCCCTTGCTTTTCCCTTGAATTATGCTCTTACAATGAAAAAAGGTAAAAGCAAATGCGGTGCAGTAGTTACACCATTTATGATTATTGGTTTAGGTCTTCTTCTCTTTGTTAAAGTTGGCGGTTCTGAAGGACACTCTTCAATGCTTCCACTTATTCTGATGATTTTGGGTGGTGCGGTGCTTTACCCCTTTGGTATGAGTGGTCTGGGGTTTGTTGGCAACAATGTCCTTCCCGACCTTACTGATGTTGACGAGCTTATAACCGGCAGACGTCGCGAAGGAGTTATAGGTACATTCAATACAATGGTTAAGCAGGTAACCGGTGGTGTAATGACCTTCGTTGTAGGTATTGTGCTTGATTCTTTCGGTCTTGTTACAGGTAACAAGGGTGAGTTTATTCAGCAGACTGATGCTGCACTTATGGGTATAAGAGTTTGTGTTTCAATTCTTCCTATGATTAGTGCGGTTATTGCGTATATTTTACTTAAGAGATTTAAAATGACTAAAGATGACCACACTATGATTCGTGCGGCAATTGCCACAAAGCACAAATACGGCAGCGTAACCCTGACGGATTATGAAAAGGAGCGTTGCGAGCTATTAACAGGCTATAAGCTTGAAAATACATGGCTGGGTAAAGATAATGACGAAACCCAGGGTCATACCCTTGAAACAGACGAAAACGGAAAATATTTGATTCTTATTGAAAAAGAAGCAGAAATAAAAAGGCTTATAGAGGAGGCAGAGTAAAATGGAAAATATTGATATTACCAAAACACAACCTACTCCCAAAGAGAAAAATTTGAAAAACACAGTAAAAGACATACTTTTTTATGTAGTCCAATGGACTTGGGGTCTTCCCGTAAATATTGTTGGCGGAATCGCTTTCCTTATTTGCACGAAAATTCTCAAAAAAAGACATTCTAAATTCGGTTACGCCAATATAGTTTACCTTCCTTGGAACGCAGGCGGACTTTCAATGGGACTTTTTATCTTTATGAGAGAAAACCACGAGAAAAAAGAATGGACTTATAACACCCGTATTCATGAATACGGTCATACCTGGCAATGCCTTCTTTTAGGCCCTCTTTACTATATTATAATTGCTCTTCCTTCTGTAATTTGGTGTAACTGCTTCGGCTGGTACAGAAAAAAATATAATGTTTCATATTATAAATTGTACTGCGAAGGCTGGGCAAATAACTGGGGACAGAAGGCAACTAAAATGAAAATGGTTGATATAGGTAAATAAGTTATGGAATACATTTTTAAGGGTAAATGGATTGGTGCAGATATGACGGTGGAAGATCGCTGTGCACCCATATTCAAGAAGGAATTTACAATAGAAAATGAAATTGAAAAGGCAGAAATTCTTGTTTGCGGTCTTGGGCTTTTTGAACTTAAAATAAACGGCAAACTTCCCGATGATACTGTGCTTAATCCTGCCCACTCTCAGTATAATCGCACTGTTTTATACAGAAGCTTTGATGTTTCAGATTTGTTGGTTTCAGGCAAAAATGAAATAACGGTTGAGTTGGGGCATAGCTTTTTCAACGAAACAACTAATGTCTGGAATTGGGATAATGCATCCTGGCGTTCTGCTCCGAAGCTTATAGCAGATTTGAATATTTGTTATAAAAATGGTGAAAACCAAAGCATTTTTACCGATGAAAATTGGGAATATACTTTGGACGGTCAGATAACTAAAAACAGTATTTATTACGGCGAAACTCACGATTTAAGAAAACGCAATTTCAGATGGGAAAAGGCTATTTTGGTTGATGCGCCTGAAGGCAGGTTGAAACCTCAGAATATGCCACCCATAAGAAGAATTGGTGAATTTAAGCCCGAAAAAATTGAGAAATTGTGTGAGGGCACTTACCTTATAACTGCACCTGAAATGATAACGGGTTGGGCAAAACTTAAGTTTTGTTTGCCCAAAGATACTGAAATAAAAATAGTATATAGCGAAAACCTTAATGACAAAGGTTATATACAGAAAATCGGGAAATTCGAAGGTCACGACGGACCTTGGTGGCCCGATGAATACATACAGCAAGATGCTTTTATTGGTAATGGCGAATTGTGTGAGCTTGAGCCAAAATTCAGCTACAAAGGCTTCAAGTATATTCAGATTGAAAATTGCCCTGTTGAAATAACCGATGAAAACATAACAATTTTCCGTGTCGCAAACGATATGGAAAT
>JAZSBI010000161.1:0-17154 GCA_045602345.1 Acutalibacteraceae bacterium | reverse complement strand
TGGCACTTAAGACTTAAATCGTCATAGGTTGTAAGAAGTGTATCGCATTTCTTACAGTTACCTTCCGCTTTTGTCTTTTTCTCGTCCTTACGTTCCCATTCAATTTTATTTTCTTCAGCTTTTTTCCTGATTAAAATAAGGTTAACTATGCTGTTGCAGAAATTTTTTGAGTAATCGCTGTAAGAAACCCAAAGATCATTATGCTCAACAGCATAACCGCCCTCAAGATGTGCAAGGAAGTTTGCTGCTAATACGCTTGAGGATTGTGCCAATGCAACAGTATTTGCTGCACCTTCTGATTTTTTGTCCAGACCCAGAGCTAGATTCAACACAGTTCTTGCAACTTCAATAATAGCACCAGGCACACCAGCTGCACCTATAATTTCATGCATTGCTTCAGATACCACGGTTTGAGTTGTATCCAATGTTGAGAGTGAACCAAGAAAATCTTTTTGTTCATCTGCCTCCAACTCTATTGCCACCTTCAGATCAAAAGCTGCACAATATAGATACGGGTTGTCAGAAGATGAATTCATAACACAATCAAGAATATATAGATTTTCTTCTACAGTATCAAGGCTGGCAATTGCATCACAATAGGTAGTATAGTTATCCCACGCTGACATACCGATAGTAAGAGCAGTAAAAAACTTACCTACCCCATCAACAACACTTGTATATTTGTTAAATTTTGTTTTCTTTAAATTTATGGTCTCGAGTTTTTGTTCTTTAAGTCCCTTATATTCAAACAGTGCATCCTGCCATTCAGCAAGTTTCAATCTGTAGAAATCACTGCAGTCATCAGGTATTATATCCGGTATTGAATTAAGATGGTTCTGATAAGCATTTATCTGGTGTTCGAAGAATTTAATGCTTTCCTCATCAAAATTATCAGCCAAATCTTTCAAACCCGAAATTATTGTGTCATCAATAACACCATGAACATCTTTTACAACTGTAGCTGATTCTACAATACCTTCAATAGTCTTTTTACAAGCTTCATAATTACCGGCTTTTGCCTGTTCTTTAATATAATCTACAACAACATCAAGTGATTCACCGGCATATGAAGAGAAGAAACTGTGCAGAATTTCAAATTGATTACGCCTTGTAATAAGATTATCTATATCTTTAAAATATTGCACCAATTGTTTTCTGTACAATGTAGTCTGGTCAAATGTAGAGCCAAAGAAGGCATTTCCGATAAACACAGCATCTTGTACATACATATGCGAGTTGTAATACTCAAGATAATCATTGGATATGAAGTTGCTATCTGTTGTCAACCACTCAATATCAGCCTTTAAACCATTAGCATTAAACTTCATAGGACTCATAGATATAGCATTTTCATCAGGATCAGAAATACCATCTGTATCAGAATCCTTTAAATAAGGAAGAGATTTCAGTTTAATATATACACCTTTTTTATTTTCAGCGACCTCAATTTCTTCACCATTCTTCAATCCATCGCCATCAAAATCAGCGTTTTTCTGAACTTCATCATATGTAGCGTCTCCGAATAAATTTCTTATATTACCTGATGTAGCTATTTGACCTTCACAAATAAGCTTTGTGTAGTAATCTGATATGCCGTCCTTGTTGGAATCGGTATGGCGGTCAATAGTTACAGCCTCTATATCCTCATAAACATCAATAAGCTCTTCATTTGTTTCAGCCTCTTCACCAACTGTAGCAACGTAGTAATTACCCCTTGCACCTTTGGCTACTCTTTTTAGCAAATCAACATCAACCCCACCTGTACCGATAAGGCCAACTGTATGTATAATTATACCTTTTTCTCGAGCTTCCTTTGTAATTCCGGTTGTCCCTTCTGCGTCACCATAATCCTCATCCACGTGAGTGTCCTCGCCATCTGTTAAGAATATGATATATTTATATTTCGCAGTTGAACCTTCCATTTCTTCCAAAGCTTTTCTGAGACCTGCAGAACCATTAGTACCCGCTGTTGTATCAGAACCGGCACATCCGCCACCATCACTATTCTCAATAGAATCAACAACATTGCACAGTGCTTCCTTATCATCGGTCATTTTCATTACAACCTCACCGATGCTTGTAAACTGAACAATAGCTGCTCTGTCCTTGCCCTCACGCAACTTGGAAATGAAGTTTTTGGTTACCTCTTTACGGAGATTATTGGGATCGTTACTATCCATACTAGCAGACCTGTCAAGAACAAACACAATATCTATGCTTCCGTCTTTGTCAGTTTCACTTGGTCTAAAAATATCATTATTCCACACATCTTCAAGAAGACGATGATTCAGCAAAACATAAACACCAGATTCTTTAACGATGGCTTCAACCTTGCCATTTTCTGCAACAGCACCTTTTACTTCTTCGTAATCCTGTGTTTCTTCATCGTATTTGTAGAGTGTGGGCACCTCACCCTTCTCAAGAGCTGAAGCATCATATTCAATTGTAATTTCAGCCTCAGTTTCATCCTCCATTTCCACTCTAAACGGCTCCACACCAACGAAACCGGGAGTATCACTATTAAGATTCAAATCATTTTCAATTGGAGTAATAACCGCATTACCGTCTGATGCAATCTCTACCCTCTCCATGTTTGAAACGCCTTCGTTTTTAGGGAAGGTTTTATCTTTCTTTTTGGGATCAAAGCCCTTGTCCAATTCCCATTTATCGCTTTTACCGTCACTATCTGTATCTTTTTTATTTGGATCAGTTTTAACTTTTTCTATTTCCTCTTTATCCGATAAACCATCAAAATCGGAGTCACCAAAAGCGGGATTGGTGGAACACTTATCAACTTCATCCTTGTTTATGATACCGTCACTATCTGTATCTTCAGCACCATCATTTACTCCGTCATTATTTGTATCTTTAATTTTAGGGTCTGTACCCACAACAGCCATTTCTTGATAATCAGAAAGTCCATCGCTATCAGTATCTTTTTTTTCCGGATCAGTGTGGTAAAGCTCTTCGATAAAGTTTAAAACACCATCTTTATCATTATCTCCACGATCAACATCAATCGTATCCATATTCTTCTCACACAGATTATTTACATAAAATGACTTTTCGTATTTATATCCGTCTTTATGGGTAATGATAAATTTGATGGCATTAACGCCTACAACCATTCCAAAACCATCAATCGAAAACTCTTTATCGGGAGTAAATTCTTTATTAAACAGTTCTTTTCCATTTTCATCAATAACTACACAAGAAGCACTCTTTGCGTATCTGCTGTTAAACAAAGTTCCCTTAAGTTGAGGCATTTCGTTTGCCAAATAATACATATCCTCGATCGAATCATACATTGCATCACCGAAGTCAACATCAACTCGTTGAGAATGTCTATCACTCAGTTTTGTAATTTTCGCAATTATTTCAGCATCTTCACCGTCAACCATAATAGTTTTACTTACATAAATAATTGCATCTCTGTCTTTATATGCAAAAAAAGCGGACGGAATTACCCCCAGGGTCATCGCAATACTCAATACTATGCAAACAATTCTTATAGATTTTTTTGTTTGTTTAATAGATACAATTACACATACTGTAACGCCAACTAACAAAACCGAAATAATGATTAAACCTGTCAAAGTATAAGTCTTGTGAGATTGGGTTGCATCAGATTTATCGATCTCAACAGAATCTGCATCACTATAACTAATTTCGTCAAATGCCACAAGAGCTTTATTTTTAACAATAGTATTTGAGTTTGCAGGCACTTCTATTATGTGTGATAGTTTATCTCCCCTGATTTCAGAAAGTTGCTCAGGAAGAAAAATTTGAACTTCGACATTAGAAAAGTCTTTAATTGAGTCGTTATAAACTGAAACGCTTATATCAACTGTATCATCCGATTTATATGAAGACGCACCAGTTATTAAAACCGCAGACAAACCGACTTTATCTTCCCTTACAACATTAGTAATACTTAATGCCACAAAAGCCACAGCTGCAACCATCAGCAAGGCAAACACTATTACGAAGAGCTTTTTTTTCACCAAACACACCATCCCCAAAAATATGTATATACAATTATTTTATATTAACCAAAATTGTTTGTCAACGAAACTTGTCATATTTTAGAAATTTATGTCGAAAAACGTTTAAAAATATGTGTTTTTGATAAAAATAAATCCGCCCGAAACATATCGGGCGGATCAAGTATTTGATTGTTATATTACAGCTTCATTGCAACGTCCCAAGCCTTCCAGATAACTGTACGAAGGTTGCCGACTTTAAGAGCGTCACCGATAATGTGAACGTGTTTGCTCTTTTCAGCGATGGGAGCAGGTTTATAACCAACAGAAAGAATTACGCTGTCAGCAGGAATTGTTTCTGTTTTGCCGTCTTTTGTCATAACTGTTACGCTGCTATCTGTGATTTCAGTTGTTTTTGTTTCAAGGTAAACAGGAACTTTGTTTGTCTTGAAGAAGTCACGGAGATAGCTTGTGTTTGCAAGAGCAACACCGGGAGTGGTGATAAGGTCATCCTGCATTTCAACAATTGTGGGGTTCTTGCCCTGGAGATAAAGCTCGTAAGCAATTTCACAACCTGTAAGGCCACCACCAACAACTGTAACATTCTGACCAACCTCTTTGTTACCAAGAAGGAAGTCAACAGCTTCAATTGCTTTTTCTGCACCCTTAACAGGAATTTTGTTAGCAACAGAACCTGTTGCAACAATAACTTCATCAGCACCGAGAGATGCAATATCCTTAACCTCTGTATTCATGTGGATTGTGATTGCATCATACTTCTTAACCTCACGATTGTACCAAGCAATAAGGTCACGGTCTTTTTCTTTATAAGAAGGAGCTGCAGCGGCAATAAATACACCACCGAGTTTATCAGTTTTCTCATAAAGATCAACTTTATGACCGCGCTGAGCACAAACGATAGCAGCTTCCATACCACCGATACCACCACCGATAACAGCGATCTTCTTGCTCTTCTTAGCAGGAACAATTTTATATTTCTTGGACTGCATTGTTTTGGGGTTGATAGCACATCGAGAAAGACCCATTGTATCGAAAAGGTCCTGAGTATTTGCGTGGCCCTTGGATGATGAGAAGTTGAAGCAACCTGCGTGACAGCAGATACAGGGTTTGATTTCTTCTACTCTATCTTCTATAAGCTTTGTAATCCATTCGGGGTCGGCAAGGAACTGACGAGCAACACCAACACCGTCGATTTTACCCTCTGCAACTGCTTTAGCACCAACATCGGGTTCCATTCTACCTGCACATACAACAGGAATATCAACGAATTTCTTGATGTGTGCAACATCATCAAGGTTACAGTTCTGGGGCATATACATAGGCGGATGTGCCCAGTACCATGAGTCGTATGTACCGTTGTCGGCATTAAGCATATCGTAACCAGCATCCTGAAGGTATTTTGCAGCCTTTTCGGATTCGGGCATTGCACGACCAACTTCTGTGTATTCTTCACCGGGCATTGCACCGTAGCAGAAGTCTTTCATTTTAGATTCAACTGAGTAACGAAGGGAAACAGGGAAATCCTCACCGCAAGCTTCCTTAATAGCTTTAACAACATCAACTGCAAAACGGTATCTGTTCTCAAAGCTTCCGCCGTATTCGTCAGTACGTTTATTGAAATATTCAATAGCAAACTGGTCAAGAAGGTAGCCTTCGTGAACAGCGTGAACCTCAACACCGTCAACACCTGCATCACGGCAAAGCTTTGCAGTTTTTGCAAATGCTTCAATGATTTCGTGAATCTGTTCTACTGTCATTTCAGGGCATTCAATATCGTGAGCCCAACGAGATTTTTGGGGACTGGGAGATGCCAATTCGTGAGATGTATCAATAACAGGCTTGATAAGTGCACGAGTGAATTTATTTTTATGCAAGGGTGCAATAAGCTCGGTAATAGCCCATGAACGACCCATACCTGCTGTAAGCTGAATAAATAATTTTGCACCTGTCTTATGGATTTCATCCATAAACTCTTTAAGCTCTTCAAACATCTTGGGGTTCTGCCAGAGCCATTTGCCCCAGAAGGTATCACGCAAAGGTGCAATACCGGGGATAATAAGACCTACATTGTTGTTAGCTCTTTCAAGGAAAAGCTTAGCCGCTTCCTTATCAAAATGGCAACCGCCAAGCTCAAACCAACCGAAAAGAGACGTACCGCCCATAGGGCACATAACAATACGGTTTTTGATTTCAACATTGCCTATTTTCCAAGGAGTAAACAATGCTTCGTACTGAGGATTCATTAAAACACTTCCTTCTCAATATTCTAAACATATAAATCCACAACATAAATGTTCCATATTATAATAATTTATTATACTAATATTGTCAAGTTAATTTTCTGTCAAAGTAATCTGTTTAAAAGAAGAAAGTTCTTGACGGAAACAATTATTTAAATATAATTAAAGATGTATTATTTTACCCAAAGATTGGATGGATTAACTATGGACAAATACGCAAGATTCAGATACCAACCCTGTTTGCCTTTAGGTGAAGACGGTCGCTGTATTACAGCTTCAAAAAAACACATTGAGCTCTCCCATAAAGCTGCAGCAGAAGGTATGGTGCTTCTAAAAAACGAAAACAATGCTTTACCGCTTAAAAAAGGTGAAAAAATCGCCCTTTTTGGCAAAGCTACCATTGAATACATAAAAGGTGGTGGCGGGAGTGGTGACGTTAACTGCCCCTACATCCGTAATATTTACGAAGGCTTTGCACAGAAAGAAAGGGAAGACAAAGTTTCTGTTTATATGCCACTTGTAGATTTCTATAAGGAATATGTAAAAAAAGAAAGCGTTAATGTTCTTACGGAAGAACAGATTAACGCCCGTTGGGATATTGTTAACAATATGGAATTCTGCACCGAGCGTGACGATATGACCTACGACACATTTGCTGCTATGCACGTGGTGGAAGCAGAGGTTCCCGATGCACTTATTGAAGAATCAGCAAAATGGGCAGATACTGCAATTTTTACTATCAGTCGTTTTTCTGCCGAGGGTGTTGACAGACGTCCACAGGGTAATGACTATTACCTTTCTGATTTGGAAAAAAACCTTTTAGATAAACTTACAAAACTTTTCAAAAAGGTTGTTATAGTTATTAACTCCGGCGCAACAATCGACTGTGAATACTTTGCAGAAACCGAAAAGGTTCAGGGTATTCTTTTCGGTTGGCAAGGTGGTATGGAAGGTGGTCTAGCTATAGCAGACCTGCTTTGCGGCGATGTTAACCCAAGTGGTAAAATGGTTGATACAATCGCCAAATCTTATGATTGCTACCCCTGTAAAGAGGATTTCTGGGAATGCTTCGACCACGTTGATTATTCTGATGATATTTATGTTGGCTACCGTTATTTTGAAACAATTCCCGGTGCAAGTGAAAATGTGCGTTACCCCTTTGGTTTTGGTCTTTCCTACACAAGCTTTGAATTGAGCAGTAAGGTTTGTTGCGAAAGTGATGGTAATATTGTTGCAGTTGTTAACGTAAAAAACATAGGTGATGTAGCAGGTAAAGAGGTTATTCAGCTTTATTACAGTGCACCTCAGGGTTTACTTGGCAAGCCCTCAAAAGAGCTTTGTGCATTTAAGAAAACAAAGCTCCTTGCTCCTAACGAAACAGAAACAATTGTTATGAGCTTTAATATCAACGATATGGCAAGCTTTGACGATTTGGGAAAGGTACAGAAATCCGCACTTATTCTTGAAAAAGGTACATATAATTTCTATCTTGGCACATCTGTAAGGGATAATGAAAAGCTTGATTTTGAATATGTTATTACAGAAAATACTATTGTTAAACAGCTTTCCGACTGGTGCAAGCCTTTCAAACTTTCAAAGAGAATGTTAGCCGACGGAACTTATGAGGAGTTGCCACAGGGTGAACCAACATACCTTTACGGTATAAATGAACCTACAGAAGCAAAAGCACCCGAAAAGGTTGTACCTTTTGACAAGGTCGGCGTAGAAATCACACTTGATGAATTTGTAAAGCAATTCACAGATGCAGAGCTTATGGACTTTGTAGGTGGACACGGTCCAACAGGTGTTTGTAACACAGGTTGCTTTGGTGGTTTGGAAAGGCTCTCTGTTCCTGCTGTTCCTACAGCAGACGGTCCTGCCGGTTTACGACTTAACACAGAAACAGGTATTCCCACAACAGCCTGGCCCTGTGCTACACTTCTTGCCTGTAGCTGGAATCCCGATTTAGCCTTTGAGGTTGGCGTTGGTGGTGGCGCCGAAATCCGTGAAAACAACCTTGGTGTATGGCTTTCCCCTGCTCTTAACATTCACCGTGATCCAATGTGTGGAAGAAACTTTGAGTATTACTCAGAAGACCCGTTAATTGCAGGTAAATTTGCAGCAGCAGTAACAAGAGGCGTTCAGTCACAGAAGGTTGCTGTTTCAATTAAGCACTTTGCTTGTAACAACAAGGAAGCAAATCGTTTTGCAAGTGATTCCAGACTTTCCGAAAGAGCTTTGAGAGAAATTTATCTCAAAGGCTTTGAAATTGCTGTGAAAGAAAGCGATCCTTGGACTGTTATGAGCTCATATAACCTTGTTAACGGTCAGCACACATCTGAAAGTTATGAGCTTCTTACAGGCATCCTTCGTGATGAATGGGGCTTTAAGGGTATGGTTGTTACTGACTGGGGTGTTAAGAATGACCCTGTAAAAGAGGTTAAGGCAGGTAACGATATGAAAATGCACTGCGGTTACCCCGAAGACCTTAAAGCTGCCCTTGACAATGGTGAATTAACAAGAGCTGACCTGGAGCTTTGCGTTAAGAGAATACTTGAGATGTTTATGAAATTAGCTTGATAGGTGTTACTATGAAAGATTCAATTTTTGACCATATAATTCACGGTGGTGACTATAATCCTGACCAATGGATTGACACCCCAGAGATATGGGATGAAGATATACGCCTTATGAACCTTGCACACGTTAACAGTGCAACAGTTGGCATTTTTGCTTGGGGAATGTTAGAGCCTGAAGAAGGTGTTTACAATTTTGAATGGATGGATAAACTCCTTGATATGTTACACAAAAACGGTAAGGATGTTATTCTTGCAACACCTTCGGGGGCTCGTCCTAACTGGCTTGCACAGAAATACCCCGAGGTTTTAAGAGTTGAAGAAAGTGGCATTCGTAACGAATATGGTGTTCGTCACAACCATTGCTTAACCTCACCTATTTATCGTGAAAAGGTTCGCAACATCAACCGTTTACTTGCAGAAAGATACAAGGACCATCCTGCCGTTAAAATGTGGCACATTTCCAACGAATACTGTGGTGAATGCCATTGTGAGCTTTGTCAGGAAGCGTTTAGAGAATGGCTAAAAAAGGAGTACCACAACAGCCTTGATGAGCTGAATTTTAAATGGTGGAATGGTTTCTGGAGTCATCAGGTAACCGATTGGAGTCAGATAAACTCCCCTAAATTCCGTGGCGAAAACCATGTTAGTGCAATGAAGCTTGCCTGGAAGCGTTTTGTTTCCGAAAGCCACATTTCATTCTTTGAAAATGAAATTGCACCACTTCGTGAAATTACACCGAACATTCCAATTACAACTAACTTTATGAAGATGTATGACGGAATAAATTATCAGGATTTTGCAAAGAAGCTTGATTTAGTTTCCTGGGACAACTACCCTGCCTGGGACAAAGGCAATAACATTAACGAAGCTCTTGATACTGCATTTGTTCACGACGCCTTCAGAACTATGGGTAATGGTAAACCTTTCTTTATGATGGAAAGCACACCCTCACTTGTTAACTGGCACGATGTAAACAAACTCCCTAAACCCAACAGACAGGCTCTTTCCGCCATTCAGGCAGTTGCCCACGGGGCTGACAGTGTTCAGTATTTCCAATGGAGAAAAAGCAGAGGCGGCCACGAAAAATTTCACGGAGCAGTTGTTGACCATTGCGGACACGAAAACACAAGAGTTTTCAAAGAGGTTTCAAAACTTGGTAAAAATCTTGAAAAACTTTCAAACGTTGTTGGTGAGCATTGTAATTCCAAGGTTGCAATTATCTGCGACTGGGAAAACGGATGGGCAGTAAAATCTTTCTGCGGTTATAACAATCTACAAAGAGATTATTACCACGAATGTACAAAATGGTATGCACCCTTCTGGAAAAAAGGCATTTCTGTTGATATTATTGCTATGGATGACGACTACAGCAAATACGACCTTGTTATTGCACCATTCCTTTATATGCTTAAAGAAGGTACAATAAGCCGTATTGAGAGCTATGTTAAAAATGGTGGTAAATTTGTTGCAACATATCTTTCGGGTATAGTTGACAAGGACGACCTTTGCTTCCTTGGTGGCTTCCCCGGTAACGAACTAAAAGATGTTTTTGGTATATGGGTTGAAGAAACAGATTCCTTACCTGAGGGTATGAAAAATGTTGTTGAATACAACGGCAAAAATTATGATGCGATTAATTTCTGCGATATTCTTCATTCAAATGGTGCCGATGTATTAGCAACCTACAAAGTAGATTTTTATGCCGACTCCCCTGCTGTTACTGTCAACAACTACGGCGAAGGTAAAGCATACTATTCAGCTTTTGCAAATACCGGAGATTTCTTTGAGGATTTCTGCAATAGTCTTATTAACAAGCATAATATTGCACCTGATACAGATATTACAGCAGAAGACGGCATAAGCATAAGAAAACGTGGCAACACCATTTTTGTTATGAACTTTGCCGATACCGAAAAAGAAATTGTCCTTGACAGGGAATATAAAGATGTTATCAATGGCAATACCATTAGCGGAACACTAACATTAAATGTTTGTGAATATCTCGTTATAGAATAAAATTAAGGATTGTAAGCGTCAAAACTTACAATCCTTGTTTTTTATAAAAAAGTGTAACCTTTGCACCTAACAGAAACCTATTCATATACTGTTAACGGAGGTGATATTATGGGATTTTTCAATTGCAATTGCAGAATGGATTGCACTGCCTTAGGTCTTGTTGCAAGTCTTATTGCAGGCATTGTTACGCTTATTCTCAACATTACAGGCACAATAACAGTTTTACCTCTTTTTGCCTGGATTGGCTTCGGTATCGCCGTTGGCATTTTGATTGTAACATTTTTGGCTACAGCTTTCACAGATGAAACCAGAAAGGAAAAAGGTTGCATTTGCAGAACATTGTCAACCTTGCAGTTTGGTGCATTGGGTACAATTTTATCTGCTCTCGTTCTTCTTGCTGTGGATTTTGGTGGAATAAGCATAATCGGTGCCATTATTTATGGTGCTTTTGTTTTTTTCTTTGTATTGTTAATTACTGCTCTTGCTTGTCTTACCAAATGTTTCTCTGCATGCGATGATTAGTAGTTAAAAAGGAGTCCTACAGGACTCCTGATACATAGCAGAATTTTATTAAAAGTTTTGCTTAGAAACACTTGACAAAATGATTGGAATTTAATATAATTCTATACGTTGAAAAACACGGACCAATAGCTCAGTTGGTTAGAGCAACCGGCTCATAACCGGTTGGTCCGGGGTTCGAGTCCCTGTTGGTCCACCAAAATAATAGTTCAACCATTAGGTTGGGCTATTATTTTTTGTGTAGAAAAATAACAAGGGCTTCGCCCCCTCGGCGAAGCCGAACATAATCGGGTGTTCGTTTGCGAACAATGGGCAGAGCCCATCGAGTCCCTGTTGGTCCACAAAAAACCACCGACAGCCGTCGGTGGTTTTTTCTTTATTATCTTCATTTTACTATAAGTTTACTTTTTTCAAAAAGCTCGAGACAATCAAATAATTGAGAAAAATGCCATAAAATAATCAGAATGAGAACAACAAACATAATAGCTAACATTCTCACATTTCGCTTTTTCTCAGAATCTTCGTCTGTATCCTTGTATATTTTTTCAACAATAACACTTGAAAGGTAATAAACCTCCGACATTGAAATACAATAAATTGCATAGGAAATAAAATTTAAATATAACAAAAAAGCTGATACCAGTCCAACAAAAAACACCTGTGTAGGGTCACTTATTTCTTTGGGTGGCGGTAAGCTGTCTAAATATGCTCTTATTCCCTCAAGACGTTCAAAGCTCCAAAACAATATAGTAACAAAGCTGGATAATGCTCCAAAAAACCCAAATGTCAATAAGTAAGTTTTAATACAATGCTTTCTTACCATAATATAGTAAATTAAGAAAAGTGCTAGGGGAAAAGCCTGTAAAATAAGAGTAAAATCACCAACTAAGTCGTGCTTATAAAAAACAAAAGCGTCAAGAATTGAATGCAAAAAAGGAATTGATAAAAAGCAGAACATACTATTCATTTCTTTATCACATACAGACTTGATTTTTTTAACTATTTTACATTTAAATTTATAATAAAAGATACAAAACAAAAAAATTAAAGCTATCGATGCTATTGAATACAAAATGTTCAATTTTACAAATATTAGGTTAAATAAATACAGCAATATTTTAACAAAACATAAAAAGAACAAAATAATTAAAGATGCTTTATTATCATTTACAAGACTAGCTTCTTTAGCTTCAATTTTATTTCTGTAATAAACCTCGTAAGGTGGACGCTTTTCTTGACTTGGTGTTTCCGAAAGCAAGTCCGAATAAGTTATGCCAAAGCATTGAGCAATTGCCTGAAGCGTTTTTACCCTCGGCATTGCCTCCCCTGTTTCCCATTTTGAAACGGCTTTGTTTGAAACACCTAAATACATAGCCAGTTGTTTTTGCGTTAAATTATTCTGTGTTCGTAATTCATACAATCTGTTGCCAAAAGTAAATTTATCCACAAAACCACTCCTTTCGACTAAATTATACGATTAACCGAGTCTATTTTCAATTCCATTAGACAAATTAACAATCGAAATAAAGTAGAACTTTTAAAAAGAGCAAAAAACGGACAAGGCATAAACCCTTGTCCGACTTTTCACACTTTTTTCCTCATCCATGCGTGAGGTTTGTTTTGTTCGTAGTCTATTTCACCTTGCTGGGTAAAGCCACATCTTTCATAGAAAGGCTTTGCGTGGTATTGGGCGTGGAGAATGATTGCTTTTCCACCCTTATCTTTGACAATTTCCTCAACCTTCTTGAGCATTTCTCTGCCGAGAGCTTTTCCGCGGTATTCTTTTAAAACACAAAGCCTGCCGAACATATAGGTTTCTTTATCTTCCTTAAGATAAAACCTACAGGTTGCTATTGGCTTTTCACCGTCATACATAACAAGGTGAGTTGCAACACTATCAAACTCATCAACCTCGTCAACAAAGCCCTGTTCATCAACAAAAACTTTTATTCTTAAATCCAAAGCCTCTTGGGGCAAAGTGTTGTATACTTTAATAACAAAATTTTTCACAAAACCACCTCATAAGACAATTATACACCACTTACCTCTTTGTTGCAACAAGCATAATTTTATTGAGTAAATTAATTGCAAAATCATTTTAAAATACAATAAAAAACAGTTGACAAACTAAAAAAACTATGTATAATATAGTAGTGTTTTGCGAGAGCAAACAAAAATAAATACAGGGGCATAATGTAATGGTAACATTCCGGTCTCCAAAACCGTCCTTGAGGGTTCGAGTCCTTCTGCCCCTGCCAAAAATCGACAAGTTTCTACAGAAGCTTGTCGATTTTACTTTTTCACTATTAACTCATCACTTTTCCTCTTATCTTGCGAAAATTGTCGATTAGGTAATAAGTAATAGTGAATAAGTGAAATATACCCGCTTCAATGTTTTTCTTGAAAACAAAGTCTAATGATGATATAACTTTACTAAAGGAGTTGAATATTATGCTCAAAGAAATGCTTATAGAAAGAAATGTTCCCCAGCTTAAATCAAGAGAAAAAATGCTGGAATTGGTTTATACTGACCTTTTTGGCTATATGCCACCAAAGCCCGAGAAAATAACATTTGAGGTTGAGGAAGCTATAATTCCTAAATTTTGTGCAGGTAAAGCAGTTTGCAACAGAGTAACTGCAAACTGTGTTATAGATGGAAAGGAATTTTCTTTCCCCTTTTTAGCAACTCTTCCAACAGATGATAAAAAACATCCCTTTTTTATTCACGTAAATTTCAGACCCGACAACCCCGACAGATATATGCCGACTGAAGAGCTTATCGACAACGGCTTTGCGGTATTATCATTATATTATGATGATATTACAAGTGACGATGGTGATTTCACAAATAAGCTTGCAGGTGTTTTATACCCTGACGGTAAAAGAGGCGAAACAGACTGCGGTAAAATTGCTATGTGGGCTTGGGGTGCACAGAGAGTTTTAGATTATGCTTATACTATTCCGGAAAAGCTCGACCTTAACTGTGCCACAGTTTGTGGGCATTCAAGGCTTGGCAAAACTGCACTTTTAGCAGGTGCAACCGACGAAAGATTTACTTTCTCATATTCCAATGATTCGGGCTGCAGTGGTGCAGCAATAGCAAGAGGTACTGCAGAAGGTGGTGAAAGGGTTGCAGATATATGCAGAAACTTCCCCTTCTGGTTCTGCGAAAACTATAAGAAATACTGTAATAATGAGCAAGCTATGCCATTTGACCAGCATTATCTTGTGGCATCAATTGCACCGAGAAAGGTACTTATTGGTAGTGCAGCACTTGACAAATGGGCTGATCCACTTTCAGAGATGCTCTGTTGTGTGGCATCAAGCGACGCTTTTAACAATGGCTTTAAATACAAGGACAGACCACCACAGGTTGACGACAAATTCTTTGATGGAGATATCGGGTACCATATGCGAGATGGTCTTCATTATTTCAGCCGTTTAGATTGGTTGAGGTTAATTGAATTTATAAATTTGCACAGGTGAAAAAATGGCAAAAAAGCATAAAAAATCAGAACCATTAAACAGATGGGTTGCTTTGGTTATGGCTTTAATCTCAATCTTTATGGGAACAGTATTTTCATCCACGCTGTTTTTTAATCAACATATCGATAGAGAAGATGCAATAGAATTAACATACACCTATAAGGAATTTACCGGTTTTAAAAAATTGAGAGGTGGACACACAGAAATCAAATTGCTTTTTTATGATGGTTCACCCCAATATATAGATTCTTCTTGCGTTACTGATGAAATATTAAAATCCATCGAAAGCACTACACCAGGAACTAAATTTAAAATGTTAGTAAATCCCAAGAATGATTATGTTGTTGAACTGGTTATAAACGATGTAATTTTACTCGATTTTGAAACTGCACAAAAAGATTTAGAACGCGATGGTGCTGGTTTCTTTATTCTTGGTATTGCAATGTATATTTTTGCAATAATTTTCATTGTTCAGGCTGTATTTGATTTTAGAAAGAAAACCAAGAGAATGATATTCAGAAAATCACAGAATAATTAAAGTAAAAAAGATAAAGTTAATGCTTTTATATGCCTTCCTTCAAAGGAAGGTGTCACGGAAAATCTTGATTTTTCGTGACGGAAGGTTCTTTGTTGCGAAGCAACTTTTTACCAAAGGTGAAACGGACACATCCTATCGAATGAACAAAATCCTAACAGAAAGATATGTCAATTGAAGCTTATGCTTCAACGACGCTCAATTCTCGCGTCGAGAACTCTCCACCACCCGTCCAACTTTGTTTTAAATTTTATTATTTGGCTCGTTTGAAACTCTATACATAAAAACAAGAAATCAAAACGCGGTCCCCCTCTCTTCGAAGAGAGGTAGAACCACCAACAACTTTATTCTTCTACGAATGTTTTTGAATACTATTAGTTTACTGCTAACCGCTATCTGCTGTTTGCTATATTGGCATCTGGCATCTGGCATCTAAAACACAACTCCCCTTGCGAAAGCAAGAGGAGTTTGTTTTATAGTTTTACTTTTTAATTCTGTTAAGTGCTGCATTGAGCTGAAGAAGTTCTTCTTTTGTGAAGTGGAGGTTCGCAGCGCCCATAAGGTTTGCAAGACGGATAACAGTGAAGCCACCCATCATCTGCATCATAGGTCCTGAAAGCATTTCTGCGCCCATATCACCCATCATTGACTTGTCTCCGTGGTTCTTCATAGCATTTGCCATAAGCCCCATAAAGAGCTGTCTGCCCTCTTCGGAAGCCATAACGTCACTCATTTTATCGTTAAGTGAGAAATAGCCATCAATTTCAGTAATATCGAACCAGTTAAGAACTGCACCGGTTTCACGAAGTCTGTAAGAGTCATTGAAAACAGCAACTTTACGGATTAATGAAGTATCTGTATATTCACCTGCAACCGCTTTAAGCTCTGTTTCGCCACTATTAGGAACATCGAAATAGAAGAAATGAACATCACTTGTTTTCTTACCAAGACTCTTGCCGTTTGCAAAAAGCTCAACCTCAGGAAGATTTGAATAAACGGTAACCTTTGTTACATCTTCAACTCTGTCAACATATCTCTTACCGCAAATATGAACGAATTTTTCATCAGAAAGCCATGCTTTATATGCATAGAAAGAGTCTTTCTTATACTTACGGTCAAAAGTTACAAGACCTTTATGGTTCTGTCCGTTTTCGCCACCCTCGTTACGGCTGTCTGCACCAAAGTCAAACATATTCCATACATGTGTTGCCCACATATATTTACGAGAGAAGAACTGTTTGATAAGCTCTTCGTGGTAATATGCCTGATATTCTTCTGTGTAGTCACCCTGCTTGGGGTCGGATGTATGCCAGTTAAGAGCTTCGCAACCATATTCACTACAACCGATTGGAATATTGGGGTATTTAGCGTGGAAATTATCGAACCAAGGTCCGTTCATTGTGGTATCTCCGCCATACCAACCAAAATAGTGGTTATAGGAAACAACGTCGGGAATCTGAATATAAGGGCTGTCAATATCGCACATTGAAACCGCTGCGATAGTTGTAAGTCTTGTTTTATCCATTTCGTGAACAAGGTCGTTAAGAATGTTATGGTTTTCAAGAAGATCGGGGTCTGAATCCCCCTTCATTGTGATTTCGTTTGAAAGTCCCCAAACAACGATTGAGGGGTGGTTATAATTCTGAACGATAAGCTCTTTCATCTGAGAAATTGTGTTTTCTCTGCCACCGGGCATATGGTTTGAAATATAGGGAATTTCTGCCCAGATTACAAGACCTCTTTCATCGCAAAGGTCATAGAAATACTGATCGTGC
>JAZSBI010000160.1:0-4565 GCA_045602345.1 Acutalibacteraceae bacterium | reverse complement strand
AGTTAACGGAATTTTTGATGTTACCCTTTTCAAGGTATTCTCTTATTTCAACTGCTGCCATATATGCACAGTTTTCTTCACTTTCGGGAGTTGATGCGCCTAAGTGAGGAAGAGCTGTAACATTTTCAACACCAATAACCTCATCTGAAGGGAAGTCTGTTACATAAGCTGCAACCTTACCTGCCTTAACAGCCTCAGCCATATCAGCGCCAACAACAAGCTCACCACGTGCAAAGTTAAGGATTCTTACGCCATCCTTCATTTTTGCAAATGTATCTGCGTTAATCATACCCTTTGTATCCTTTGTGCAAGGAAGGTGAAGAGTGATATAATCTGCCTTTTCATAAATTGCATCAAGGGAATCAACATATTCTGTATCTGCAGGAAGCTCACCCTTAAGTGCTTCGTTAAAATAGGGGTCGTAGCCCACAATTTTCATACCAAGGTTATTCGCAGCAACTGCAACAAGTCTGCCGATAGCACCAAGACCAACAACACCAAGTGTTTTGCCGAGGATTTCGGGACCTGCAAACTGTGATTTACCTTTTTCAACAAGCTTACCAACATTTTCGCCCTCACCCTTGAGAGTTTTGCACCAGTCATAAGCCGCTGCAACTCTACGGGATGTAAGCATAAGACCTGCAATTACAAGCTCTTTAACTGCATTTGCATTAGCACCGGGAGTGTTGAAAACAACAATACCCCTCTTTGTGCAATCTTCAACGGGAATATTGTTAACACCTGCACCTGCACGTGCTACTGCAACAGTTTTGTTGCTAAAAGCAAAATCGTGCATTGCAGCTGAACGAACAATAATACCATCGGGGTTTTCACAGCTGTCGGAAATTGTATACTTGCTGTCAAGCTCTTTAAGACCAATCTGAGAAATTTTATTTAATGTAAGAATATCGTACATTTTTAATCAACCTTTCAGGAGTTTTCTTTTTCGAATTTTGTCATGAATTCAACAAGCTTTTCAACGCCTTCGATGGGCATAGCGTTGTAAATGGAAGCTCTCATACCGCCAACAGTTCTGTGACCCTTAAGGTTAACAAAGCCTGCTTCTTTAGCTTCCTTGATGAATTTTGCATTAAGCTCTTCACTGTCTGTAACGAAAGGAACGTTCATAAGTGAACGATCTTCGGGAACAACTGTACCCTTGAACATTTTGCTGTTATCAAGGAAATTGTAAAGAATTTCTGCTTTCTTACGGTTTCTTTCAGCCATTGCTTCAAGACCACCAAGGGATTTAATCCATTCAAGCACAAGCTTACAGATGTAAATTGTGTAGCAAGGAGGTGTGTTGTAAAGTGAACCGTTATCTGCATGAACCTTGTAGTCAAGCATTGTGGGACAGTAATCACGTGCGTTGCCAAGTAAATCTTCACGAATAATTGCAATTGTAAGGCCTGAAGGAGCAACGTTCTTCTGTGCACCACCGTAAACCATGCCGAACTTTGTAACATCAAGGGGCTCTGAAAGGAAGCAGCTTGAAATATCAGCAATAAGTGTTACATCGCCTGTGTCGGGAATTTCTTTAAAAATTGTACCGTAGATAGTGTTGTTAAGGCAAACATAAGCATAGTCTGCATCCTGACGGAAATCTTCTTTTGTTGTTTTAGGAATATAGGAGAAGGTTTTGTCCGCAGAAGATGCAACAACCTTGCAATCACCATATTTCTGTGCTTCAGAATATGCCTTCTTTGCCCACTGACCTGTAATAATGAAATCTGCCTTACCGGAACCATTCATAAAGTTCATGGGAATTGCTGCAAACTGTGTTGAAGCACCACCCTGAAGGAAAAGAACCTTGTAATTATCGGGGATGTTCATAAGCTCACGAAGAAGTGCTTCAGCATCCTTGATAATTGTTTCAAATTCTTTTGAACGGTGGGACATTTCTGCAACAGACTGACCACAGCCTTCGTAGTCAAGCATTTCAGCTGCTGCTTTTTTTAATACTTCCTCGGGAAGCATGGAGGGACCTGCAGAAAAGTTATAAACTCTGCTCATTGTAAAGACTCCTTTTATATAAAAATTAATTTGAACAAAATTGTTGTGGGAACATACACTTTCACATATATTCCACTATCACATTTATATATTATACTATTTCAAAATTAATTACAATGAACAGAAAGACGAAATTAACAAAAAAAACAAGGTTTTTTTGTTGAAATTCAACACCCCACCATCATTTCTGACGGTGGGGTGAATAATATCTCAAGATTATTCTTCTTCAGGATAAATCAAGCCGTAGCCTGTAGCATTTCTTTTATAAACCACGTTAATCCGGTCAGTTTCTGCATTAAGGAACATATAGAACTGATGACCCAGAAGATTCATCTGAAGAATTGCCTCTTCAACACTCTGTGGTTTAAGAGAAATCCCCTTCTCTCTTATAACATCAAAATCTTTTTCCTCTTCTACATCGGGCATAAAATCATCAAGCACTGCAGAATGTAGCTTTTTGTCAAGACGAGTTTTGTTTTTTCTTATCTGCCTTATAAGGGAATCAACACACTCGTCAAGGGCATCCACCATGTTGTCTGCTCGTTCCTCTGCTCTGTAAATCATACCACCTTTTGTAACGGTAATTTCAACAATCTGGCAATTTTTTTCAACTGTTGCCGTTACCTTGGCATTTGCCTCTTCACCGAAGAGCTTTTCAACCTTTGAAAGGCGTTTCTCGGCACGAGTGCGGAAATCTTCACGAGGGTTACATTTGCGTCCAACGATAGTAATGTTCATAATAACACCCTTTCCTGTGATAACTTAAAAGGAGAGCCGGTTAAATTTAACAATTCAACAGGGTCTCCTTTCAATTAAACAATAACACATTGTCAGTTGATTGTCAACAACTTTTGTGCATAATAAATAAAATATTTAATATTCGTTGCTGTAACTTGGCAAAACATGCCAACCAAATACAAGTAAAGTTATAAACAGCTCATTTCACTTTAAAAATCATTTGACATCTTCTTCATATAATGTTAATATTTTACTATACATAAGTATAGGTGGGATTTTTATGAAAAAATTTACTGCAATTCTTTTAACCATTTGCCTTTTGTTTTCACTCTGCGCTGTAAGTGCAGGTGCATCTGAGGATAACGCACCTGACATTTCCTATGCAGTTGCTTCTGACTTACATTTCAACTTTCCGGACGAAGAGCTTGAATGGTTTTCAGAAGACCCGATTTACGGCTACGCTAACCGTCGTGCTGCAATGGAAAACGAAAGTGGTTTAATCATTGATGAATTTTTAAATCAATGTGCAGAGGATGACACAATCGAATTTGTCCTTATTGCCGGTGACCTTGCCGACAATGGCAAAGGCGATTACACAGAACACGTAGCAGTTGCAGAAAAGCTCAAAGCTTTTGAAGCAAAATCCGGTAAGTCTGTTTATGTTATTCCCGGTAACCACGATATTTGCAATCCTTCTGAGGATGATGACACCGACCTTGAAAGATTTATGGAAATCTACGCAGATTTCGGTTATGACAAGGCACTTACAAGAGATTTACCCTATGCTTCATACACAGCTGACTTAGGCGACAAGTACCGTCTTATTGCTCTTGACAGTAATGACCCCTCAAAATCCACAGAGGATGGTATGAACGAGCATAAGGTGCAGTGGGTTATTGACCAGGCGGAAAAAGCAGCTGAAGATGGCAGATACCCCATCCTTATGATGCATCACAATCTTCTTGACCACCTTCCCATGCAAAGACTTTTAAGCCACGATTTCATTATAAGAAACCACACCATTACAGCAGAGCGTTGGGCAAATGCAGGTATCAGGCTTGTTTTCTCAGGGCACGAGCATTGCAGCGATGCAACCTCCCACACCTCAACATCAGGTAATGTTATTTACGACTTTGCTACCACATCCCTTACAATGTATCCCCTTCAGTACAGGTACATTGAAATGTCAGAAGAGAATATTATCTACGAAGCAAGAACTATTGATAAAATAGATACAAATGCCCTTAAAGCGATGGTTCCCGATTATTCTGACGAGCAGTTGGCAGAAATGAACAAAGGTCTTAATGCCTTTGCAAAGAACTTCCTTAAAAACGGTGTTGAATGGAGACTTGAAAGAGGTTTCCTTGATGAACAGCTTGGCATCAGCCCTGACGACATTTACTACGACCTTGTAAGGGATGCTATTGATGCTCTTAACGGTGTGCTTAATATGCCCCTTTATGGCAAAGGAAGTGCACAGGAGCTTGGTGCTAAATATGGCATTGAGCTTCCTGACAGTGAATATAAAGATGGTTGGGATGTTGCAACAGAGCTTGTTTCAGCCCACTATGCAGGCAGCGAACACTACCCCTTAAGCGGCAGAGATGTTACCCTTCTTATGCGCCTTGTTTCAATCGTTCTTAAGACCGAACTTGCAATGGTTGACGATATGTTGCTTACACAGGCAGCAACAGCAATTGTTTGTGCAACACTCGGAACAGAGAAGTATGTAATAGTTGAAAACTATATTTTCGGTATAGGCTACGGTCCTATTTCTCCCGGTGAATACTACTTGTTATCTATATTTGCTCCCC
>JAZSBI010000159.1:0-3225 GCA_045602345.1 Acutalibacteraceae bacterium | reverse complement strand
ATCTTAAACGAGCAAGTTTATTCATTATGTATTCTTTATAATTTTTTCGTTGATGTGAATCAACAATATAGTTAGTCAGTGGGAGAGCAGAATTTAAAATAGCCTTTTCATTTTCTTTGGATGTGGACATTTCGGCTTGGTTAAGAAGCATTAAAATTTGTTTGATTGGTCTGTTTGTCCAAGTCATTAGATGTAATCCTTTCCCATTAATATATAACTAATTATATCAACAATGATTATATAATGCAAGAAATATAAAAAATAAGGGGGAAATCAATGGAAGAATCAAGTAATTGGGTAGTGCAAAATTTGCAAAATGCACTCACAACTTGGAATGACAAGTTAAGTGAAATATGGCTTCTCATCACTCAAAGTCCCGAAGAATTTAAAGACGGTACAATATGGAATGTTATTATAAATATTCATGGAGCATTACAGGCGATTGGCTATTCGCTTTTAGTGCTCTTTTTTGTTGTTGGTGTGATGAAAACCTGCGGTAATTTCGCAGAAATGAAACGACCTGAAATAGCAGTGAAAATGTTCATCAGATTTATTCTTGCAAAAGCATCTATCGACTATGGTCTGGAATTGATGATGGCTCTATTTGATATTGTGCAAGGAATTGTTGCTAAAATTATGGCAACATCGGGACTTGCATCTATTGAACAAACTGTTTTACCGGATTCAATTATAACGGCAATTGAAGAAAGTGGATTTTGGGAAAGTGTTCCTCTATGGGCAGTAACCCTTATCGGTAGCTTGTTTATAACTGTTCTTTCATTCATTATGATTATGACAGTTTACGGACGTTTCTTTAAGATTTATCTTTATACAGCTATTGCTCCCGTTCCTCTTGCTTCGTTCGCAGGAGAACCTTCTTCAAGTGTTGGTAAAAGTTTTATAAAATCTTATGCGGCAGTATGCTTGGAGGGTGCAATTATCGTACTTGGTTGCATAATCTTCTCGTTGTTTGCTGCATCACCACCTGTTGTTGATGAAACAGCGGCGGCAGTAAATCAGGTTTGGACTTATGTCGGTGAGCTTATATTCAATATGATTGTGCTTGTCGGAACAGTAAAAATGAGTGATAGAGTAGTTAAAGAAATGATGGGATTATAAAGGAGTTGATTATATAAATGGAAGTAAAGATTAACCGTGAAATACGAGATTACAGTGAAGCGGTATATTTCGGTCTTAATCTCCGTCAGTTCGTATTCTCGGTTTTAGCCTGCGGTATAGCAGTAGGATTGTACTTTCTTCTTAAACCGTTTTTCGGTATTGAAACACTCAGTTGGGTGTGTATTGTAGGTGCAGCTCCTTTTGCAACCCTCGGCTTTTTTAAGTACCACGGAATGACGGCAGAAAAGGTTTTAATCACTTATCTTAAGAGTGAAATCCTTATGCCGAAGGAATTGAAATTTATTTCAAGAAACTATTATGACGAAATTGAAAGGAATGGTGACGATGTTCGACCTCATAGGAACAATAAAAAAGAAAACAGGACTCGATGACTTATTTGGGGATGGAATGTCTGTCCCTAAGTCTGTTCAGGATGTTATAAAAATCGATGCCGTCTATTCAGACGGTATCTTTTTAACAGGTAAAGACAGATACTCAAAAACATTTAAGTTTACCGATATAAATTATGCGGTATCAAGTAAGGAAGATAAAGAAGCAAACTTCCTTCGTTACAGTGAGATTTTGAACTCACTTGAAAACGGTATTTCAAGTCAGATTACAATCATAAACAGAAAACTCAAAAACAGTGAGCTTAAAGAAATAGCACTTCTTGAAAAGGCAAATGATGATAAGGATAAATACCGTAAAGAAATCAATGATATGCTCACAATGATAGCAAACGGAGCGAATGCTATTGTTCAGGATAAATATGTAACGCTCACAATTCAGAAAAAGACGGTGGAAGAAGCACGAAGTCATTTTAACCGTGTAGGTGCAGATTTGATTGCCCACTTTGCAAGGCTCGGTTCAAAGTGCTCTGAGCTTGATTTGACTGAAAGACTTCGCATTATTCACGATTTTTGCAGACCTAAAGAGTCAGCAGATTATCACTTTGATTTGAGAGATACAATGCAGAAGGGGCAGAGTTTTAAAGACTATATCACACCTGACGGTTTTGAATTTAAGTCAGATTACTTCAAAATCGGTGATAGATTTGGTAGAGTTCTGTTTATTCGTGATTATCCCTCATATATCAAAGATAGTGTTGTATGGGAACTCACAGACACAAACAGAAATATGGTCTTTAACTTTGATATTATCCCTGTATCAACAGAAGAAGCACAGAAGTTTGGTGAGAAACAGGCACTCGGTATTGAAACAAATATTGCAAACTATCAGAGAAAGCAGAATGCCAATAATAACTACACTTCTGTAATTCCTTATGATATGGAACAGCAGAGAAAGGAAATCAGAGAATTCCTTGATGACCTTACAACCCGTGACCAGAAGATGTTTAAGGTTGTTATCACAGTTATGCACACAGCCGATACTCTTGAAGAACTCAACAGCGATACAGAAGCAATTCAGGCAACAGGCAGAAAGCACATGTGTCAGCTCGGTGTTCTTAAATATCAGCAGTTAGATGGCTTTAATGCTACACTCCCAATAGGTATAAATAAGATTGAAGCAAGGCGTACTCTTACAACAGAAAGCCTTGCTGTTTTTATGCCCTTTAAGGTTCAGGAAATTCAGCACGATGGCGGTGTATTTCAGGGTGTAAATGTTATCTCTAAAAATATGATTATCGTAAATCGAAAGTTTCTTCTTAACGGTAACTGCTTCATTCTCGGTGTTTCAGGTTCCGGTAAATCCTTTACCGCAAAAGAAGAGATGGTAAATCTTCTTCTTTCAACCAATGCTGACGTTATGATTATTGACCCTGAAAGAGAATATTCTGCTCTTGTTGCAGCAATGGGCGGTCAGGTTATCGAGCTTTCTGCAAAAAGTAAAAATCATATTAACTGTCTTGATATAAACAAGGAGTATGCAGACGGTGCAAGTCCTATTGCGTTTAAGGCTGAGTTTGTACTTTCACTCTTTGAACAGGTTATGGGCAAAGACGGTATTGATGCTATTCAGAAATCTATTGTTGACCGTTGCCTTACTAATGTTTACAAGAACTATATCAAACGAGGTTATACAGGCAAGGTTCCTACTCTCGTTGACCTTTGTAATGATTTAAGAAAGCAGCCTGAACCCGAAGCT
>JAZSBI010000158.1:0-4812 GCA_045602345.1 Acutalibacteraceae bacterium | reverse complement strand
CCTTTATTTTTTTCTATTATTTCGTGGGCAATTCTTACCAGGGAACGTCTGATGGCAGCTTCGTCCATTAATTCTGCTTTTAATTCCATAAAAACCTCAAAAAAATCACCTTGACGCCAGGTGCGACAAGGTGATGTGAATTCAAAAAACCTTATAGACCTCACGGATCAATTTAAAAGTTTATCTAAATTAATTGTAATACTACTAAGGTTGTTTGTAAAGTGTTGAAATGTGAAAATTGTCGAAAGAAAATTTGGTAATTATAACATATATACACCTGACTCCAGTTCAACAATTTCTCTGTCATTAGTTTTTATATATCTATATACCGGCTCGTCGAAAGTTTTGTAGTCCTCTACAGTGAAATCTTTTAAATTCACAGTTCTAATTTTACATGACTGATAATTACAAATGTATAATTTGTTTTCGTAAGAACTAATTGAAACCGGGTTTAAGAAAGCCGTTGAAGAATCGCCACCAATTCTCAAAACGATTTTTTCGGTAGTGGGAGAGTATCTTATAATACAATTGTTTTCAGGAACAACACACCAAAGATATTTCCCTTCAGATACCACACCGCTTATGGGACAATTTTTATATTGTAAATCACCGGTCCAATAAAGTTCCCCTTTATCATTGAAAATTCCGATTTCACCGCTTGTATATGCTATTGCAACATGTTTGTTTGGTAGAATTGCAGCGTCGCAATAGATAAAGTCGCTGAGTTTTTCAGAAATCGCTTCGTATTTTTCGCCGAATTTGTTAAGAAGATACGCACCCCTTGTGCTTGCGGTAGGTCTTTCCAATTTTACATCGTAAGTAAAAAAGGAGATTTTTGTTTTACCATTTTTTAAAGTATCTTTTCTTGCTACAATAATCCCTTTTGAAAAAGGGACGATATCGGCAATATCTATGTCCATTATTTTTTTCATGGTTATTCCTCGCAAGAATTGTTAATTTCCTGAACCTGATAACACAATGTCATAAGCGAATCACTTAAATGAACATTTTCTACAGCTACATTTTCGTATCTATGAACGAGGTCATATTGGGTAAAGTTCCAGAAACCTTTTATGCCCAATGATACAAGTTTATCTGCGTTTTCTGCGGCATACTCTGCCGGTATACAAAGAATTGCTACAACAGGCTTTTCTTTCAAACAAAAATCTTCAAGTTCTTCGGAATCCATAACAATTTTTCCGCCGATTTTTGTACCAATAACATTAGGACTATTATCAAAAATACCAACTAAGTCAAAACCACGATTGTCAAAATGAATATGGGTTGCGATAGCATGTCCCAAATTACCTGCACCAATCATAATAGCTTTGGTTTTGTTGTTTATGCCTAATATAGAGCCGATTTCATTATAAAGCTGTTCAATATTGTAACCATAACCTTGTTGGCCAAAACCACCGAAGCAGTTAAGGTCCTGTCTGATCTGTGATGCTGTAAGCCCCATTCTTGATGAAAGTTCTTTTGAGGAAATTCTTACAACTCCGAGATTTTTTAACTCTTCAAGGTATCTGTGGTATCGGGGGAGACGTTTTATAACAGGGATTGAAACCTGATTGTTATTCTCTCTCATAATAATTGTCCTTTAAAGTGTTTTTAATGTTTCCATAACATAATTACCGAACTCTTCACAAGTGCAGCCTGTGTCGCGACCTGTAATGGTCATTTTCTTTTCAGTAATCATGCAAATATCAAGTGCTTTTTCAAGCTTGTCAGCCTCTTCCTGCTTACCAATGTGTGAAAGAAGAAGAACTGATGCACGAAGCATTGAGCAGGGGTCAGCATACTGGCCACGACCTTCTTTAACCATACGGGGAGCAGAGCCATGGATTGCTTCGAACATAGCGTACTGTTTACCGATGTTTGCACTTCCTGCAGTACCAACACCACCTTGAAATTCTGCAGCTTCGTCAGTGATAATATCTCCGTAAAGGTTTGGAAGAACGAACACCTTGAAGTCCGTTCTGCGCTTTTTGTCAACAAGCTTTGCTGTTGTTATGTCAACATACCATTCATCAGTAATAATATCAGGGTAATCTTTTGCTATTTCTTTGCATAGATTAAGGAATTTACCATCAGTAGTTTTTATGATATTTGCCTTTGTAATTATGGAAACTCTTTCCTTTTTATTGTTTCGCGCATACTCATATGCAAGTTTAGCGATTCTTTCAGTACCTTCTGTTGTTGTAACAACAAAATCGAATGCTAATTCACCATCTACGTCAACACCTTTTGAGCCAACGGCATAAGCACCTTCTGTATTTTCACGGAAGAAAGTCCAGTCGATGTTTTCTTCAGGAATTTTAACGGGACGAACATTTGCAAAAAGATCAAGAGCTTTCCTCATTGCAACGTTTGCACTTTCGATGTTGGGATAGCCGTCACCTTGCTGGGGCGTTGTTGTTGGACCCTTAAGAATAACGTCACAAGCCTTAAGTTCTTCCATAACATCATCAGGAATCGCTTTCATAACTTTTGCACGGTTTTCAATGGTTAAACCATCAATGTACTTGAAAACGATTTTTCCGCTATCAACATCGTCTTTGAGTATAAATTTAAGTACTTCTGCGGATTCTTTAGTAATGATCGGTCCGATACCGTCACCACCGCAAACACCAATAACAATTTTATCAAGTGATTTAAAATCTTTAAATTCTTTTGTTGCCTTAATTTTCTGGTTTCTTTCGTCTTGCTCAATAAGAAGTTGTTTGAATTTAGCAAGGGCGTTTTCAATCTGCATTTCGTTCATTATTTATTTTCCTCCTTGGTGTAATCTAATAAGCCACCGGCACAAAGAATGTCAACCTGTCTTTCGGAAACATCGCATATAAGCTTGTATTCTTCGTTTTTGGTGATATTTTTAAGTGTAATTTCTTTACCCGCTTTGAGTTCGGCTTTGATTTCGGGGAGAACGAGTTCATCGCCAACAGAAATTTTGTCATAATCATCAGCATTAACAAAGTTAAGGGGCAGAATACTTGCATTAACAAGGTTCGCTTTATGAATACGGGCAAATGATTTTGTGATAACTGCCTTAACACCAAGGTAAAGGGGAACAAGAGCTGCATGTTCTCTTGATGAACCCTGACCATAGTTGTTACCACCGATAATAATTCCGGAACCCGCTTCTTTGCAATGTTCAGCAAAATTCTCATCGCATTGACGGAAACAAAATTGTGAGAGGTAAGGAATGTTTGAACGGTAGGGGAGAATCTTTGCACCTGCAGGCATAATGTGGTCAGTTGTAATGTTATCTTCAACCTTAAGTACAGCCTTTGCTGCAATTGAATCAGCAAGAGGAGAAGTTTTTGGGAAGGGTTTAATATTAGGACCATAGTAAACCTCAACAGAAGAAGCTTCTTCTATTGTTTCTGCGGGCATTTCTATCATATTATCGTTAATAATAAATGATTTGGGAAGGGTGATAGCGATATCATCAGTTAAAGTTGTAGGATCTGTAAAAACACCAGTAATAGCTGATGCTGCAGCAGTTTCCGGGCTGACAAGATAAACTTTACCGTCTGCTGTACCACTTCTGCCTTCAAAGTTTCTGTTAAAAGTACGAAGGGAAACACCTGATGAGCAAGGTGACTGACCCATACCGATACAAGGACCACAAGCACTTTCAAGAATACGGGCACCGGCATCAATCATATCTGCAAGAGCACCATTGAGAGCGAGCATATTAAGAACCTGTTTTGAACCGGGGGCGATACCAAGTGAAACAGAAGGATGGACTTTCTTACCCTTGAGGATTTTTGCAACCTTCATCATATCAAGGAGTGATGAGTTTGTACAGGAGCCAATAAGTACTTGATCAACTTTAATATTTCCAATTTCTTCAACAGATTTAACGTTGTCAGGCATATGGGGCATAGCTGCAAGAGGTTTGAGTGTTGAAAGGTCAATATCAATAACTCTTGAATATTCAGCATCATTATCAGGAAGAAGCTCAACCCAATCATTTTCTCTGCTTTGAGCTTTCATAAATTCGTAGGTGATTTCATCTGAAGGGAATATAGATGTAGTAGCACCTAATTCTGCACCCATATTAGTTATTGTTGCTCTTTCAGGAACAGAAAGCGTTTTTACACCTTCACCGCCATATTCAACAACTTTACCAACGCCGCCTTTTACACTGAGTATTCTTAAAACTTCAAGAATTATATCTTTTGCTGCAACGTAAGGGGAAAGCTTACCTTTAAGATTTACTTTGATTACTTCAGGTACTGTTATGTAGTAGGCACCACCGCCCATTGCAACAGCAACATCAAGACCGCCTGCACCCATTGCAAGCATACCAAGACCACCACCGGTAGGTGTATGGCTGTCGGAACCGATAAGGGTTTTGCCGGGAATACCAAAACGTTCAAGGTGAACCTGATGACAGATACCGTTACCGGGGCGTGAGAAACGAACACCACGTTTTTTACATACACTTTGAATAAATTTATGGTCGTCAGCGTTCTCAAAACCAGTTTGCAAAGTGTTGTGGTCTATATAAGCAACAGAAAGTTCTGTTTTTACTCTGTCAATGTCCATTGCCTCAAGCTCAAGGTAAGCCATTGTACCTGTTGCATCCTGTGTGAGAGTCTGGTCGATTCTAATTCCAACCTCGTTACCGGGAATATATTCACCGTCAACAAGATGGTTTTTGATAATTTTTTCACATAAAGTGAGTCCCATAATCTAAACCTCCGAAACTTGTTTATATTTTTAACAAACTTATTCTAATATCTTTTCAAGTCTTTGTCAATGAAATTAGCGTAAATATTAATAATATATAGTATAAATATA
>JAZSBI010000157.1:0-12152 GCA_045602345.1 Acutalibacteraceae bacterium | reverse complement strand
GATAAGTTCAATTAAACCATTTGTACTGATGAGTGTACTTATTATAACATCTAATGTTTTTGCTGCTTCACCAAAGAGCACTTCAAAACCGCCAAAGATTTGAAGAAAACTTAATACAAGCACGGTGTTAGTTAATGTACCTAAAAGTGCACTTATACCTAAAGCAATAGGCTTTTTGCATTTTGTTTTGGAAAGCCCCCAAAAAACAAGCCCGGCTACAAGGCCAACTATAATTCTTGGAACGAGAGAAACCATGGGATTTTGGAAGGGGATTATACCAAATTGGAAAGCTCGTGCTATACAAGTAAGCCCCCATACACCACCGAGTATTGCACCGTATTTGGCACCCAATACTGTTGCACCGAAAATAACAACCATATGAAGAGTTGTTATCTCGATGATTCCTACTGTTATGTAGCCTAAATACGGTGTGAATGTCATAACAACTATCAATGCCGCAAATAAGGCACATAAAACAAGACGAACAAGCTGTTTTTTCTTTTTCATAATAAACTCCTTTTGCTACTATTCTCAAAGAGATATAATGCGTTCAGTTTTTTTGCTTTGTTTTACCTGTTTTTCTTATATATTACTAAAAGCCCTTGAAGAACAAGATCTTTATTGAAAATTATTTCTTTTTCACAGCAAGCAACAATTTCTTTTGCAAGACCACCTGTTGCTACCATGGTTTTAATTGGTTTTCCCAATTCTTTTTCAAGTCTGTCCGCCATACCATCAAGCATAGCGGCATTTCCTAAGACTGTTCCTGAGCGGATACAGTCAATTGTGTTTGTTCCGATAGCGTGTTCAGGTGCGGAAAGTTCAATGGCAGGAAGTTGTGATGTTCTTAAAGAAAGAGCATCCAATGAAATTCCAATTCCGGGAGCTATGGTGCACCCTGCAAAAACTCCGCCTTCATCAATTACAGAGATTTTTGTTGCAGTACCTAAATCCATTACAAGACAAGGCAAGTCATACTGAGCAATTGCTCCCACTGCACCTGCAACTAAATCAGCACCAAGTTCTTTTGGGTTATCGGTTGTGATTTTCAAACCATTTTTTATACCTGCGGCAACCACAAGTGAATCATACCCGGTAACTTTTTTTATTGCATCTTTGAAAACTCTTGTAAGCTCGGGTACAACCGAGCTGATTATAGCACCCTCAAAATCAAGGCTGATATTCTCTAACTCAAAAACTGCTTTTAACTCAATTGCATATTGCTCAGATGTTCTGTGACGTTGGGTTGCCATACGGGAAATGCAAACAACTTCATCGTTTTCAAATACACCTAATGTTATGTTTGTGTTACCTATGTCAGCAGTTAAAATCATAAATTACACCTCGATTTTTTTCGAAAACCATTTTTTACACCCGAATTATACAACATAACTATAAATAACGCAAGATTTTTGTAAAAAGTATTTGAAAAAATGTATTTATATGATATAATACCACCGATATTTTTATCAATAAATATATGAAATGAGGTTTTTTTATGAAAGAAAACAAAGCTGTTCAGAAAACAACTGGATTCTTTAAAGAGTTCAAGGATTTTATTTCGAAAGGTAATGTTATTGACCTCGCAGTCGGTGTTATTATAGGTGGTGCTTTCTCCGGTATTGTTAATAACCTTGTAACAAACATTGTTACTCCTGCAATTTCTCTTTTAACAGGTAAAGTTTCATTTACAGATTTATTTATTGCCCTTGATGGCGGAAAATATGCAACTCTTGCTGCTGCTCAGGAAGCAGGTGTCGCAACTTTAAACTATGGCCTTTTCGTTCAGGCTGTTATTGATTTCATTATTACCGCATTCGTAATATTCCTTCTTGTTAAGGGTATCAATAAAATCAGAAGCTTGGGCAAAAAAGAAGAACCCGTTGTTGAGGCTGCTCCTACAACAAAGGTTTGCCCCTTCTGCAAAACTGAAATTAATATTGAAGCAACTCGTTGCCCCAACTGTACTTCGGAGGTTGAATAATTCCAATGGGAATTTTAAGATACTTTATCGCCCTTTGGGCATCTAAAGCCGTGTTTGTGTTGTTGCGTCTTTTGAAACGTAATGCAACAATGTACCCCGGTTTTATCGCCCTGAAAATTTGTCCTGATTATCTTGCAAGGACAAAAAAATCACCGAATGTTCTTTGTGTTACCGGTACAAACGGTAAAACTACCACTACTAATATGGTAGCAGATATTCTTTCTCAGAGTGGTATGAAGGTTGTATCTAACAGATATGGTTCTAATATTAATACGGGTGTCGCAACAGCTCTTACACATAGCGTTAATATTTTTGGTAAACCCAAAATTGATGCACTTGTTTTAGAAGTTGACGAAAGATTTTCAAGACTTATTATGCCCTTTATTAAACCTGATTATCTTATTGTTACAAACCTTTTCAGAGATTCTATTAAGAGAAATGCTCATCCCGAATACATCTTCAGTATTCTTGATACTTACGTGCCCAAGGAAACAAAACTTGTCCTTAATGCAGACTGCTTACAGTCTTCGCAGCTTTTAAAGAGCAACCAAAGAGTTTATTTTGGCATTGATAAGCTCGATACTGACGTTACTGAATGTGTAAATCTCATAAACGATTTCTCCATTTGTCCTGTTTGCGATGAAAAGCTTAAATTCAATTATTTAAGATATCACCATATCGGTAATGCTTACTGCCCCAAATGTGATTTCAAATCCTTTGATGCAGATTACAGATTGACAAATATCGATTACGATAAGAAGACTATTACTGTTTTGCACAATGGCAAGGAAGATGTTTACCCAATGGTGAACAGAGCTCTTTACAACATTTATAACGAACTTGCTGCAATAAGTCTTATGTCAGAGTTTGGCGTTGATTTGGAAAACGTTAAGGAGTATATGGCTAAAATCAGCGTTACTCAGACCCGTTATAATGAGGCAAAGGCTGGTAAAACCGAGATTATAAGAACTATGGCTAAAGGACAGAACTCTGTTGCTTGTTCCCGTTCATTTGATTTTGTAAGTCACGAAGAGGGTGCAAGAACAGTTTTCATTATGATTGACGACTTGTTTGAACGCAGAGAATCTTCTGAGTTTGTTGGTTGGATTTACGATGTTGACTTTGAGTTCTTGAATAATCCTGATGTTAAACAGATTGTTCTTGCAGGTCCTCGTTGCTATGACTATAAGCTGCGTTGCCTTATTGCCGGTATTCCTGAAGAAAGAATTCTTTGTGAGCAAGACGAGTTTAAGGCTGTTGACATTATGGATAAGGATATTGATTTACTTTACCTTCTCCACGATACTTCAACCTACGACCTTGCTTGTAAGGTCGAAGCGAAAATAATGACAGAGTTTTCAAAGGCTTATAAAGGCGGTGAACAAGTATGAAAATAGAGGTTTTATATCCCGAAATTTGTTGCTTGTTCGGTGATAAGGCGAATATGCGCTATTTTGAAATGTGTTTGCCTGATGCAGAGTTTATTAAGACTCCCGTTAGCGAAATGCCTCGCTTTTTAACCGAGGATGTTGATATGGTTTATTTTGGTTCGTGTAGTGAATCAAATCAGGAAAGAATACTTTCCCGACTTAAAGACCATAAAGCCAGAATTGAAGAGTTAATCGAAAAAGGCGTTATTTTCCTTATGACTGGTAACACCTTTGAAATTATGGGCAATTACATTGAAAAGCCTGACGGAGAAAAAATTGAAGCTCTTGGTATAGTTGATTTTTATGCAAAGAGAACTATTCCTAAAAGAAACAACTCCTTGTTTATAGGTAAATTTGGTGAAATAGAAATTGTTGGTTACACAAGTCGTTTCTCTCATGCTTATGGTATAAAAGCAAATGATGCTTTTATAGATGTTACAAAAGGCTATGGCTCATTTATTGATGCCAAAACAGAGGGTATCATAAAGAACAATCTTTATGGAACATATCTTTTAGGCCCTTTCTTAATCCAGAATCCTTTATTTACAAAATATCTAATGAGTAAGTTAGGGGTGGAGAATCCACAGCTTGCATTTGAAGATGATATTATGAAGGCTTATGATGTAAGGATTAAAGAGTTTAAAACCGATATTGAGTTCATAGGTTAATAAGAAACAATATAAAGAGTCCGAAATTTAGATTTCGGACTCTTTTTTATGGTCGGTTGACAAAAAATGTCACAAATATTATAATATATAGTATATTATTCTTCTAGAGGGTGAAAATGTGAAAACTCCAAAAGTATTTGAAAGCGAATACAGGTTCTGTCTTATTTTATGGGAAAACGAGCCTATAACCTGTTCAAAAATTTCTGATATTTGTAAAGAAAAGTTAGGTTGGGCAAGAACGACTACATATACTGTTATTAAAAGATTGGGAGAAAGAGGCGTTCTAAAAAAAGAAGGCTCTACCATTACATCGCTCGTAACTAAAGAGGAAATTCAGCTTGCAGAAATGAATGAATTATTTGAAGAGAGGTTTGAAGGCTCTCTCCCTGCATTTATTGCTGCTTTTGCAAAGAAACAAAAGCTTTCCGAAAAAGAATATGAAGAACTTAAAAAACTTGTAGGTGAAGAGAAAGAATAATGGAAAAGGTATTCTCTGAAGTACTTTCAATGTCTGTTGATGCAATGTGGCTTATAATTGCTGTTATTGTGGTTCGTGCCCTCTTACAGAAAGCGCCTATGTATTTCCGTAAAATATTATGGGGCTTGGTTGGCTTGAGACTTATTCTGCCATTTTCCTTTAAAAGTGCTTTAAGCCTTGTGCCTCAAAATGTTCCACAGGCCGCTGACAGGGTTGCAGAGCAGGTCGTTATCGCTCCTGTTGAGAAAGGTCTATCTTTTGTAGATGTTGTTCCTTTTTTGTGGATTACTGTAGGTATAGCTTTTATTGTTTTTGGGACCATAAGTTATATTAGGTTAAGGTTGAAGATTATTGATAGCGTTCAGGTAAAGGGGAACATTTATCAAAGCGAAAGAATTCAATCTCCATTTGTTTGTGGTTTTATAAAGCCTAGAATTTATGTACCATACGGCTTGGATCAAACAACACAAAACTGTGTATTACAACATGAGGAAGCACATATTAGGTATGCGGACCATATTATAAAAGCTGTAAGTTTTGTGATTTTGTGTATCCATTGGTTTAATCCGTTGGTTTGGGTAGCCTATATTATACTGTGTAAAGACATTGAATTGTGTTGCGATGAAAGTGTTGTGAAAAATTGCGATCCGGACGGATGCAAACAGTATGCAAAAGCTTTGTTGGATTTAGGCGTTAATAAGGTTAAAATTACTGCTTGTCCTGTTGCTTTTGGTGAGGTAGGTATAAAAACAAGAATAAAAAAGGTTATCAGCTACAAAAAAGCAGGAAAAATTCTTGTTTTTGCTGCGCTTTGTTTGTGTGTTGGCGTTTTACTTTGCTTTATGACTGAACCAAAGGTAGCTTTGAAAGAGAAAAATGAAAAAGTTGAAGTTCCTAAGGAGAGTTTTAAACCTGTGCCAGAGGAAGTAACAGAGCCTGCAACTGAAAGTGTAACTGAAATTACACCTGAACCAACTACGGAAGTTTCAGTTGAAAACACAACTCAGTTTGAAACGGTTGAGATTTATGAAAACTATGATGTTGAAACAACAAAGCCGTTTCTTAAAATTGAACCACCCATTTACTTCAGAAATCCTTTTGATACAACACATTATGTAACAACTGACCCTATGCATGATAAAGCTGCAGAAGCAGGTGTTTTTGCAAATGAAGAAGAAAAAGAGGCTCTGATAGCTATTTTAGAAAAAAACAATGAGTCGGAATTAGAGGAAGTATCTTAATAAAATAACAAATAACCTTGCAGAATTTATACTGCAAGGTTATTTTTATGTAATGTTAGTTTTGCTCTGCTCGTTGTTTTTTAAAGCCCTTGTTTGTTATGGTGTTAAGCACAACATTAAGAGTGAAAAGCGCTATACCTACAAATATTCCGTATTGAATTGAACCGGAAATAAAACCAATAGTTGTATTTTCAACTAAGTTAACACTAATTGTGAATAGTGCAGCTGCAGAAGTGAAACAAAGAGTAGATAAAACGCACATTGTGATATTGAAACCTGCTTTAAGCTTAGGTGCTCTGATTAAAACGAATATAAAGTTTAAAACACCAAAAACAACGGCAAGATAAAGTAAAAGGATTGCTATAAATAACATCCCGGTAGGTACACCCAGAATTCCGGAACTTACCAGTGTTATAAGAGAACCCCAATTTAATTTCAATAATGTATTCAGTGTGAAATCTACCAATGTCATATTCACTGAATCTGCAAAGACAAAGGGGAGGTTAATTGTGTAATTGGCAATAGGCAGAATTAAAGCAACCAAAGGGACAAAGGTGAAGATGAATCGTATTATCCTCAATTTGCTTCCAAACAAAGCACTTTTGAAATTACCGGTAAATCTATTAAATTTTGTCCAGGCTGTTTGAGCCTTTTCAGCATCTTCGTTAAGCCGTGCTTCCCAATCGTAGTTAGGGATATTTACGCCACAAGTTGGACACTCGGCTTTAATATGCCAGATGTTCAGATGTCTTCCGCATTTAGGGCAAGCAGCCATAAATGTTCCTCCAAATCTAATTTGTTTATATGTAATTTAATAATCAAGAACACGAAGTATTGATTTTACATCAATCGGAAGTTTTTCGATTGCGTTACGTGCCTCTTTTTCTCTCAAAACAGGTGTTATAAAAGCTATTTCGTTCTTTCCTGCATTCTCTCTGTGAAGAATAAGCGGAGAGTCGAAAGTTTTATTAATCTCGTTGAAGGCTGTAATATAGTCTTCTGTTTCAGCTCTTACATAAAGAGCTGTGCTTTGAAGTATCGGGTCGATAACATAATTATCTTCTGTGGGTCCCCAACCGAAAGCCTTCCTTCTTACAGTGTGCTTAGCACAGTCGATTACGTCAGCAACAACCGCACTTGCAGTGGGAAGTTTGCCGGCACCTTTACCGTAGAAAACAACATCACCGATAGCGTCACCGCGAACAAGTATTGCGTTGAAAACATCGTCTACAGATGCAAGCTGACTATGATTCTGGATAAGGCAAGGACCAACAGTTGCACTGATGCTGTTATCATCAAGTTTTTGTGCTCGGCCGATAAGCTTAATAACGCCTCCCCAGTTTTTGGCGTATTCTACATCTTCAGGTGTTATGTTTGTGATGCCTTCTGTTTCGACAAAGTCAGGGTATACATGTTTGCCAAAGCAAAGGGAAGCAAGTATGCATATTTTTCTGGCAGCATCGTGACCATGTATATCTGCGGAAGGATCACGCTCTGCATAGCCATTATCTTGAGCAAGTTTAAGTGCATCCTCGAAAGCCATTCCATCTACAATCATTTTAGTAAGAATGAAGTTAGTGGTGCCGTTAAGAATACCTGCAATTTCGCCGATTTCGTTAGCTGCAAGACATTGGCTGATAGGTCTAATGATAGGAATACCGCCACCAACACTTGCTTCAAAAAGGAAGTTTACATTATTTTCTTTGGCCATTTCAAGCAATTCGTAGCCTTTTGCGGCAACCAATTCTTTGTTGGAGGAAACAACACTTTTTCCTGCCATAAGGCTTTTTGAAACATATTCGTAAGCTGGTTCGGTACCGCCCATACATTCAACAACTATGCTAACAGACGGGTCGTTGAGGATGTCATTGAAATCCTTAGTAAAGTATTTTTCTAATTCGTGTCCGCTGAAATCTCTTATATCAAGAATGTGCTTTACTTCGAGAGATGCCTGTCCGCTTTTTGCCACGATACTTTTCTGGTTTTTAAGTAAAAGTTCTGCAACACCTGAACCAATGGTGCCGAACCCCATAATTGCTATTTGCATTCGGATACCTCCGTGTATGTAAGAATGATATATACCACAACATTTTAGCACAGTTTTTTAAGATAATAAAGAGCAAATTTGAAAAAATGCAAAAAATATTAAAAAAATATGAAAAAATTTATCTTTTTATTGTATTATTGTTATTAATAGTTTAAAATAAAAGTAATTTGTATTGTACCGGAGGGAGTATTATGGATGATGTTATAAAAAAGCGAAAAGCATTTATAATTAATTTTATTTATGTGACAATCTTTATCGGTTTGTTTTATTTCACTATTAACTATGCCTTTGGTTATATATTTCCATTTGTTTTTGCGGCAGCACTTTCTGTTTTTTTACAAAGGCCAATAAAAGCCATAACAAAAAAATTGCATGTTAAAGTGCACAGCGCGGTTTCCATAATTTTGGTTCTTCTTATTGTTGTTTTAATAATAGGCTCAATTGCCGGTTTGCTTTTTGTTTTAGTTAATGAGTTAAAAGAGTTTTTTACGTATGTTTTCAGTAGTATATCTTCAGTTTCAGATTTGATTGATACAGTAGAAAAAACTGCTATGAATTTACTTACAAAACTTCCTAAAGGAGTTGGCGACGCTCTTAGTGAATATGTGATTAATTTCTTTGACAAAATCGGAACAAAGAGCCTGGGGATTGATATGTCAGTATTATCAGCCCCCATCAGTGGTGCTTGGAATGTTGTAAAAGGAATTCCATCACTTTTCCTTTCACTTCTCGTTACTATTGTTTCTTGTGTTTTTATGACTTCCGATTATGAAGCTATCAAAAATATGATTTTTAGTTTTTGTAGTAATGAGGGTCGCAATAAGCTTATAAATACCAAGCGTACTATAACTAAGGGTGTGTCAAAACTTTTTAAAGCATATGCAACTTTGATGCTTATAACCTTTATAGAAATGTTTGTGGGTCTTTCATTTTTAAAATTATTAGGTGTTTATAAAAGTGGGTATATTGCTATCATAGCTTTCGTTACCTGTATTGTTGATATTATTCCTGTGTTAGGAACAGGTACAATTTTGTTGCCATGGGCAGTTTATAGTATTGTTACCGGTAATATCGGATTAGGTATAGGACTTCTGGTTCTCTATGCTGTAATAACTGTTTTAAGACAGATTATTGAACCTAAATTAGTGGCAAACCAGGTTGGTCTTCCTGCAATTTTTACAATTGCTGCTATGTTCCTTGGTGCAAAATTATTTGGCGCCTTCGGAATTATAATCTTGCCCCTTACCGTGATTGTTCTTAAATTAATGTATGATGAGGGTATAATAGGAAATAAGGCTTTGATATCCCAAGAATCTACTGAAAACAATTTGTCTGAAAAAAGGTGAGTTATTTGAAGAGTGATAAATATATAGACATTCATTCTCATACTTTGTGGGGGATGGATGATGGAGCACATAGTCTACAAACTTCCGTGGAACTGTGTGATATGGCAGCTGAAACAGGTACAGGTACACTTTTCCTTACCCCGCACCTTATGTATTGGGAGAATTCAGAAGATTTATTTGATGAAAGAGAGCGTAAGGCAGAACGACTTTTAGAAATTTTAGATGAAGAGGGAATCCCTCTTAAGTTACAAAAAGGTTTTGAGATTCTTTGTGATGACGATATTTTTGACATAAAGTATTTTAAACCTTATTCCTTGTGTGGTTCGAGATATGTCCTTATTGAATTCAATTTCTTCAAACCTTCGGTTCAGGATGTTGAAGCTTGGTGTTCTTACTTGAAATCGTTTGGCCTTGTTCCTATTATTGCTCATCCGGAGAGGTACGATTTTTTCTTGTCTGATTATTCAGCTATTGATAAGCTTTCTGAAAAAGATATTCTTTTCCAGGTTAACAGCGGTTCTGCTGCAGGTATGTTTGGTGATGAGATTCAGGAGTTTGCGGTTAGAATGATAAATTGTGGATTTGCAGATTTTATAGGCTCAGACGCCCATGATTTAAGGATTAGAAATACTGACATATCTTATTGTTTAGAAAATTATCCTTATGGGATGAATGAAGAAGTTTTAGAAAAAATGATGATAATTAATCCTTTGAAAATAATTAAAGATGAGCAAATTAAAACCAATAGATTGTGCTATTTTGCTGAAATTTAAAAAAAAGTGTTATTTTTCCAAAAAAGAAAAATAAAAACATATCTATATGATAAAATATCTACGATAATAGTATGAAAGGAGGCAAAATTAATGTTAGATTCAATTTGGCAGCTTCTCGCTAACTACGGTCTTGATGTTGGTGAAATTGCTGATGGTATCAGTTCACTTTTCTCAGTTACTGAAACAACTGATGCTGAGGGTAATGTAGTTACTGAATACGGCGGAACATTAGGCGCTCTTGCTGATTTCCCCCTTATCGGTATGGTTCTTCAGGCATTTGCAAGCTTCACTCCTTCGATTGAAGAAACAGTTGCTTAAGTGCCGTTTTATCCAAACACTAAGGTTAGTGTGAATTATTGCAATAGTTTTCACAGGGAAAGTGCGGTTTTCCGCACTTTCTTTTTTTTGAGGTATTGCAATTATTTATATATACTATTATAATATATAGCACAAATAAAATGATGTGAGGTCTGTTATGGATAACAAATCAAATAAAAAAGGTATGGGAGCAGTTATTGCTCTTGCTGTCGCAATAGTTTTAGTAGTAGTTATATTAACAGTTGCAATTGTTAATGTAATAAAGGATGGCGGTTCTTCAAAGAAAGAAAACACAACCCTGTATACGCTTGCTGGTGTCACAAACACCACAAAGGAAGATGATGGTAATTTGGATTGGGATGTAACTCAGAATAGCAACAATATGGTTGAAAGTCCCAATGCAAACGGAAACAAACAGGAGGAGGCGGGTGACATAGTTACCATACCGCCCACCACACAAAAATCTGACAAATATGACCCTGTTGCTGAATATGAGAAATTAACCAAGAATGGTGAGAACAAACTTTCTGACCATCATAACAACAAGTTTATAAAACTTGTTTCGGAAAAATATAATGTTGATAAGAGCTTACTCGTGGCTATTTATTCCGATCCTGATACAGGTAATAACTTTGTTCTCCAATTTAGCGGCAAACTTGATGGGGATGGGAACGTTATAAAAAGTCCGGACACACTTGTTAAAGTTTATTTGATTGATAAAAATAAGAATATATCTGTAGCAACAGGAAAAACAACAGGTAATATAGGGGTATCCTATGCCGAAGGAACACTTTGTTTTAATATGATAAAAACTATTGTTATGCCCCAATACCCTGAATACTTTACAGGTGTAGAAAAATAACATGAAAATTTAGTGAAAATCACTTGTTATATAGTGACAAAAAAACTTTAAAAAATTCTAAAAAAATTACAAAAAACTATTGCATTATTGAAATAGTTGTGATATTATGATAGGGCGCGTGAAGGGGCGTGTCCCTATTTTTTTATGCCCTGATGCGTGCAGATGTGCGATGACGCGGGAGGTGGCTGCCCTTTGAGGCAGGGAATTTCCGCCGAGTATGTCCGATTTAAAACCGGGCGATTAAATACCGAATACAAATACGTTTGCCGTCCTTAACTGTGGCTACGCGTTTGTGTCGGAGCGTGAGTTCATCCCGGAATGTTCATTCCGGTTTTTAAATGGAATGGGCGATAAGCCCGGGAGAGTTGTTGAAACTTGCGCAGCCCGCCAAAAAAATTAGGAGGCGTGAAAAATGGCAGTTAAGGAAAAAATCAGAATCAGACTCAAAGGTTACGATCACAACCTCGTAGACAAGGCAGCAGAAAAGATCGTTGAAACAGCAAAGCGCACAGGTGCTCAGGTTTCAGGTCCTATCCCGCTCCCCACAGAAAAAGAGGTTATCACAGTGCTTCGCGCAGTTCACAAGTACAAAGACTCTCGTGAACAGTTCGAACAGCACACACACAAGAGACTCAACGACATTCTCAGACCCTCAAACAAAACTGTTGAGGCTCTCACAGGTCTTGAGCTCCCCGCTGGTGTTGATTTTGAGATTAAGCTTTAATCCGATATAAAGCTTGATTTTGAATATACCTATTATATATAGGTCGCAGGTCATGTTGAGGAAACTCAACCAATAATCTGAAGGAGGAAAACAAAATGAAAAAAGGTCTTATCGGAAAAAAGATCGGCATGACACAGATCTTCGACGAAAACGGAAACATGGTTCCTGTTACAGTAATCGAAGCTGGTCCGTGCGCAGTTGTTCAGAAGAAGACAACTGAAGTTGACGGCTATGAAGCTGTTCAGATTGGCTATGGCGATGTAAAAGCCAACAAAGTGACA
>JAZSBI010000156.1:0-4419 GCA_045602345.1 Acutalibacteraceae bacterium | reverse complement strand
GGGACCTAATTTTTTAAACATAATGCCGTTGTTGTTACGCATTGCACCGATGTGAATTTCCATACCCCAACCGAGGCGGTTGTACTCACCCGCAAGGAAGAGCATAAGCTCGGTTTTGTACTTATCAATTTCTTCTGTCCCCAGAACTTCACCTGCAAGACGTTTTTTGAATATAACATTCAATTCTTCTTCATTTGCTCTCTTATAGGGAACATAAGTGAAAGCGTGGTCGGAAGCTCTGCAACCCATTTCTGCAAAAAACTCAATTCTTGAAAGAAGCGCAGATTTAAGTTCTGTAAATGAGGGAACTGCCTTACCCATTACATTTTCAAGAGCTTTTACCCAATCATTATAGCCGTCAAGCTCAATGCCAAGAGCCTTATCGGGACGGAATGCAGGAAGAACTTTACATTTGAAAGATTTATCTTCTGCTAAAAGTTTGTGGTATTCAAGGGTATCTGCAACATCATCTGTTGTGCAAACATATTTTACATTGCTTTTTTCAATAAGTTCACGGGGCGTGAAGCCACCTGCTTTGATTTTGGCATTTGCCTTTTCCCAGATTTCATCGCAAGTTGCAGGTGAAAGGGGCTCATAAATATCAAAATATCTCTGCAATTCAAGGTGAGTCCAATGGTAAAGTGGATTACCGATAAGATTAGGCATAGCACTTGCCCATGCCTTGAACTTTTCATAAGGCGTTTTGTTACCTGTGATGTATTCTTCACTTATACCGCAGGAACGCATACCACGCCATTTGTAATGGTCGCCGGCGAGCCAAAGGTATGCAATATCTTCGGGAGTTTTATTTTCATAAATTTCTTTAGGCTGTAAATGACAATGCCAGTCGAAAATAGGGGTATTTTCACAAGCGGCATAAAGCTTTTTAGCGGTTTCGGTGGAAAGAAGAAAATCCTTATCCATAAATTTTTTCATAAAATCGCCTCCGAAAAATTTCTTTTAATATATTATCACACAACTGTAATATTTTCAATGAAAAAGCCTAAAAATAATGATACTTACAGTATTTTACAGAGGTGATATTTTGTTCATCGAAAGTGAGGGTATTATTGATGATAAAAGGCTTTTTGAAATTATAAAGAAGTCTGTTGAAGGCAAAAAACTTAAAAAAATTCTTCTTTTACCACCCGATTATACTAGAATGTATTCCGGTGCGGGGAAAATTACAAATATGTATTACAATCTGCTGAAAGATAGTTGCATAGTTGATATTATGCCCGCTTTAGGCACTCACCGCCCTGTTACAAAAGCGGAAAGTGAAGTTTTTTTCGGGGTGGATGTTCCCTATGAAAAACTTATTGTTCACAATTGGCGTAAGGATGTTGTGAAAATAGGCGAGGTGCCGAAAGAGTTTGTCAGAACTGTTTCAGAGGGGCTTGTTGATACCAAAATTGATGTTGAAATTAACAAAAGACTTTTAGATGAATCTTACGATCTTATAATTTCAATCGGACAGGTTGTACCCCATGAGGTTGTGGGAATGGCAAATTATTCAAAAAATATTTTCGTAGGTTGCGGGGGAAGCAGTATGATAAATTCTTCCCATATGTTAGGGGCTTTTTATGGTCTTGTGCGTATTATGGGGCAGGATTTTTCTCCCGTAAGAAAGGTTTTTGACTATGCGGAAGAAAAATTTATAAAAGATATTCCTTTGATGTATGTTTTAACAGTTACAACTACCAATGAAAAAGATGAAACACTCATTCATGGCATATACATCGGAAGAAGTAGAGATTTATTTGAAATGTCTGTTGGAAAAAGCCAACAAATGAATATGACAAGACTGCAAAAGCCCATTAAAAAAGCAGTAGTTTACCTTGACCCGAGAGAATTTCGCAGTACCTGGCTCGGCAATAAAGCGGTTTACAGAACCCGAATGGCAATGGCGGAGGGTGGAGAGCTTATTGTTCTTGCACCAAATGTAAAGAAATTTGGAGAAGATGATGAAAATGACAGACTTATCAGAAAATTCGGTTATGTTGGAAGAGAAAAGGTATTGGAGCTTGTAAAAGAAGATGAAGAACTGAAAAATAATTTGTCTGTAGCCGCTCATCTTATTCATGGTTCTTCCGATGGTAAATTTAAAGTCACATATTGCACAAAGTATCTTACAAAACAGGAGATTGAAAGTGTAGGTTTCAATTATTTACCATATGAAGAGGCAGTGAAAAAATATAATCCTGCCACACTCAAGGATGGTTACAATACAGTTGACGGAGAGGAAATTTATTATATAAGCAATCCGGCACTTGGGTTGTGGACGATATAAATGCGGAGTGCGGAGTGCGGAATGTCGGGGAAGCTTCGCTTCCAAACATTATAAATACAATAAACCGTAGGGTACAGGCTTGCCTGTACCGCAAAAGAAAGGAAAAAATAAAAAATGAAAAAAGCAGATATAGGACTTATTGGCCTTGCTGTTATGGGTGAGAACCTTGCAATGAATATGGAAAGCAAGGGCTTTACGGTAGCGATTTTTAACAGAGAGACTGAAATAGTAGATAAATTTATAAACGGAAGAGGTAAAAACAAGAATTTTATTGGTACACATACATTGAAGGATTTGGTCGAGGCTACAGAAAAGCCAAGAAAAATAATGATGATGATCAGAGCGGGAAACCCGATTGATGAGGTTATAGACAAGCTTATACCATTGTTGGACAAAGGTGACATAATAATAGATGGTGGCAACTCGCATTTTAAAGACACCGAAAGAAGAACAAGCTATGTGGAAAGTAAAGGTCTTCTTTATATTGGTACAGGTGTTTCCGGTGGAGAAGAGGGGGCTTTGAACGGACCTTCTATGATGCCCGGTGGCTCAAAGCTTGCCTGGGGTAGCGTCAAGCCGATTTTTCAAGCGATTTGCGCCAAAACCAAGGATGGAATGCCTTGCTGTGATTGGGTAGGTAATGGTGGTGCAGGTCATTTTGTGAAAATGGTCCATAACGGAATCGAATATGGTGATATGCAGCTCATAAGCGAAATTTATCATTTTATGAAAGTGATTTTGGAGTTTTCAGCAGAGGATATACACAGAATTTTTTCTGAATGGAATAAAGGTCGGCTTGACAGCTTTCTGATTGATATTACAAGCGAGATTTTTACAGTAAAGGACGAGGAGGGTTCACCACTTGTTGAAAAAATTCTTGATTTCGCAGGGCAAAAGGGAACGGGTAAATGGACGGGCATTACCGCTCTTGAGGAGGGAGTACCTCTTACACTTATAACCGAAGCAGTATATGCCAGATATTTAAGTGCTATGAAAGAGGAAAGAGTTGAGGCATCAAAGGAGCTTACAGGACCATTCGTTGATTTCAAGGGTGAAAAGGGAGAGTATATAGGACGAATGGAGGAAGCACTTTATTGTGCAAAAATTATTTCCTATGCACAGGGGTATGCACTATTGAAAGCTGCATCAGAAAAATATAATTGGAATTTGGATTTTGGCGGTATTGCTCAGCTCTGGCGAGGTGGTTGCATTATCAGAAGTGCTTTTTTAGATAAAATTAAAGATGCATTTGACAAAAAGCCCGATTTAAAAAACCTTATGTTAGACGGCTACTTTAAAAACGAAATTCTTAATGGTATGGAAAGTTTAAGAAAAATCTGTGCTATTTGTATGCTTAATGGTGTATATTCACCCTCTTTGACAGCGGCACTCACATATTTCGATGGCTATCGTTCGGAAAAGCTTCCTGCAAACCTTATTCAGGCACAAAGAGATTTTTTTGGCGCCCATACCTACGAAAGAACAGATTTCCCCAGAGGTAAATTCTTTCATACTAATTGGAACGGCAAAGGTGGGAATACTGCATCTACAACGTATAATGCATAAAAGGTAGGAGTGAGGAGTTAGGAGTGAGGAGTGTCGGGGAAGCTCCGCTTCCAAACATTTATAATTGTGTCGCAGACCCGGAATTTGCCACTTACCACTTTCAATTTTCCACTTAATAAATGAGGAGTATAAATGTTAGAAATTAAAAAAAATTATAAATATGCTTTAGTTGTCCCTACAAGTATGGGTGTACGACTTTTGCCGCCTGACAGGCAAACGGTTTTTTCCTCCGATGTTTTTTATATGCAGGCAACCTCTGCGGAAACCAATGTTGCATCAATCTGCTCATATTTAGGTTTGCCCGTAAAAGTGCTCACAACATTTGTTAAAGACAGTCCCATCGCCCATTTTATAAAAGCAAATCTTCGCTCTCGGAATATGGAATTTGAGGGAAAAGATGTAGAGCAGGGTGGGCCCTGGGGTTATCGTCATCAATTTAACATTGCAGATAGTGGTTTCGGTCTTCGCGGACCGAGGGTGCACAATGACAGGGCAGGTGAGGTAGGAAAAACTTTAAATATAAAGGATTTTGATTTAGAAAAGCTTTTCAAAGAAGATGGTGT
>JAZSBI010000155.1:0-3121 GCA_045602345.1 Acutalibacteraceae bacterium | reverse complement strand
GAAGGAGATATTCCGCAAAGTGATTTGAACCATGAGGAAAAATACTGTTGGTCAGAAAAAGACATTTTTTCTGCAATTTCTGAAATTGAGTGATTTGTATTAGTCAGATACAGTTTAACGGTTTCGAGTTTTTTTGTTGTGTAATACTGATAGGGGGTAATGCTGAATCTTTTTGAAAATATATTGATTATGTGATTTTTTGAGTAGCCGAATTTTTTGCACATTGTATCAAGTGAAAAAGCTTTGTATATCTGTGAATCAAGATATTCTCTCATTAAAGATGCAATGTCTTTTTTGTCATTTGATGCACAATGACTTATGGCGATAATTAACTTCATAATTTCAGGTACCATATCATCAACTAAATCAGAATAATCGGTGCCGTATTTTTGGGTCTTTTTATATATGTTTCTGAAAAGCTCTTCAAGCTCACAATTATGATAAACGTAATCATGACCGGGTAAATACTGATTTAGTAATATTTCTGGGAGTTCACCGGTTAAAGTAATAAATATTTTGTGAAGTGTACTATGTTTAGCATTATAGTACTTATGGTGAGTTCCTTTTCTTAATAAAAAAACATCCTTTGGTCCGATATCATATTTTTTGCCGTTGTTTTCGAGAACTCCATATCCGCTGACAACATACTCAATGGCAGTAATTTCTGAAGTAGCTCTTTCAAAGAAACAATCTTCGTACCAAAAGCTTTCTCCTACGGCAAATATGTTAATCGGAAAATCATCTTTAAAGTGGGAATAATACTCACAAACATTTTCAACACTATTCATATTTCTGAAATTTACTCCTGTTTAATAGTATAAATCACAGTAATAAGTGTGATAAATCGTAATTTCAGTGTATCATTTCTTTGCTGTCTAAACAAGAGTAAATCTGCAAAAAGTAATTAATAAAACCATTTTTTGTTGGATTATTCCAATGGAATTGTTTTTTGCTTTAATATTTAATAAATCGGATGTATTTTACGTATATCTCTCTTGTTGTGATAATTCAAAAATATTGTTGTGATTTATTACATTGGAACTTTAAAGAAAATATGTTAATCTATATGTATAATGGTTGTTTTTAGCAATTTAAAATCAACCAAATAAAATTACGGGGATGATATGATGTTAAGAACCAAAAAAACATCTGCTACTGAAATTCCGCAGAATGCTCTCATTCACGGTGAGGGTAAACATATTTCAAAATTCGAGTATTTCTGCGTAATGCTTTCAAGAATCGGTGGTATGTTCGGAACAACCCTTACAGGCTCTCTTGCGGCAGCATTCCTGCACGAGCTTTATTACGGTCCTGTGGGAGTTAATGCTGAACAAATTGCAGATATTCTTGCCGTTCAGACTACACTTACCACTGTTTTAGGTATAGTAATTGGTGTTATTTCCGGCGTTATTATTCAGAACTGGAAAACCCGTTGGGGCAGATACCGTCATTGGTATATCATATGCCTTATTCCCATATTCACCCTTACCGCGTTATACTTTTATGTTCCCGAGGGCTGGACTGTTGAGCAGATGACGCTTTTCCGTTATGGTATAGCTTGCTGTCAGACTGTGTTCAACGCCTTCAATAACGCAGGTCAGAATATTGTTCAGGTTATCTCTCCAAACCATAAGGAAAAGAAAACTGTTGCAACAATATGGCAGTTATCTTATTATATCGGATACGGTGCGGCTTATCTCGGCACATTTGTTTACGGTATTTTCAGCGATGACAAAAACCAAATGTATATGACTCTTGCAATTGTTGCCGCTACCGTTACTGCGTTCGGTAATCTTATGTGTGGCCTTTTCTGCAAAGAAAGAATTGAGCTTCCTAAGAAAAAGAAGGTAAAGGTAACAAAAGCCGTTTTCTCTCTTTTCAAATACAAAAATTACCGCGCATACCATGCAATCCAATGGTCCCATACTTTTGCTATGCTTGGTAAGATGTCAACATATCTTGCTGCTATCACAGTCGGCTCCTCAAAGAACCTTTTACTTACTCTTCCCACAGCAATTGGTACCGTTGTTGGTAATCTTATTACAACAAAGCTTTCAAAGAAATACGAGCCAACCAAGCTTCTTAAAATCTGCGGACCGTATTCTATTATCTCGGCAGGTATTCTTTTTGGTATCTGTTTTATTGAAGCACAGTTTGACATTATGTTCTTTAGTGGCTGGAACAGTATTTTCTTCTATGTTTTCTATTTCATTTTCGGCGTAGGTATTGGTATTCAGGAGCTTTCAACCTCACACCTTAATGTTGAGTTCTATGATTATCTTGAATGGGAAACAGGAGAGAGAATGGAGGCTATTCAGGGTATTGTACCGGGCTGGGTTCAAACTGCTCTTAATTACTTGAAGGAAATTGCTATTCCGTTTATGATTGCATGGGCAGGTTATCAGTCCTCTGCAGAAGGTGACCTTGTTGCTACAATGCAGGCTCAACCTACATATCTTAAAACATGCTTGTGGCTTCTTGCATTCCTTGTCTTCGGTTATGCTTTGGCCAATGTTCTTAAGTCTCTTATCCTTAAATTCTTCTATGATATAGAAGGTGAAAAGAAAGAGCAGATGTATCGTGACCTTGAAAAAATGCGTGAAGAACGCCATAAGGAAAACGAAACTGCTTAAAGATTATTGTTGTCATTGAGTTTTAAAAGCAGAAATAATTAAAGATGTTAGAACACATAAAAACAGGAAATTAAATTACCACTTCCGTTTCTTTAAAAATATAAAAACAATTAGTCAACCGAGAAAGGTCGGCTAATTGTTTTTTGTTTTAATACTATGTATAAAATGACAACTAGAATAAAATAGCTTTTTACTTCCCACAGAAAGCCATATAACGAGAGTTGTGGTAAGAGAGGAGAAACTAACCACCAAAGATGTTGTGCGTTTATTTTAGCCTTTCTTTCCTTTTGCTGACATCCTCACTACGTGCCTCTTGCGGTGCCCAAAATTGCTTGCTCGTTGTTCACTTCGCACAATTTTGACCGCTAAGCCCCTCCGCCACAAAACTACGCAAATCGTTTTTTCGTTTCACTCAAAAATCTCATAGCTTCGTTGTGGCTTCGGTCCCCTTAAAAGCTTGCGCTTTTCGGGGGCCCCGGTAACTCCCT
>JAZSBI010000154.1:0-6619 GCA_045602345.1 Acutalibacteraceae bacterium | reverse complement strand
TTATAAAAAATTTTTAGTTTTATGCTACGAACAAATCTCGCCACTCGACGTACCTTTGTACGCCTTCGGGTAAACAAAAACAAGTCTGAAGCCTTGTTTTTGCTCGGTTTGTCCGTTCTGCATCTTTTTTTCCTATCCCCTTTTTTGTCATTATTTAAATTCCCATTTAAAAAGCAGAATACCGCCTATGGAAATTATAACACCTAAAAGCTTCTGCCATTGAAAATCAACCTTTTCTACGCCGAAAAGACCGAAAAGCTCAATAAGATATGCCACAACAAGCTGTGCGGTAACTATAATCATAACAGCCTGAGCAGGGCCCAGTCCCGACATACTGCGTATAACTGTATAGGTTATCAAAGCACCTATAATACCCCCAAGAAGCATATATTTGTTTTCTATTTTAAAAAGGGCACCAACAGAGCTGTCACGACCTGTGAAAAACCAGGCGGCTATGCAGAAAAGGAAGGCTGTTAACTGTACAAATGAGGCGGACATCCATATAGACGTCTGTTTTGTCACGCCCTCGTTAAAAACCCCCTGTATGCTCATAAGAGCACCCGAAATAACAGCAGTAATAACAGCAAACATATAATCAACTCGCTCAGAATAAATTATGTACTGCTATTTTTACCAATAAAATAAAAAATAACACAGTTATTCAGATTTTTCCGAATAACTGTGTTATTTGTTTTGTGTTTTATCTTTCCTCGCGGAAATAACTTAAACCAAGGCTTTCCGGGGGTTGATGCTCCCTTTTCTTTTTAATGCTTGTAATGATAAGAACAATGATAGTAACAATATAGGGAAGCATTTTGAAAAGCTCCTGCGAGTTTCTGGAAAGTCCGGGAATGTAGAGGTAAACAATATAAAGTCCACCGAAAAGGATTGAACCTAAAATAGAGAATTTAGGCTTCCAGAGAGCAAAAATAACAAGAGCGATAGCTAACCAACCACGGTCACCGAAGCCACCATTTGTCCATGAACCACCAATATAGTCCATTATGAAATAAAGACCACCTAAGCCTGCAATTGCACCACCTACACAGGTTGCAACATATTTGTACAATGTTACGTTAATACCTGCAGCATCTGCGGTTGCAGGGTTTTCACCAACTGCTCTGAGGCTTAATCCGGAACGGGTGTGGTTAAGATACCATGATGCTATAAGGGCAACAGCAACCGCAAGGTATGCAAGAAAACCAAAGGAAAGGAATGTGTCTCCGAATAATCCGAGCTTGTCTGCAAAGGGGAGAGTTGTCTGGTAATATTTACCTGTTTCGTTAAGGGCGATATGGCCACCGTTGCCACCAAAAAGGGATGTAAGTGAACCACCGAAGAAGTTACCAACACCTACACCAAAGGTTGTTAAAGCAAGTCCGGTAACATTCTGGTTTGCTTTGAGTGTGATGGTCAGGAAGCAATAAATCAAGGACATAATAACCGAGCCTAAAATAGAAGAGAGGAAGGGCACCAGAACACAAAGGAAGGCGTTGTCTACATCCCCATGCATTTCGTAGAAATAAGCTCCGATAACACCTGAAATACCACCAATATACATAATACCGGGGATTCCTAAGTTCAAATTTCCGGATTTTTCAGTAATGATTTCACCGGTAGAACCAAAAAGTAGAGGAATTCCTTGAATTATAGCTTGTTTTAAGAAACCTGCAAGTAAGGTCAGCATATTATTTTCCTCCTTTTTTAGTTCTTCCGATACTGATTTTGTAATTTATAAAGAATTCGCTGCCTATGATAAAGAAAAGTATTATACCACTGAGAATTTCGGAAACACTTTGGTTCAATCTGAAGGCAGTGGCGATTTCGCCTGCACCTCTGTTAAGGAAAATTAACAGGAAAGAAGTGAAAATCATAACGATAGGATTGAATTTAGCTAACCACGAAACCATAATAGCGGTAAAGCCCTGTCCGCCTGCGGTACTGGTTGATATAGTGTGACCTGTTCCTGCTACCAGAAGGAAACCTGCAAAACCACACAAAGCAGCGGAAATAGAAACTGTACGGATGATAGTTTTTTTTACGTTGATACCTATATAACGTGCAGTATTTTCACTTTCACCTACTACAGATATTTCGTAACCTTGCTTACTGTGTTTAAGGTAAACATACATTACGAGTGTAAGAAGGAAAACAATTACTATATTGAACAAATATTTCTGGCCGAATATAGCAGGAATCCAACCAGCTTCGGTATTGAAGTTAATAATACCTACGGTGTTGGAATCTTTTGGATTTTCCCAAAAGGTGATGAAATATGCAATGAGCTGTATGGCAACATAGTTCATCATAAGAGTAAACAGTGATTCGTTTGTGTTCCATTTTGCTTTGAAGAGAGAGGGAATCAGACCCCATACCAAACCTGCAACAAGTGCAGAAACAACTGAAATAATTAAAATTACAATACTGGGCAAATGAGCCAGGTGTATCATACATGCAGCGGTTGCAAGTGCACCCATAAGCACCTGACCTTCAGCACCCAGGTTCCAGAATCGCATTTTGAAAGCGGGGGTTACTGCCAAAGATATGCAAAGGAGTATGGCAGTATTCTGTAAAGCTATCCAAATTTTTCTTTCTGAACCAAAAGAGCCCTCAAACATAGATGCGAATACCTGAAGAGGGTTATAATCAGTTATAAAAACGATTACCAAAGAGCAAACTACAAATGCAGCCAAAATGCACAAACCTCTTATTAACCAGGCTTTTTGCCAAGGTATTGCATCTTTCTTGGAAATTCGTATTAACGGCTCGTGATGATTATTCTTGTTCATTTGAGTCACCGCCTTTACCTTTAGTCATCAATATACCAATTTCTTCTTTTTTAGCTGTTCTGCCGTCTACAATACCTGTGACTCTGCCGCCGCTCATAACAAGGATTCTGTCACAAAGGTCAATGAGCACGTCAAGGTCTTCGCCAACGAAGATAACGGCAACGCCTTTTTCCTTTTGCTCAGTAAGAAGATTGTAAATTGTGTAGGATGAGTTGATATCAAGACCCCTTACAGGGTAAGCTGCCATAAGAACTGTGGGAGAAGCTGCGATTTCACGACCTACAAGAACCTTTTGTACATTACCACCGGAAAGACGTCTTACAGGGGTGTTTGCATCAGGGGTAACAACTTTAAGGTCATCAATGATTTTATTAGCAAGGTTCTTGGGCTCTTTACGCTCAAGGAACATTGTTTTACCTTTTTTGTAGCTACGCAGCATCATATTGTCTGCAATGCCCATATTGCCTACAAGACCCATGCCGAGTCTGTCTTCGGGTACAAATGACAGTCTGACACCCAGATTTTTTATCTCAATAGGAGTTTTGTTGCGAAGACTTTCTTCTTTATCGGTTTTTGGGTTGCGGTAAATGATTTCGCCACCGGAAAGCTTCTGCAAACCTGCAATAGCTTCTAAAATTTCCCTTTGGCCTGAACCGGCGATACCTGCAATACCAAGGATTTCACCACTTTTTGCAGTGAACGAAATGTCGTCAAGAACCTTGATACCATCAGCATTATAACAGTCGACACCTTTAACAATAAGCCTGTCTACTGTGTCGTGGGGCTCGGGCCTGTCGATGTCAAGTGTGATTTTTTCACCCACCATCATTTCTGTAAGGCTCTGCTCGGTGGAATCCTTAGTGTTAACAGTGCCAATATACTCACCTTTACGAAGTACGGAAACTCTGTCAGAAATTTCAAGCACTTCGTTAAGCTTGTGGGTAATAATTATAATGGCTTTTCCGTCATCACGCATACGGCGTAAAACATTGAAAAGCTTTTGTATTTCCTGTGGGGTAAGAACTGCAGTAGGCTCATCGAGAATGAGTATATCTGCCCCTCTGTAAAGCACTTTAACAATTTCAACTGTCTGCTTTTCGGAAACGCTCATATCGTAGATTTTCTTTGAAAGGTCAATTTCAAAGCCGTATTTGTCGCAGGTTTCCTGTATTTCTTTTTTTGCAGCTTTTATGTTGAATTTTTTGTCACTTATACCAAGAATGATATTTTCGGTAGCATCAAAAACATCAACAAGCTTGAAATGCTGGTGAATCATACCGATTTTTAGTTTGAAAGCATCTTTTGGGGAACGGATGGAAACTTCCTTACCGTCAACGAAAATATTGCCTTCATCAGGATAATAAATTCCTGAAATCATGTTCATAAGGGTAGTTTTGCCACTTCCGTTTTCACCTAAAATGGATAATATTTCGCCTTTGTTTACAGAGATACTAACATTTTTGTTTGCAATAACTTTACCGAAGGTTTTAGTCAGGTTTTTTAATTCGATAGCAACATTTGCCATATAATCACCCCTTGAAAAAGTTTTGTTTTGATGTTTTTCTACACATGCATTATAAAAAAACATCAAAACAAAATAATTCTCCTGCCGGGAAAACCCGGCAGGGGAATTACACCTAAAGGTGTGTTTCTTAGATTTCTGTGATGCCATCAATAATGATGTCAAAGTAAGGAGCTGATCTGTGAGTAGATTCGATGAATTTACCGTCTTTAATAGCTTCTGAGTCGGGAGTGAATTTTTCGTCACTAACAACGTCGGCAAGGTATGTTTCAAGCTTCTTACCGCCTACTGTGAATGTATCTGTATCAAATACATCTAAAGAACCGTCTTCAAGCTTTGCTTTGATTTCATTGATTTTAGCCTGTGTGCCTTCAGCAGCAGCTTTTTCGTTGAGCTTTGTAAGCTGAACGGAACCTTCTTTGATGCCGCCACACCAGTCAACAGGGATAGCTTCGCCTTTGATTACGCTGTTAATCATAATTTCAAAGTAGGGTTCCCAGGAAATCTTTGAAGAAATAATAGCTGTTTTTTCACATTTAAGTTCTTTAGCAGTGTCAACGTTGTATGCGATGTTAGGAATGTTGTTTTCTTCACATGCTTTGGGTGCGCCTTCAGAGTCAGCGTGCTGGCTGATAAGAACGCAACCATTTTTGATAAGTGCAAGTGCAGATTCTTTTTCAAGAGCGATATCAAACCAAGAGTTTGTGTACTTAACTTCCATTGTAACGCTGGGGCAAACGTAGCGAGCACCAAGGAAGAAAGATGTGAAACCGGATTTAACTTCTGCATAGGGGAATGCACCTACGTAACCGATTTTAGCTTCTTCTTTTGTGATTTTGCCAGATTCGATCATTTCATTGAGCTTCATACCTGCAGCAATACCTGCAAGGAATCTACCTTCGTAGATAGAAGCGAAAGCGTTGTGGAAGTTGGGTGTAAGTGCTATCAATGAGTTTGTACCTGTTGCATGGCAGAACTGAACATCAGGGAACTCTTTAGCTGCTTTAAGCATATAGGGCTCGTGACCGAAGGAGTTTGCGAAAATAACGTTACAACCTTCATCTACAAGTTCAGCAGCAGCGTTGTAGCATTCATCGCCTTCGGGAATGTTAACTTTGTAGATAACCTGCTCGTCAGTAAGTTTTAATTTCTTCTGAACTGCAGCAGCTGCATCCATAAAGTTTTTGTCGTATGTTGAGTTTTCGTCGTGAAGGAAGATGAAACCAACTTTGAGATCTTCTTTTGCAACAGGATCTGATGCCACTGGAACAGTCTTTTCAACTTCGTCAATTGAAAGAACTTTAGTTTCTTCTTCGGGTTTCTTCTCGCCGCAAGCTGCGAAGCAGCCAACTACCATAACAAGAGCAAGGCAGAGAGCGAGAACTTTACTGAATTTTTTCATTGTCATTACCTCCATAAGGATTTTTTATTGTCAGCAATCAATATCGGGTCTGAATGTGATTTTGCCGTCACACATACTGTCAACGATTGCTAATGACCGAACCTTGTAGCCTTTTTGACGGAGTTCTTGTCCGCCGGGCTGGAAGCCCATTTCAATTGCTATGCCAATACCAACGACCTGTGCCCCTGCTTGTCCGATAATGTCGATAAGGGCATTACAAGCGTTACCGCCTGCCATAAAGTCGTCTATAATAAGCACTTTATCATTTTTATTCAAATATTTTTTTGAAATCTTCATCTGGTATTCTTTTGCGTGGGTAAAGGAATAGCATTTTGCCGAATAAACATCTGTACCAACGTTCTTGTGGTCGCCTTTTTTAGCAAAAAGGGCAGGAATGCCGAACTGAAGTGCTGTTGCAACCGCCATAGAAATGCCGGAGGACTCAATTGTAACCACCTTTGTAGCCCCGCAATCCTTGAAAAGACGGTAAAATTCTTTACCCATTTCAATAATAAGTTCAGGGTCAATCTGGTGGTTCAGGAACATATCTACTTTTAAAATATCTGTGCCGATGGCAGTTCCGTCTTTTGCAATGCGTTCTTCCAAAAGTTTCATTAGTTTTCTCCTGATTGTTAAAAAAATATTCACAATTCACATTATACATATAATAGCGCTACATTTCAAGGGGGGAATTTTGTAATTTTTGAAGTTTTTCGACAATCAGCGTCATCAATAACATCGTATTTCATCTGAGATTTCTCAAGCGCTGCATTACCGATAACAGACATACAGCTAAACGCCATAATGAGAGCAAGAACCAAGCTCAACAATTTAGTTGATTGTTTCATAAAGTTTTACCTCCATATTTTTAGTACGCCAATACATAAAATACGCGTGCGTTAACGA
>JAZSBI010000153.1:0-5089 GCA_045602345.1 Acutalibacteraceae bacterium | reverse complement strand
AAAAAGGAGAAAGTTCAGAATGGTAAACATCCGTACGCTTGAAAAAGAATTATGGGAGGCAGCAGACCTTCTTCGTGCCGATTCAAAAGTAACCTCACAGGAGTATTGTATGCCTGTGCTCGGCCTTATATTTTTAAGATATGCTTACAGTCGCTTTAAGTTTGTTGAGGCCGATATATTAAAGGACAGACCTGTTCGTAACGGCAGAGTTCTGCCCGTTGAAGCTGATGATTTCAAAACCAAAAGTGCCATCTACCTTCCCGAAGAGGCAAGATATGACTATCTGCTCAACCTCCCCGATAATACCGATATGGGACAGGCTATCAATAAGGCTATGGAGCTTATTGAAGGACAGACTATGCAGCTTAAGGGTATTCTTCCCAAAAACTATACAATTCTTCAGAATGACCTTTTGAGAGAACTTCTCCGTATTTTCAATAACGAAGCCTTCAACGAGGTTAAGGATGATATTATCGGCAGAATTTACGAGTATTTCCTCAATAAGTTTGCACCTGCTGTGGCATCTGATGACGGTGTTTTCTTCACCCCGAAATCACTGGTTAAAATGATAGTTAATATCATTGAGCCGAGTCACGGTACAGTTCTTGACCCTGCCTGCGGTAGTGGCGGTATGTTCGTTTCATCTGCAGATTTTATTGAACAGCACGGTGCAAATGCCAACACTGCAATGACCTTCTACGGTCAGGAAAAGGTTGAGTATAACGCAAAGCTCTGTATTATGAATATGGCTGTTCACGGCCTTAATGCAAAGATTGTATCAGGTGACGAAGCAAACAGCTTTTATCACGATGCACATAACCTTGAGGGTATGTGTGACTATGTTATGGCTAACCCTCCCTTTAATGTTGACAAGGTTAAATCAGAGACGGCACAGAATGCAGGACGTCTTCCCTTTGGTTTGCCCGGCGTTAATAAAAATAAAGAGATAGGCAATGCGAACTATCTCTGGATTTCATATTTCCACGCTTACCTGAAAGAGACAGGCAGAGCAGGCTTTGTTATGGCTTCCTCGGCTACAGACAGCCAGGGCAAGGACAAGAATATCCGTGAAGAGCTTATCAGAACAGGCGATGTTGATGTTATGCTTTCAGTAGGTAACAACTTTTTCTACACAAAGAGCCTTCCCTGTACTCTTTGGTTCTTTGACAAGGCGAAGAGAGAAGAAAACAAGGATAAGATTCTCTTTATTGATGCGAGAAATTACTATACTCAGGTTGACCGTACTCTTAATGAGTGGTCCGAGTGGCAGATGAAAAATCTTAACGCTATTGTGTGGCTTTATCGTGGGGAGCTTGATAAGTATTATAAACTTATTAATGAATATAAAAAAGCAATCAAAGATATGATTCATATCATTTCTAAAACCCCGCATCGTTATGTGGGAATAATTGACGGAGAACATATTAATGCTTTGCTTGCAGAAGCAGAAAAACTGATTGCCGAAGACGATAAGGCCTTTGAGTTTACTGAAACTTCTATCATTTATAATTATATTGATGATTATAAAAAGAAAATAAGTGATGTTGTACAGTCGGTAATAAATTATTACGGCTCTATGACAAACAGCAAGTATAAAATTTTGCAAGAGCAATTTTTACAAAAGCACGGTTTTAAATTAGAGAGATTTTCATTATTAAAAAAACTTGTTCAAAATGCAACTGATGATATTTTTGCATTAATTACTGAGCTTGAAATTGTAATCAAAGAATACGAATGGCTTACAGAAAAATTCGGTGACGGAGAATACAAAGACATTCTCGGTCTGTGTAAGGTTGCGGACATAAACGAAGAAGTCAAGGGCAAAGGCTATTCACTCACACCGGGTGCTTATGTCGGTGTTGCACCCACTGAGGATGACGGAGTGGATTTTGCAGAGCGTATGGCAGAGATACATAGTGAGCTTCTCTCTTTACAGGCAGAGTCAAATGAGCTTATGGCAACTATCTCCAGGAATATGGAGGAGATGGGGTTATGAGTTGGGAATATAAAACTTTGGATCAACTCGGTACTATTTCTAGAGGTAAATCAAAACATAGACCTAGAAATGATCCTGCTTTATATGGCGGAACATATCCATTTATACAAACGGCAGATGTAAAAAATGCAAATTTTTATATAACGGAATATTCGCAAACTTATAACGAAAAAGGGTTATCACAAAGTAAGTTGTGGAATAAAGGAACTCTTTGTATTACAATTGCCGCTAATATTGCTGATACAGCTATTCTTGGAATAGACGCATGTTTTCCAGATAGTATAATGGGATTCATTCCGTTTGAAAATGTATCAGATGTGCGTTTTGTAAAGTATTGTTTTGATATATTGCAAAAAAATTGTCAGCAAATTTCTCAAGGTGCAACACAAGATAATCTTTCGTGGGAAAAACTTTCTACAATAAAATTTCCTGCCCCTCATTTAGAAATTCAAAATCGAATTGCTAATATCCTTTCTACCTACGACGACCTCATCGAAAACAACCAAAAGCAAATCAAGCTTCTCGAAGAAGCGGCACAGCGACTTTATAAAGAGTGGTTTGTTGACCTTCGTTTCCCCGGTCACGAAAATACAAAAATCGTTGACAGTGTCCCTGAGGGGTGGAAGAAGTGTGTGTTGGCGGATTTGTGTGAGAGAATAAATGCAGGTGGAACACCCAATAGAAAAAAAGAATCGTATTGGAACAATGCTACAATTAAATGGTACAAAACACAAGAACTGCAAGACTGTTGGTTAATTGATTCTGATGAAAAAATTAGTATTGAAGGACAAAATAATTCTTCTGCAAAGTTTTTTCCAGAAAACACAATACTCATGGCAATATATGCTAGTCCTACTTTGGGAAGATTGGGTGTTCTTGATTCTGAAGCAACTTGTAATCAGGCGGCCCTTTGTTTGAAGGCTGATGAAACAATAATATCTTGGCAGTGGTTATACGGAAAACTATACGAATTAAGAGACCATTATAATGGAATTGCTCGAGGAGCAGGTCAACAGAATATAAGTGGGGAAGTTGTTAAACAGACAGAAGTAATCTGCCCTGAAATAGAACTAATAAAAAAATACACAAAAATAGTTTTTCCTTTATTTGAAAAACAAAGAAAGCTGCAAAAGGAAACTATAAATTTAAAAGAAGCTCGTGACCGTCTGTTACCCAAACTGATGAGTGGCGAGTTGGAGGTGTGAATTGTTATGAATAAAGAACATATCAAAAAAGTATTATCAGAATATCGAGAACTTTGTAATTTGAAAAAGGGCAGTATTATTAATTTAGAAAAACAGGATTATGGTCGTTTAAAATCAACACTTGATATTTTGGAAGCGGGAGGATATGTCAGGAATTTAGATGTTAACGGTGGATATATTTATATCGCAGATGAAAGCTTTGGGTATTTTGAAGTGAATTTCAGAACAGAAAATGGTGATTCCATAAGTGAAATAGAAAAACTTATAAATATGATCCCAGAGTTGGAAGAACATTTAATGCCTTCTTTTGCAGGAGTAGAAGTTATAGCGAGTGATGAGAAGTTTATTGAGTGGAAAAATAGAGTACTCTTTGAATTGAGAAAATTAAAGCAAGATGAATTTATCACTGAAATAATATCTGCTTTCGATTCTTTTGGTGGATGGCACGACAAAAAAGTGTTTAAGGATGTAAGTTCAAAATTATTAATTTTAAAAGAGAATCTAGATGGTTATCTGCTAGACATAACAAGTGATGAGTTTGTAGAGGAATCAGAAATGAGCAATAAGAAAGTATTTATCGTACACGGACATGATGAGCAATTGTTAAATGAAGTAGAATTGATGATACGGCGAATCGGATTGGAACCAATTATTCTTAAAAACGAAGCAAGTGGTGGTCGTACGGTTATAGAGAAAATCGAGCATTATACTGATGTGGGTTTTGGTATTGTTTTGTACACATGTTGCGATGAAGGTAGAAAGAAAGGCACGGATGAGCTTCGTGATAGGGCACGGCAAAACGTAATTTTTGAACATGGCTATTTGTGTGCAAAATTAAATCGTGATAGAGTTGTAGCACTCAATGATCCTGGTGTAGAAGTACCAAGCGATTTAGCTGGTGTTGTATATATTTCTCATTCTGATGTTGATTGGAAAAATCAAATCATGAGGGAAATGAAGAATGCTGGTTTGATATTTGATTCAACAAAGGCGTAATTCTGCGGCAATATGGAGGTGTGAAGGTGAAAGAGTGGTTTATAAAACATAAAGTGAAAATTAGAGATGGTGTAATTGTTTCTTTAATTACAACTGCAGTATTAAAATTTGGCGATTGGTTGCTTGATGTTGTACCGACAGTTGGTTTGTCAATATTTGAAACAATCTCTAATATTCTTTACACTTTGGCGGCAACGCATTCTGATGGTGCGTTGTTAAGATTAATAATTTTAAGCGGCTTTAGCATTATGGTGGGAAGCAGTTTAAAAAATATTGTTGATTCCTTAAAATTGTACAGAACTGTAGTTGTGCTTGAAAGAAAGAGTTCTAAATTGAGTGACGACGATAAGAAAAAGATTTATGAAAAAGCCTTAGATAGAAAGAAGAATGAAACAACAATAGATGTTGTTGAAAAAGTCGAAAAGGATATAACAATAGGCAAAAAAGCGGGCAAGCATGCATTTGTCGGTATAGTATTGCTGATTGTTATGTATATACTTATTTCTTTCTATATCACACCAATGAATTTAACCAATAAGTTTTCTCAAGATATAGTTAAAATAACTCCTTACATTGAGGAATACGACATAAAAAAGTTAGAATCAGATTGGGTGTGTATGAGAAGTAAAGCAGATTATGATAAGATATATGAAGTAATCAATGAGGTTAAGGAATCAAATAATCTGCCTGATTAAATTTAATAGGACGGATGCACGATATGCAAAGTAGTGGAATAGATTTGAAAGAATACTGCGATTTATTATCAACAATACTGATAAAAAATGATTGTGAAACGCTTAAAGACATAGCTCCGTTAATGAATCAACCGATTGTTTCTTTGGGGTTGTTACCTTATTGTGCATTGTTTTGCTCATCATTTAAGGAGTTTATT
>JAZSBI010000152.1:0-26682 GCA_045602345.1 Acutalibacteraceae bacterium | reverse complement strand
CCTTTAATTATAAATCCGTCTAATACTTTTTCCATATATTATTGAACCTGTGTTTCTGGATTGGTTTCATCAGGTGTAGACACTTCCGGAGGTACAGGTAAAGTTGTAGCCTCACTCTTGGATACAACAATAACGATAGTTGCTGTTTTGTCAAGATTAGGAGCTGTCATCTGAGCCGGAGTCTGACTTATAACAGTACCTTCCTTTTCAAAACTTTCCTCATAACGGACAGTAACATTCTTATAACCGGCAGCATTGAGTGCATTCACCGCGGCACTTTCTTCCATACCTGTTACATCAACATAGAAAGAGATGTCATAAATTTTTTCTTTTGCAAACTTAGCAGGTTCTCTTGTGAAATCTATAGTTGCTTCATAGAAGAGCACATCATTAATATACACAGCAAGTTCAGAATTATCTTTATCGCCGCTTACGGAAACGTTATAGGCTGTGGTTGTAGCCGTGTCAACGCTTTCGCTTTTAACAACCTCATCATCCAAAACAACTTTAACGCTCACATTACCGCCCTTTGGTAAAGTAAGTTGTTTGTTAGCTGAAACCTTACCGGAGCTAACTGTAAGCACAACAGGGTCGCCTTCTCTTACAGGTGAACCATCTGCTGGTGACTGACTAAGAACATAATCCTTTTCAACAGTACTGTCAGCTGATTCAACCTTATAAAGAACAAGTCCGTTATCTTCAAGAATTTTTGTAGCATCTTCAAGGGACTTGCCCTCTAACTTAGGCATTTTAAATAATTTACCTGAATTGGTATCTGCGGCATAATAAATTGTTACGCTGGAACCTATAAGCACACTTGTATTAGCAGCAGGTTCAGTTCTTACAACCTGACCTACAGGAACTGTATCATCCTGAACAGGTACAACTGTTACTTTGAAGCCTAATGTTTCAAGTGTATCACTTGCCTGACGGAAGTTTTTACCTACAAAATCAGGAATCACCTGACCCTCACCGGCCTTGACTATATAGAGAATAATAGTTGAACCTTCGGGTAATTCGGTACCTGCTTGGGGATCCTGGTCAAAAACACTACCCTCTTCAACATCAGAAAAAGAGGTGTAATACAACTCAAAATTATACTTTTTGTTATATTCTTCATTATCTTTAATCTCAAGCTCATAGTTCATACCGATAAAACTATCAACCTCGATTTTTTTCTCACCAAAGATTTTAACACACAAAAGAATAATCAAGAATAATATAACAGCAACTACAACACCTGCAACAACAGCAAGTTTAGTATTAACAGTTTTCTTCTGGACATCCTGAACCGGCACTTTACCGGGAGTTTCATTAACTGTTTTCTTAATTTCATTTGCATTATTGATTCTAACAGGAGCTTCTTTTTTCTCAGTAGTATCAATATCTACAATAGGAATTGCTCGTGTTTTTTCCTGAATTTTTCCAATGGGACGAGTTGCACCCATATCATCATAATAAGTTGTATAGTCAAACTTGATATTAGGATTCCTCTTCAATTCTTCCAAATCCCTGAGCATTTCTGCAGCGGACTGATAACGTTCACGTGTGCTTTTTTGCATAGCCTTCATTGTAATCTGCTCAAAGCCAACAGGAATACGGGAGTTAATAGTCCTTGGAAGGACTGCATCGTTATTAACCTGCATAAGAGCAACGCTAACTGCATTATCACCATCAAAGGGAAGCTTACCTGTAAGCATTTCATAAAGCATAATACCTGTTGAATAAATATCCGCCTTTTCGTCAGTAAGCTCACCTTTTGCCTGTTCGGGACTTATATAGTGAACAGAGCCTATAGCCTTTTCGGTAACAGTGCGGGTTTCACTATGGCTGAAACGTGCAATACCAAAATCAGCAACCTTTATTGTTCCGTTCTCAAGAAGCATAATATTCTGAGGCTTAACATCTCTGTGAACAACGCCTTTATCGTGTGCGTGTTGAAGAGCACGAAGAATCTGAATGATAAAAAACAGAGCCTCGTTCCAATCAATAACTCCACGTTTTTCTATGTATTCTTTAAGAGTTATTCCCTCAATATATTCCATTACAATATACTGTAATCTGTCACCGAAGCTAACATCATAAACCTTTACAATGTTATTGTGGGACAATACTGCAATTGCTTTGGATTCGTTTTTAAATCTACGACGAAATTCCTCATTTGCAAGGTATTCTTCCTTAAGCACCTTAACTGCAACAATTCTGTCATCAATATTGTCGTAGGCTTTATATACAACCGCCATACCGCCAACACCGATAACATCCTGTATTTCATATCTTCCGTCAAGTCTTTTACCTACATAATTTTCCATACTTACTCTCCTTGAACAATAACAACAACGGTAACATTATCGCGTCCACCTGAGTTATTTGCCATTTCTACAAGTTTTTCGGTTGAAGAATCACCAAATTCATTAACTGTCTTAAATATATCGACATCATCAACATAGCCGTTGAGACCGTCTGTACAAATTAGTAATTTTTCATTAAGGTTAATATCAACAAAATCAATTTCAACATCAACCGTATGTTCAATTCCAACAGCTCGTGTTATTACATTCCTATCAGGGTGAACCTTTGCTTCATCTTCGGTAATTTTGCCCGAATCAACAAGCAACTGAACAAAGGAATGGTCTTTGGTAACCGCTTTGATACTGCTTTCATCGACCAGATATGCTCTGCTGTCGCCAACATGAGCTATTACCGCAATTGAATCAAGAACAATAGCTGCCACAACAGTTGTTCCCATTCCCTTAAGCTCGTAATTTTCCTGGGATTTCTTAAAAACTGCAGCATTTGCAGCAGTTATTGCAGAAGTCAAAAGATTTTTTGCACTGTTAACGGACATTTTCTTGCGATAACCACGTTCCAAGGCCTCAGATACCTTTTCAACACAAATTGAACTTGCTACCTGACCGCCGGAAACACCGCCCATTCCATCACAGACGATTACCCAGGAATTACCATCCTCGAAAAAGCCAAAACGGTAAGCATCCTGATTATTTTCCCTGACAAGACCTATATCTGTTTTACCAAAAATTCTCAACGGTGTTTCACCTCTTTTCAAGCGTTGTTATTTTCTTTAAGCTTCTCCCTGCGAAGCTGACCACAGGAAGCATTTATATCTGAACCAAGGGTACGGCGTATTGTTACCGTATGCCCTGATTTTTCAAGTAATTCCTTAAATCTAACAATATCATTGTCGCTGCTTCTTTCGTGACCTTTTTCGGGCACTTCGTTTGCAGGAATAAGATTAATATGGCATAAAATACCTTTTAATTTTGCACCCAATTCACGGGCACATTCAGGGGTATCGTTTACGCCCTTCATCATTGCATATTCAAAGGAAATACGCCTTGATGTTTTATCGGCATAAATTTTACAAGCCTTGAGAAGCTCATCCACATTCCAGGATTTATTCACCGGCATAATTTTTGAACGAATTTCGTCATTGGGTGCATGGAGGGAAACGGACAAGGTAAGCTGTAAATCTTTTTCAAGCAAATCATATATTCTTGGCACAATGCCACTTGTTGAAAGGGAGATATGCCTCATACCGATATTAAGACCCTTTTCATCACTAACAAGCTCTAAAAAGCGCATAACATTGTCAAAATTATCCAGCGGTTCACCCATCCCCATTAAAACAATACGTGAAATACGCAAACCTAAATCACGTTGTGCTGTATAAATCTGCCCTAAAATTTCCGACGGGGTTAACTGACGTTTAAAACCGCCAATACCCGAAGCACAAAAAGCACAACCCATTTTGCAACCAACCTGAGTAGAAACGCATATTGTGTGGCCGTATTTATAATCCATAACCACACATTCAAGATATTCTCCATCAGGCAAAGAATACAGGTATTTTACCGTATTATCATACCGCGAAACAAGTTTTTTTTCAATAGTACAACTAAAAATGACAAAATTGTCATTTAATTTACTTATTAAATCCTTTGATATATTAGTCATTTCCTCAAAAGAGGCAACACATTTTTTATGTAGCCAATCATAAACCTGTGTGGCTCTGAATTTTGGAAGACCCATTTCCTTAAATTCCAATGAAAGTTCTTCAAAATTCATTGAAACAATATCCTTTTTTTCCATACTACCTTACTTTCCTTGAAAACTACTTTCTTTTAAAAACTGCAATAAAAAAACCATCACAATTATTTTTATGCGGAAAAAGAGTTAAATAGTCACCCTCTTCAACTGCTCTTTCAATATTCGGTAATACCTTAACAGAATAAAAATCCTGATGTTCTTTTAAAAATACATCACATATTTTTCTGTTTTCATTGGGGTTAACCGAACAAGTTGAATAAACAAGATGACCACCTTTTTTTACATATTCTGATGAAGTATCAAGAATTTGTTTTTGTATAGGTAACAAGTTTTTTGCATCATCAAGCTTTTTATATTTTATTTCCGGCTTTTTGCCGATTATACCAAGACCCGAGCAAGGAACGTCACAAAGGACTCTGTCCATCTGTGGCAAGCTCTCATTAAAAACAGTTGCATCATTAACAAAGGGTTTAATGCAATCCAAACCCAGCCTGTCCGCCCCATTCTTAATTAAATCCGTCCTTTGGGAATATATATCACAGGAATAAAGCACACCCTTGTTCGCCATATACTGAGCCGCTGTAAAGGTCTTGCCACCGGGAGCTGCACACACATCAATTGCAGTAGCTTCCGGGAACAGCCCCAAGGCTTCAACGCAAAGCTGTGACGATAAATCTTCAACATGAAAAAGACCTTTTTTAAAGCTGTTTAAATCATAAACAGCACCATTAAATTCAATCCTTAATGCATTCGGTAAAAAGGTATCATACACATTTACATTCTCTTCGGTTAAAATTTGTTTTAATTCTTCGGTATTTGTTTTAATAGTATTGACACGAATAAATATATCTTTAGGCTCAAGCGATGCCTTAAGGAAAGCCACAGTATTTTCTATACCATAATGGTGAATTAAAAATTTAACAGTATCTACAGGCATTGAATAAGTAATGGACAGCTTTTCAAATTCACTTAAGCTTTCTTCAATAACCAAGCCATTCTGAGAAATTTTGCGAAGTACGGCATTTACAAGACCTGAAGCAAATTCACATTTATTTGCTTTTGTAAGCTCTACACTTTCGTTAACAGCTGCACTTACGGGAATTTTGTCCATAAACAGCAGCTGATATGCACCAAGCCTTAAAATAGTCAAAACATTGGATTTTGTTTTATTAATAGGCTTAGATAAGTATTTTGAAATTGTATAATCAAGAGTCAATTTTCTCTCAACAACACCATAAACCAGTCTTGAAATAAAAGCACAATCAGTGCTGTCAGGATTATACATCTTAACAGCACTGTCTATTGCAAGATTAGAATACGCAACATCAGATTCAATTTTCAGAAGAATTTCGTAGGCAATTTGCCTGGCGGATTTAATCATCTTCTGTTTCTCCTACCGGTATACAATAAAACTAATCTAAGAATTTGTGCAATACTTGTTGCCAATGCTGCAACATAGGTCATTGCTGCCATTTTCAAAACCTTTGCCGCACCTGTTTTTTCATCAAACGAAAGAAGTCCGTTTGATTCAATAACACTTAAAGCTCGTTGACTTGCATTGAATTCAACAGGCAAAGTAATTAACTGGAAAACTGCAACAAAGGAGAAAAAGCCGATACCAACCCATATAAGAGGCTCAAAACCGAAAATTACACCCGCAATAAGTAAGGGCATTGAGAGAGTTGAGCCAATATTACAAACAGGTAAAATAAGGTTTCGTATTTTAATGGGTGCATAAGCCTCTGCATGCTGTGCTGCATGACCTGCTTCGTGACATGCTATACCAACAGCCGCAATAGATGAACCATTAAAAACTCCATCTGAAAGACGAATCACTTTAGCTGTGGGATCATAGTGGTCAGAAAGGTTACCGGCCACATGCTCAATTCTTACATCGTGAATACCGTAATAGCCAAGCACTATCTGAGCTGCCTGAGCACCTGTAATATTACGTGCATTATTTATTCTGGAATATTTTGCATAAGTGGATTTTAATTTTGCTTGTATAATAAGTGAAGCAATAATTACGGGGACAACGAGAATAATATAATAATAGTCAAAAAAGAAAAATGGCATTATATCAACCTCCGATAACAATATTTCTCTTCACAATACATTTTAAAACAATTTATTTAAACAAAAAATAACGACATATTAATAATATGTTAATTATTGTAAAATTGTTCCATCAGGAATTGGGTGACCTCTAAGGAAATCCGACGCATTCATACGTTTTTTCCCTTCAAACTGAACTTCTGAAACCACAACGGCATTCCCATCACCGCAGAAAATTGCCAAACCATTTTTAAGCATTTTGGTCTCCCCTGCTTTACCACCCTTTAAGTCAGCAGAAACCGATGAACGGAAAAGCTTCAATGTTTTACCCTCAAGGTAAGTCAACGCAACAGGCCAAGGGTCAAGTCCGCGAATTTGGTTATGCACTTCACGTGCAGATTTTGTAAAATCTACAGGTGACATAGTTTTATCAAGCATTGAAGCGTATGTGCTTTCCTGATCATTTTGCTTTTGTGGATTTAACTCGCCCTTTTCCAATGCAACAAGTGTTTTGATAAGAAGCTGTGCCCCCAAGGGAGCAAGTCTGTCAAAAAGCTCACCTGCAGTTTCATTTTCACCGATTTTGGTTTTTTCTACAAGTAACATATCACCTGTATCAAGGCCAACATCCATCTGCATAGAGGTTACACCTGCATACTCTTCCCCATCAAGAACACAACGCTGAATAGGTGCGGCACCTCTGTATTTGGGTAGAATTGAGCCATGAATGTTGATGCAACCATATTTGGTATATTCAAGAAAATCTTTCGGTAAAATTTTTCCGTAGGCAACAACAATAACAACATCAGGGTTAAGTTCACGAAGGATATCCATACCCTCACCATTTTTTAGTGTTTGCGGTTGATAGACTTTTATACCAAAAGCTTCTGCCTGAACCTTTACTGGTGGTGGTGTTAAAATCGCCTTTCTGCCAACGGGTTTATCGGGCTGGGTTACTACACCACATACCTCATAACCATTATTTACAAGAGCTTTAAGGGGTTCAACCGCAAAATCGGGAGTACCCATATAGAGAACCTTCATTTTATTCACCATCATTTCTGTGAAGGGTTTCACCTTCATCCAGTTTATCTTTATAGAGGACACCGTCAAGGTGGTCTATTTCATGGCAAAAACATCTTGCTTTAAGTGCTTCACCTTTATAAAGGCACCATTTGCCATCTCGATTCTGAGCCTTTACTTTAACGGTGTATGGTCTTGTAACTACACCATAAAGACCCGGAAGAGAAAGGCAACCCTCACTACCGGTCTGAGCACCATCCTCGAAGGTTATTTCAGGGTTAATAAGTTCAATATATTCATTTCTGTCCTCACTAACGTCTATTACCACAACACGTTTAAGGACACCAACCTGAGGACCTGCAAGACCAACTCCGCCTGAGTGGTACATTGTTTCCTTCATATCATCAAGAAGTTCAAAAAGTCTATCATTAAACTCTGTTACCACTCTTGATTTTTTTCTTAAAATAGGGTCATCATCAACCCTTATATTTCTAATAGCCATTTATATCGTCCTTTAATTTTCTTTTTATGATAATGGATTAATATCAATCGCAACGTTTGCTGTACCCTGTTTGGTATTCTTCATATATGCTTTGAGAACACCGGATATCATCTCACGAAAGCGTTTGTTATTTTTACATTTTATTGTTATTACATTTCGGTATTTATTATTGATTTTTGATACCCTTGGTTGAATTGGACCAAGAATATTAATCTTAACATCATTGTATTGGGTTGATACCGCCTCTCTAACCATATCAAAAAACAATTTGGCACTGTTAAAGGATTTGTTAAACTGTTCACTTGTAAAGGTAAGGGAACAAATATCGCAATAAGGCGGATAAACCATACTTTTTCTTATGATAGATTCTGTATTATAGAAGGATTCGTAATCCTGGTCAGCAGAAAGAGTGATAATATCATTATCCGGCAAAACAGTCTGAATAAAGGCTCTACCTTTAAAAGCACCTCTACCTGAACGGCCTACAACCTGTGTGAGTAAATCAAAGGCTTTCTCGCTACTTCGGAAATCATCGTTATAAAGCTGGTGGTCAATTGAAATAACACCAACAAGGGTTACTTTCGGGAAATCGAGTCCCTTTGCAACCATCTGTGTACCCAGAAGTATATCATATTCACCATTTGCAAAGGCTGTTAATTTTTCTTGGTAAGAATACCTTGCCATTGTAGTATCGGCATCCATACGCAGAATTCTTGCACCTGGGAATACATTCTGCAATTCTTCCTCTATTCGCTGTGTGCCGAAGCCTGCATACCTGACTGCTTTCTCGTTGCACTGTGGGCAAGTATCCGTAAACACCTCAGAATGGCCGCAATAGTGGCACATAAGCCGATTATTAGCATTATGATAGGTAAGAGATATACTACAACTGGGACAGGTTAAAACGGTCTTACAGGCACTACAAGAAGCAAATGTGTTAAAGCCTCTTCTGTTCATTAAAAGAATGGCTTGTTTTTTATCTTCAAGACATTCCTCAAGAGCATTATAAAGCTCGTTACTGATTACACCTTTAGTATCGCTGATATCAATCGTAACAACATCAGGAAGAACAGCTTTTCCGTACCTTTCGGTCAGCTTAATAAAACCATATTTACCTTCAACAGCATTTTTATAGGTTTCAATAGACGGCGTAGCTGAAGATAAAAGCAAAAGTGCATTATTATATACGCACCTGAATTTTGCCACTTCCCGAGCATGATACCTGGGCGTCATTTCAGATTTATAGGTATGCTCCTGCTCCTCGTCAATTACAATCAAGCCCAAATTATCAAAGGGTGCAAACACTGCAGAACGAGTGCCAATGGCTATTTTAGCCTCACCATTTTTTACACGCTTCCATTCATCAATTCTTTCACCTGCTGACAAAGCACTGTGAAAAACTGCAACACCATCGCCAAAATGGGAGTAGAAAATACCAAGGGTTTGCGGTGTAAGGGCGATTTCAGGAACCATTACAATAACACCCTTGCCATCATTCACAACCTCTTCAATTAATTTCAGAAAGACCTGAGTTTTACCTGAACCGGTTACACCAAAAAGAAGTGAAGCAGAACCTTTACCGCTTTTGTATTGGTTTAAAAGCTGTGTAAATGCCTGATTCTGCGAATTTGTAAGCTCCGGTGACTTTACTTTTTCCTGAGCTTTTTCATAACGTGGTTTGCGATAAATTTCGCTGTCATAAAGCTCTGCATAGCCTTTTTTTACAATTGCGTTAACAACCGCAGGGGTAACACCTGTAAAATAACAAACCTCTTTTACAGATGCACCACCAATATCCAGCAAAAGTCTGAAAACACTTTTTTGCTTTGGAGTAAGTGTGGGTAAAAGCTCCTCTGCTTGTGTTTCGCTAACTGCCAAACGGATATTTTTTATAGTTAAATCCCCTGTTTTGCGTTTAGCATCAACGTTGGTGATTAAAACATCTTTTCTAACAAGTTTTTCCAGTATTTTACTTTCTGCATCAAATCCTAAATCTTCGAGAATTTTTTCTCTGTTTACAAATTTACATTTAACTTTAAGATAATTATAAATTCTCAATTCATCCTCGTTGAGTTTATTTTCCTTATCAGCCGAAAGTTCTTTTGTCATATATGACACAACGTAATTAAGACCTATACCGGCAGGAAGCATTGTTTTTGCAGCTTCAAAAAGAGTGCAAAAGGTTGTTTCCTTAAGCCAAAAAACAAGAGAAAGCATCTCTTCATCAAACAAAGGCTTTTTATCAATTACCTGACTGATAGTTTTAAGCTTTGCTTCCTTTTCGGCTTGAGAAATCTGCTCCACGGACAGTATAAGTCCCTGTTTTTTTCGGTTACCATTTCCAAAGGGTACCATAACCCTGCATCCCGGTATTGCAGCCGATTCCAATTCACAAGGAATTTTATAGGAATACGGTGCATCAAAATGGTATGCAAGGCCTTCAACGGCTACCCGGGCAAAAAGTACACCGTCAACCATTGTTAAATGTTTGCAATTTCATCAGGCTCTATAATTTTATAGTCGCCTTCAAGAAGTTTATTTAATGCATCACTAACAGGTTTTTCAGTTGTAATAACCTTGTCTTCAAGGTTTTTGTCAGAAATCTCACGAGCAAGCTTTGCGGTTGCAGTTACAAGTGAGTAACGACTTATATGTCCTGTGAGTACTTTACTAAGATCCTGATTAAGCATAATTTTATCTTCCTTTCGGTAATTTAATTCTCTAATATATTTTTAACAACATCTTCCATTCTACAATAGCGCAAATTTTCTGAATTAAGAATATGTGAAATTTGCTCTACACAAATGTCAATGTTATCATTAATAACAACATAATCGTATTCTGGGGCTCTTTTAAGCTCCTCTATAGCAATTTTAAAGCGATTCTGAAAGCTTTCCTCAGTTTCAGTTCCACGGCCTCTTAAACGTCTTTCAAGCTCTTCAAGTGAAGGTGGAATTATAAAAATTGAAATTGCTTCGGGAATAGCTTTTCTTACATTACTTGCACCTTCAACTTCAATTTTAAGGAGTGTGCAACCGCCTTTTTCAATAAGTCTTTCAACCTCAGATACGGGAGTACCGTAATAATTATCATTATAGATGGTATACTCAAGAAAATAACCCTCGTTGATTTTTTTCTCAAAGTCATTTTTATCTATAAAAAAGTAATCAACACCATTTTTTTCACCATCACGTATGTCTCGTGTTGTGGCAGAAATGGTTTTATCAAAAACAAAATCTGTTTTTTTCAGCTTATCTAAAACTGTATCCTTACCGGAGCCGGAAGGACCTGAAAGTACAGCAAGCATTCCTTTATTCTTCAAAGCCAAAATCCCTACCTCCCTTTTGGTCGTTGAATCTTGTAAGTAATTGCTCCGCAGACAAAAATGACAACACAACATTGTCGCTGTCTGTAACTATTACACCTTTGGTCTTTCTGCCGTGGGTAGCATCAATAAGACGAGCTCTGTCCTTACACTCCTGAATCATACGCTTAGCCGGAGCAGACTCAGGACTGATAACAGCAATTACTCTATCTGCATTTATAAGGTTGCCGAAACCTATGTTTACAAGCTTCATATTATCACCTTATTCAATATTCTGAATCTGTTCTCTGATTTTCTCAACTTCGGCTTTGATATCAATAACCCTACGGGCAATATCAACATCCTGTGCCTTTGAGCCGATTGTGTTAGCTTCACGGTTGATCTCCTGAACAAGAAAATCAAGCTTTCTGCCAACAGCTTCGTTAGAATCAAGCATTGTGTGAAGTTGGTCAATATGGCTTCTGAGTCTTACGGTTTCTTCTGCAACGGCAACCTTGTCCGCATATACTGCAGCTTCTGTGAGAATTCTTGCTTCATCAACCTGTGTATCGCCTAAAACAGTTTTCATTCTTTCAAGAAGCTTTTCAGAATAAGCCTTAACGGTTTCAGGAGATCTTTCCTCAATATAAGCTACATTATTTATAATTGTATCTGCCCTTGAAAGCACGTCCGCCTTAAGCTTTTCGCCTTCGATTTCACGCATTTTTATAAACTCTGCAAGTGCATCCTTAACTGCAAGCTGTACTTTATTCCATAAATCCTCTTCATCAACAGGGGCTTTTGTAATGGAAAGAATATCAGAAAAACGTGCAAGGGAAAGAGCTGTTAAATCATTTTTAACATTAAATTTTTCTGCAAGCTCTTCAACAGCCTTAACATAACCTGCTGCAAGAGGCTCGTTGATACTTACGATAACGCTTTCATCAGCGGTTGTTTCAATTTGTAAGGAGCATTCAACCTTACCTCTGGAAATCTCCGTTGAAAGCAAAGCCTTTACCTTTTCTTCAAGAAAAGAAAAGGTTCTGGGCATTTTAGCATAAAAATCAAAATATCTGTTATTTACACTTCTTATTTCAACTGTAATATTGTAACCTTCAACAGAAGCCTGTGCTCTGCCGAAGCCTGTCATACTTCTAATCATAATTTACCTCTAATCATTGACTTTGCAAACGATGAACCTCATCCTCAGTCAGTTCACGCCATTTGCCCACCTTGAGCATTCCCAACTTTATTGAGCCGATAGCGTTTCTTTTAAGTCGTATAACCTCAAGGCTGACACCTTCGCACATTTTACGGATTTGTCTGTTTCTACCTTCGTAAATTGTTATTTCAAAAACACTTCGAGCCGCAGATTTTTCAATAATACGTACCTGAGCAGGTAAAGTATCTCTGCCATCCCCTTCAATATCAATGCCGTTTTCAAGTTTTTCCACTTGCGCATCATTAATATTGGAACGAACAGTAACACGATATGTTTTGGGAACGTGTTTTCTGGGATGCATAATGGCGTTTGCAAACTCACCATCATTTGTAAGAAGCAAAAGCCCCTCTGAATCCCTGTCGAGTCTGCCAACGGGATAAACAGTTGCACCAACGTCCTGCACAAGCTCGGCAACGCATTTTCTACCCAGCTCATCACTCATTGTTGTAACATAGCCTCTGGGCTTATTTAGCATAATATAATATTTCTGCTTTACTGCAACAACCTTTTTACCACTGACTGTAACAGTATCTTTTTTGGGGTCGATTTTGTCACCCACAACGGCAATTTTGCCATTAACTTTTACTTTACCGGCGTTTATAAGTTCCTCAGATTTTCTTCGTGAGGCAACTGAACATTCCGATAAATATTTTTGTAATCTAACAAGAGCCATATTTTTTCCTATCTTAGAAAATTTCTTTTTCTAAAAACATTTTTAATCTTTCAAACCAAGACAAAGGTTTTTCTCTTTTAGTAAAATTCAACTGAGCGTTTTCGGTGCTGATAAGCTCACTTTCACATAAAAGAATATCATCAGATGAAAACACCTTTACAGTGCCTACAACATCACCTTTTTCGACATCGCCATAAAGGAATTTTTCACAAAAGACAATAGTTTTGGTTTGTTTTTCTTTTTCTGATGTGTAAAATAAATCCGTTTTTAATTTTACCTTAATATCTTTATTGTCAGAGCCAACAACAGCAATTTTGATTTTGTCGGGGTTGAAATCTACTTCATAGGAATTAATTTTACTGAACCCATATTCAAAAAGCTTTTCATGGTCATTCCAGTCATCAGGGGCAGACAAGGTTACTGCAACAAGAGTTACACCGTTTCTTTCCGCAGCACTTACAAGGCAACGGCCTGACGCTTTAGTAAAGCCCGTTTTTATACCAAAAACACCATCACAGGTATTTAATAATTTATTATGATTATTTAATGTTCTTTGGTATTCCGGTGTACCGTAAGCCACTCTTACAGAATCTATTGAGCATAAACTTCGGAACTTTGCATTTTTTATAGCAAAGCTCCCTAAAAGAGCCATATCATAAGCTGTGGAAAAATGCCCATCTTCAGTTAACCCTGACGGATTTTTGAAAGAGGTATTTTCCATACCAATTTCTTTAGCTCTTTTATTCATTAAAGCAACAAATGCTTCCCTCGTACCACTTACGGCTGTTGCTGTTACATTTGCCGCATCATTTCCGCTTTCAAGAAGCATCCCCATAACAAGAGTTTCCAAGGAAATTTTGTCACCATCTTTTAAACCTATGGAAGTGCCTTCAATACGGACATCCTCAGCCTTAGCCGTTATGGTTTTATTTAAGCTACCATACTCCAATGCAAGTAGTGACGTCATTATTTTGGTTGTACTGGCTATTCCCCTTTTTTCATGGGCATTTTTTTCATAAACGACCTCGTTAGTCAAAGCATTCAGCAAAATTGCAGATTTAGCTGAAAGGGAAAGCTCACCAACAGCAGACACCTTAGGTGCTGCTAAATTAAATATAATTATTAAGGTAATAGAAAATACAAAGACTTTTTTCAACACACCAACCACCCGCTTTCAACTAAATAATATGCAGGTGGTCAGAATGAAATGAATTTACAGTTTATTCTGCAGTTACTTCAACTGTATCGTCTTTCTTTTTATTTGTAAGCTTGGTAACCTTGTCAAACATCTCGGGAACAAGGCTAACTGCTCTTTCAATAGCATTATCGTTGGAAACGATGTGTTTGATTGTAACATCACCATCTTTAACAACAAGGAAAGCAACAGGATTAATTGTAATACCTGCACCACCTGCACCGCCAAAGAGTTCAACATTGTTCTTTGAGGGGAAATCTGAACCGCCCGATGCAAAGCCGTATGTAACCTTTGATACTGGGATAATTGTAAGACCATCAGGAAGGTTAATGGGCTCACCAATAATAGTGCTTACATCAACCAAATCTCTTACCTTTTCAATTGTGGTTTTAAGAATACCATTTGCTGATTTTTCCATAGTGGAAACACCGTCCTTATCTATTATAGTTTATTTATTAATATTTTCACCCTGGTCTGCAGCCTCTGACTTTACAACTTCATTAGCAACAGTCTGGGGGACTTTTTTACTTTTATCACTTTTCTTTTTAGAGAAAAGAATTTTAAAGAGAATTTTAAATACTAACTGAAGAGCCAGAACCACAACGCCATTCGTTATTACAATTGGTCTGATATGCAGTTTAACAAAAGCACTTGCAGTGGATTTCGGAGCAAGGAAATCAGGACTTATATCAAAATCGTACTTTTTCACCTTACAGGTGGAAACAAGCTTACCAAGTACGGGATAGAGCCAGGCACAAAGCTTTCCGTGTTTAATAGCGGTATCTGCCGCATCCCCTCCGGCAGTGATCATTTTAATATAAAGCTCATCTATTGTAAAGGTTTTATAGATTTTCCCGAAGAAGCCACCAAGAGAGCTTCCAAGGTCGCGAAGCATCTTTTCCAGACCCTCGTAACCATGGTCAAGGTAGAGCTGCTTTAAAAGACTGTTACCTTGTTTGGGTGCTTTATCTTTTTTTGAATCTGCTTGGGTATCTGTTTGAGTGGTTTCATTTACTGCTGAATCATCGGTTGTTTCCGCAGCTTTACCTTTCTTAGACTTTTTAGCTTTCTTAGATTTCTTTTCTTTTTTCTCTTTGGAAGTATCTACAATCGGAATCGATATAAAGAGATATTTGATTTTTACAACTGTTTTCTCGCCATAATCAACAATAACTGTTAATTTCAAAGAAAACAGTATAATAAAGAAAAGAATTACACCTAATATTGTATATAAAACAGGCATCACATCGCCCCTTTTTATGTATTTATGATTTATGTATTGTTAAAATCCGGCTTACTCCTCATTTGAGTTTTCATCCTGTGGGACACCATCACCATCGAAGAGGGATAACTGACCATTTTCTACATCGGACATTAAAACATCTCTGTCCGCAGAGGGTAACTCGGGAAGCTCATCCAAAGAACTTAAAGAAAAACATCTTAAGAAATTAGCCGTTGTTCCGTAAAGAACAGGTCTGCCGGGAACATCAAGTCTACCCTTTTCCTCCACAAGCTCTTTCTGGCAAAGTGTATTAACAACGCCCGAACAATCAACACCACGAATTTGCTCTATGTATGGCTTTGTAATAGGTTGATTATAAGCAATAATTGCAAGAACTTCAAAAGCTGCCTGTGAAAGCGGAGCATTCCTTTTAAGGTCAAGAACTGTTCTTATTTCCTCAACAAATTCTTTTTTACTGCAAAGCTGATATTTTGTATCAAGCTGCAAAAGGCAAATACCGCTGTCCTCGGAGTCAAGCTTATTACTTAATTCATCAAGAACCAAAAGCATTGTTTCATCATCAAAGCCCAAAACATTTGCAAGTTTTGTATATTCAATAGGTTCTGCTGCCGCAAAAAGCACTGCCTGAGCTGCGGCAATTTGTTTTTTCTCTATCAAGAGTTTTCCATTCCTTCCAAAATCTCAATTTGTGCATCATCTCCGTCGCCGGAAATGTAAATAGCTTTATTTTTAGCAAGTTCCAATATAGCAAGGAAAGCGGCAACCAAATCCGAACGGGATTTAGATTCCTTGTAAATATCAAAAAGCTTACGTTTTTTTCGGTTTTTAAGTGAAGAAATAATCGAATCAATTTTTGAACCAACTGAAACTATCTTCTTTGTAACAATTGTTTTAAATGAATCAATAGGCGGTGGCAAACGTCTTAATTTTTTTCCCGCCGCCAACGAATATGCACTTAAAAGCTCTGATGGCTCGTGTAGTCTCTTGTAGGTATTATCAGGTGAAACACTTTCCTGAAAGCCTCTGGTGGTATAATTAAAACCATCGGTCATTTGAGAAAGCTTACCTGCAAGAATTTTGCAATCACGATACTCTAAAAGCTCGTCACGAAGCTCGTTTTTCAAATCCTCTGCCTCATCGTAAACAGGTAAAAGAGAAACTGTTTTAATGTAAACAAGTCGGGCTGCCATTTCAAGAAACTCACTTGCAACCTCCATATTCTCTTCCTGCATTTCGCGGACATAGGTTGTATATTGTTCAACAAGTTCCAGAATAGGAATGTCGTAAATATCAAGTTTATGTTTTGTAATAAGGTGCAAAAGCAAGTCCATAGGACCTTCAAACACCTCAAGTTTGTAATTTATTTTTTCCATAAAAAATCCTTATACGAATGGTATTGATGTAATTGAATCTAAAAGCAAGAAAACCAAGCCTGAGATATAATTTAACGGTTTTGTAAGAATACCCGTAAAAAGCAATACAAACAAACCAATCATAATATATCTTTCATATTGCATTAATTTATAATAGTATTTCGAAGGTAACAATGCTGTTGCAAGTCTCGAACCATCAAGTGGCGGAACAGGTAAAAGATTAAATACCGCGAGATTTACATTTATATCAGCAGTATACCAGAAAAACAATGCCAAATAAGTAAGCACTGTATTTTCAGCAGTAGTATCAAAACTACACAAAAGATTAAATAAAAACAAGGCTATCAACGCTTGTAAAATGTTGCTGACAGGACCCGCCAAAGCAACAAGTGCCATATCTCTTTTAGGGTTTTTAAATTTTCGCATTCGCACTTCCACGGGCTTTGCATAACCAAACCCGAAAAGGAAAATCATTAAAGCACCACGTTTATCAATATGTGCCATTGGATCAATTGTGAGTCTGCCCCTTAAACGAGGGGTATCGTCACCTAGCTTATCGGCTATAAGTGCGTGGGCAAATTCATGCAAGGGTGTTGCACAAAACACAACAAAAGCTATTGAACTGACATAAATTATTAAATCAACGATATCAAAATTCCCACTTAAAATATCGCCTAAATATCTAATCATAACAAACTCCTATCTTTTTACTGCAACAACTCTGTCAAGACCGGCAGCATCTTTAATAATTCTTGCCTTTTCTGCTTTGTTCATAAACAATGATAAAACATCTCTGCCTTGGTCTTCGCCAATTTCCATAGCGATATAACCGCCGTTGTTTATATATGTAAACCAATTATCTGATAAGGCTCTGTAAAACACAAGGCCATCACCGCCGCCATCAAGTGCTATAAATGGTTCATATGCAATTTCAGGCTGAAGAGTTTTAATTTCTTCAGTTCTGATATATGGTGGATTCGAAAGAATCATATCGGGTCTTGGTAAACCTAAAAAGCCAACTGAATCCAGTACATCAGCTTGTACAACTGTTGCATTATCCGCACCTAAAAGTTCTTTGTTTTTTGTTGTGTACTCTATTGCACTGTCAGAAATATCAACACAAAAAACTTTAACATTTGGAAAAAGCTTTGCAACAGTAAGACCTATACAACCGCTTCCGCAACACAAATCATAAACAACTTTATAATCGTTTTTCTGAATTTTCTCAGCAGCAAACTCAACCAAAAGTTCAGTTTCAGGACGGGGTATCAAAACACCCTCACCCACCTTAAAACTAAAACGATGAAAATCCCACATACCGATAATATATTGCAAAGGCTCGTGGTTACAGCGTCTTTTTACGCAATCCTCAAAGAAAAACTGTTTCCCCTCTTCAACGGGGGTCCCTGAGTTTAAAAGCAATTGGGTTTTATTCATTCCAAGACAATAGGATACAAGCTGCTGAGCATCAAACTCAGGGCTATCACACCCTGCCTCAGTAAGGGCTTTTATAGCTTCACGATATACGGAGTAAAGTTTCTTCAAGCCTCTTCATCCTCCGCTTTATTTTCCTCTGCATCAAAAAGGACTGCCTTAATAGACTCAATACCAACCTCAATAATATCATCTGTTGGTTCAACTGTTGTAAGGCGTTGCATCCAAAGGCCGGGTGCAGAAAGAATTTTTACAAGGAAATTATCGTGCTTTCCTGCATATTTTATAAACTCATAACCGATACCAACAGTTAAAGGCACAATCAACAGCTTAATTGCCATCCACACAGTTCTGTTATCATCAATTTCGGGGAAAGCAACAACCAGAACAGAGGAAAGCAAAATGCTGATTATAAGAATAACAAAAATAAAGCTTGTACCGCAACGAGGGTGGAAACGCTTTTGTTTTCTTACATTTTCAACTGTGAGTTCAAGCCCTTTTTCGTAACAGAAGATTGATTTGTGTTCAGCACCATGATACATAAACACACGCTTAATGTCAGGAATTTTTGAAACAATCCAGATATATGCTACAAAAATAACCATTCTCATTATACCCTCAAATATCGGGTGAAGATTTTCCAAAGCATTTTTAAAAAGATATTTATCTACTGTATCAACAAGGAATGTGGGTAAGTAAAAGAAAAGCACAAATGCAAGACCACAACCAAGAACCATAGAAATTCCCGTTACAACCGCCATCATTTTGGGTCCGAAATGGTCAGAAATCCATTTATCAAGCTTTGACATATTTTCGGGGTCTGTATCGTCGTCAAGACCTGCTTTTTCCGCAGATTTTTCCAGACACTTAAAGCCAAAAAGCAAGGATTCAACCATATTGAAGATGCCTCTTATCAAGGGCAAGCCTGCTGGTTTAAACTTTTCTTTAATATGCTTTACCTCAAGCTTTTCTGTATCAATAGAACCATCCGGAAGTCTTACTGACATTGCAGCACCCTTGGGGCCCTGCATCATAATACCCTCTATAAGAGCTTGTCCTCCAACAGAAATTGCAGGACACTTTTTTTCTTTTTTACTCATCATTTTCTACCTTCACTTCTTCAATTATCGGAGCAACAGACTCAACAGCCACCTTTTCAACATTAAAGATAACCGTTACAGTTGTACCCACGTTTGGTTCACTATTAATTTCAAACACGCCATTGTGTAACTTTATAATTTCATCAACAACCGCAAGACCGATTCCGGAGCCGCGCACCTGAATATTCGCTTTATAGAATTTCTTTTTAATATTTGGCAAATCCTCCGGTGCAATACCGCAACCATTGTCAGCAAAATATATAATAAGCTGACCATCATCAACCTTTGCTTCAACGTTTACGAGGCCGCCCTGTTCTGAATATTTAAAGGCGTTATCAAGTATATTTACAAACACCTGTTTTATTCTGTTAGGGTCGCCCATCATAGGTGCCGGAATTTCAGGAACAGAGTAAGTAAGCTCAATTCCGTCACGCTTTGAACGTTCCTTAAAAACAAATATAGCTTCATCAAGCTCCGCAAGAACATCAATTTTTTCAAGTCTTAAGGTCATATTGCCGCTTTGCATTCTGGAGAAATCCAACAATTCTTCAACAAGCTGTGAAAGACGTTCAGACTCGTTAATTATAACCTCTGTTCCCCTACGGGCAATTTCCCTGTCCTCACCATCAAGCTCCTTGAGCATTTCACCCCAGCCTTTAATAGCTGTAAGCGGTGTTCTTAGTTCGTGGGAAACAGTGGAAATAAAGTCATTTTTCAGTTTATCTGTAGCAGCAACCTCTGCAATCATTCCGTTAACAGATTCTGCAAGTTCTGTAATTTCGTCATCCTCGCGACCATCTGACTCAATTCGCACATCAAATTCACCTTGAGAGAACTTTCTTGCAACATCGTTGATTTTACGAACAGGAGCCACAATAGTTTGCACGAAGAACATACCCGAAAGAGCCACGAAAAATAGTGCAATAAGATAAACTATAAAAATTACTGCAATAAAACCTACAATCTGTGCATCTATGTTTTTCATAGATGTTATAAACCTTACTGCACCTGAAAACTGATTATCACCAGTAAAAGGAAGTGCCATAGAAACAGCCATAATATGTTCACCGTTTTCATTAAAGCCCGACCATTTACTGATTCCGCTGGGTGATTCAACAGCGGCTTTTACATCATCCATAGTCTCAACAGTTTCAAAAACTCTGAATCCGGATGAGGAAAAAGAAACTGAGCCGTTACGGTTAACAACCTGTACTTCCATTAGATTTTTATCTGCAAAGCTATCAACAAACTCTTTTGCTTTCTGATTAAAAATTTCTTCACTACCATCAACGTATGGCGTAAAGAAGGTTGTTACGCTTTCGTTAGCGTAGCCAAAAAGATAGTTGGAAACATAGTTTCTGTAGTAACTTATAACAAAGACAATACAAACAGAAACAAGTACAAGAAGGATAAGAGCTGTAATAAGTAGAGTATTGGTTGCCCATCTTTTGGTAATACCCTTTATTTTCATACTCTTCCCTCCTTTAACAATCAAATAAATTTTAATTCCATTTATAACCCATGCCCCAAACTGTTACAAGATGTTTAGGGATTGAAGGTTCTTCCTCGATTTTCATTCTTAAACGCCTGATATTAACGTCCACAACCTTTTCATCGCCGAAATAGGATTCACCCCACACCTGTTTAAGTATGTCATTTCGGCTTAAGGCTTTACCGGCATTAGTGAAAAAATACTCTATTATCTGAAACTCTACCTGAGTTAATTCAATAAGTACATTATTTTTGTAAAGTGTTCTGTTTCTGAGATTAAGCTCAAAAGGTTCCAATGTAATTTTGTCAACTCTGGTGGACTGAACTTTACTCTGTGTATTCATAGCAACCCGGCGGTACACACTGTCAACTCTGGCCATAAGTTCCGAAGGTGAAAAAGGCTTGGTTATGTAATCGTCAGCACCCATAAGCAGACCGGAAACCTTATCCATTTCCTGAGTTTTTGCAGTAAGCATAATAATACCTACCGTACCGCTGACACTTCTGAGTCTTTTACACACCTCAAGACCATCAACATTGGGCATCATTATATCAAGAAGAACAACATCAAATTCACCATTCTTCTCATTATATAAATCAAGCGCCTGTTGACCATCGCAAGCCTCAGTTACTTCATAACCTGCTCTTCTAAGTGTTATTCCGATAATCTCGCGAATAGCAGCTTCATCTTCAGCAATTAGTACTTTTTTCATAAATTTCTCTCTTTTCACTTAATTATTATAAACGAGGTCTTTACACCCTCATCAGTGAGTCCGAATCTTTTCCCGTGGTCGGTAATGTTAAAATAAAACTGTCCGTTATCAGTTTCAGATAACTTTTGCCCTTCAGCATCAAGTGTATTCTTAGCATCTCTGTATGATATTGAAAGCAGCTCTTCTTTAACAAGCTTTTCTTCCTTATCCCATAAACAGAATTTAAGTGATTCACTTAATATATCATAGTAAACAGTTACCTCATTAACACGGGTTAACCTGTAAAGATATAAATCCAAGGGGTTAAACAATGTATTTATGTTACCCTCGCTCTTGTCGCCATAAGCGTTGAGCCATTTTATCATTGTAAAGGTGTACTGATTATCACCCTTCTTTACTGTAAGGAGTTTTTCATCTCCTAAAATTGTAGTATTGGAGGGAATTTCCAGAATGCCATCGCCATCAATATCGCTGCAATTTATTTTTGAATGCCTTAACGTTTTTTTGGATGGATTTTTATATGCTCTGACTATTGCTTTATCTTCGTAATCCCAATAGAGCATTTCTGTAAAGGTTGAAGAATCAGTTTTTGAACAGTCGATAAAAATTCTGTTAAAAGATTTCTTTCCGTTTTCAATAACATCAAACTGTATTTTTGAAACGCTGGTAATCAGGCTATCCAATTTAGACTCAGCGTATTTAACAAATTCGTTATTGTCAGAAAGTGAAAAACACCTGAAATAGGATTTTTGAATCTCCTGGGAATCATCAAGATAAACAAGAACCAAATCCTCTTTATCATCTCCATTGAAATCCATTATGCTTTTAGCACTGTAATATTCATTGCCCAAGGTATTTAAAGTGTAAATTCCTTTATCGCCAGGTGTAATTTCATATACGCTAACGATTTTTGTGGAATTACTGTCATAAAGAGTCCAACCGACCAATATCTCGTAACATCCGTTATCATCCAAATCAGAAAACGATACATCGTAAACACCGCTACCGGCTCCCTTTACATCACCAGAAATCACCCATGTATCATTAACACACTCTAAAAAAGCAATTCTTACGGAAGCATCCACAGAGGAATCATTATAAAAAACCAACGCCTCTTCAATACCATTACCGTTTAAATCATACAAAACGAAAGCTGTCTGGTAATCACCGCTTACAGGGGTACGTAACTGTATGGTTTTGTCTGACATCAATTTTTTGAAAGCTTTTTCAACATCTCCGTTTTTGCCCGACTGTGCCGGTGGGCTCATAAGACTTTCAACGGAAAAAAAATTAAGAGAGCAACCTGAGCAAACAAGCAACATCACAATTATTAAAATCAACGAAATAAGCTTTTTCATCCAGCAAGTCACTCTCCTTTCGTATTTTTATGATTTACAAGCTGACCTCAACATAATATGTTCCGCAAATCCAACAACCGGGATTATCAACCGAAACAATCGCCGGAACAGTAACAGTCTGGCCTTTATTTATTTTAACTTCTGAAAGATCAACATCTACCTTAATGTTTTCTTCAACAACTTTTTCAAGTTCCTTTTCACTACCGACAATCAAAACCGACTTATTAAGACCGGAAATCCTATAATTTTTATTACCGGGGTTGTTGATATTTATTTTTTCTTCGGGATATGTCATATACTCCTGTTTTATTCCCGTCAATTTTACATCAACAGTAAAGCTTTCTGCGGTACTCTCTTTAGAAACCGCTGTATTTTCAGCATAGAAAGTAAACACATGATTAGACAAAGACAAGTTTTTAAAATCTATGGTACCCACAGAATAATCTACCGTTTGATCATAGTCATCAACAGAAATATTAAACTTTGCCTTTGCAGGCGTAATTGTATACTTCAAAGGTGTAACAACAAAATTATCTGGAGCATTTTTGAAGGTTACAATTGTGTTCAACTCTTTTTCCTGCAAAACAGGAATTGTAAGAGTTACCGTTTCAAGACTCTTTGAAATAAATTTAAAATCACTTTTACCCTTGTCGTTCAGGATTATAATCTCAGCATCCGCTGATTTGTTCGATGAAAGAGGTTCATCAAGAACAAGCTTCGCAACAACTTTTTCAATTCGGTTGATTTCCGTAGAAGGCCCCGAAAGGGTTATGGATGCACTTGAAAGATTAAAATCACCACTTGTAAAACCTTCATCAACTATCGAAAAGCCATCTGTAACAATCTGGGGCTCAATAACCATTTCAACCGTTTTCTCAGTATCAAAATAAACATCAACTGTTTTTGTAGAAATGGAAGTTATTATATAATCTGCCCCCTCAGGAGCTTCTGCTTTAAGTTGAAGGGTGCGTCTTCCGGCTGAATCCACATTATTAGTTTGTGCTGTAACAACAATGTCTTCAGGTGAAAGTGCAGCAGAAGAAATCTGGTATTTTTTACCCTTAACTGTTACATCAACCACAAAATCATTTTCACCAAACACTTCAAGACCGAATTGCTGGGGAACTGTTGTGTCTATATGAACCTTAACATTACGTATAACTCTGTTTGTTTCGGGGCTTTCATACACAATAACAACAAGCCATATAATCAGTGCAGCTACAAGAGAGAAAACTAAAAGAAATTTGTCGTTATTAAAGAGGGTGTTAAGATTAAATTTAATTTTCACGCTTGTCGCCTCCTCTTTTTTTCTTACCTTTAAATAATTTCTTTTTTGAACTATCTGCTTCACTATTGACCTGTGGCACAAGCTCACTTAAAAGAACCTCTCTTAATTCACCACGGGTTATATCTCTTTTAAGCTCACCGCCTTTTGCAACTGAAATGGCTCCGGTTTCCTCGGAGACAACCACAACAACAGCATCGCTTTGTTCGCTCATTCCGATAGCCGCTCTGTGACGTGTACCAAGTTCACTGGCAAGTGATGAATTCTGCGTAAGTGGTAAGATACAACCTGCAGAATACACTCTGCCATCACGTACAACAACGGCGCCATCATGAAGTGCGGAGTTTTTGAAAAACAAGCCATTGAACAGTTCGGGTGATGACTTTGCATCAAGAATGGTTCCTGAATTAATAACCTCTTTAAGAGGAACATCCTTCACAAAAACAACAAGTGCACCTGTTTTATTGTCACTCAAATCACCTGCGGCCTTGCAGAAGTCATTAACTGTTGAAGTAACTTCCTTTGCACGGATATCCTCATTTTTAAAGCTGATGAAAGAAAAATCAGAAATTGAACGTCTGCCAAAATTTTCAAGCATATTTCTTAGCTCGGGGGCAAACAGAACAACAAGAATTAAAAGACCGTTTTTAAACAGCGTTGAAATAATAAACTCGCTGGCTTCCATGTTAAAGAGCTTAACGAAGCTGTAAACAATGAAAAGAAAAGCGATACCTTTGATAACCTGAAATGTTCTCGAACCCCTGATAATTTTGATACCCTCGTAGATAACAAATGCAACAAGCAGCACATCAAGAAGATCTGATAAAAAGTTAAAGCTTAAAAGGGCATCCCAAAATTTATCGATAACATTCAATATTTTAGTCATCAAATCACCGCTCTCCTTATATTTTTCACATTTTTACCCAATATATTGTAATAATAACATATATTTTAATAAAATGCAATTTTTCTAACGAAATTTAACAGATTATTTATTTCTTTTTCTGTGTTATTAAACGACGGGGAAATTCTAACCGCACCAACATCCTTTGTAGCATATGAAATGTGTGCCAAAGGTGCACAATGATAACCCCCGCGAACAGCAAAACCTTGCTTATTTAACATTTCTGCAACAAGCTCACTATGTTTGTTTTTTACATTAAAACTAACGAGAGGAGCATAATTTTTTTCATCATATTCCGACCTGTATAAAATCACATTCGGAACTGTTTTCAAACCATAAAAAAGCTCTTGTGAAAGTCTTGTTTCTCTCTTAAATATATTTTCTCTTCCAACTTTTCCTACAACCTCTACACCCTTTGCTAATCCGCATATACCGGGCACATTTAACGTCCCGCCTTCAAGTCTTTCAGGGTATTCATTGGGCTGTTCCAAACTAAAGGAAGCAGTGCCTGTACCACCCTCAAAAATCGTATTAAAATCGAGATTTTTGTGTAAAAGAGCACCCGTCCCCATTGGTCCTAAAAGTCCTTTGTGGCCGGGTACGCACAAGCAATCTATACCCTGTTTTTGCATATCAATTTCTACTACTCCTGCACCCTGGGCACCATCCACAAAAAAGCAGGAATTATGTTGATGGGCTATTTCTGCCAATTCCTTTAAAGGCAAAATATTTCCGAACACATTTGATACAGCTGTAACAACACATAATTTCGTTTTCTCATTAAAAGAGGCTTTAAAATTTTCCAAGGTTTCTTCAGTTGTTTGCGACACATTAAAAACTGAGAAATCACAGATTCCTGAGGCTTTTAATTTGTACACCGGTCTGGCAACGGAATTGTGTTCAAGAGATGAAATAACAATATGATCTCCTTTTTTTACAATCCCTTTGATGGCAGTATTAAGTGCATAGGTGCAATTAGGAAAAAAAGAAACATATTCGTTTCCGTAACCGTTAAAAAATTCATTCAATAACTGTCGACATTTATAAACTTCACCGGCAGTTGCAATTGACATATTATGCCCACTTCTGCCGGGATTGGCTCCATATCTGTAAAAAGCTTTATTTACAGCGTTTATAACCTCTTGTGGCTTGGGGTAGCTTGTTGCCGCATTATCAAGATAAATCACAGTACATCACCTAAATCTACAACCCCTTTTATTTTAATTCCTGCCGATTTTAAAACAGAGAAACATCCCCTATCCATATTACTGACATAAATTACGTACCCGCATCCCTCATCCGTTTCAGGATTCGGGTTGCGGGTCAAATATGCTTTATAACCATTTTTCTGTAAAAGGTCACGCCCCTTCATTGCAAAGGTCAAAGAGCCGACCTTGATACCTTTTTTGTTCATAAAAAGACCCTTCCATATTAAGTTTAGGCATAATAGCCTTGTACATAATATGCAAGGGTTGTTTTATTGTTTACTTTTCAATAAGACAAACACAGTGAGCAGAGATGCCCTCTTTACGACCTGTGAAGCCTAATTTTTCCTCTGTTGTAGCCTTAACACTGACAAAATCAACGTCAACATTCAAGGCTTTTGCTATGTTTTGGCGCATTTCGGTAATATATGGTGCAAGCTTTGGCATCTGAGCAATAACAGTTGCATCAATATTAACAACCTTATAGCCCTTTTCCTCAATAAGCTTAACAACACAGGAAAGAAGCTTAAGGCT
>JAZSBI010000151.1:0-25134 GCA_045602345.1 Acutalibacteraceae bacterium | reverse complement strand
GTGCTTATCTCTTTCATTCTGGTGCATTTCTCTGATTTCACCGGGCATTTTGAAGAAATCCTGTTTTTCAAGTCCTTCTGTTACAATTGGAGGGAAAAATGTTACATAAACTGGAACTTTTGTAATATTTCCGGTTTCCTCAAGTCTTGCTCTTGAGCCTTCAATAAGCACAGGTACAACCTTTGCCCTGCTTTCCATTGCAATTTTCATTGCACCACCCTTGGACTCACCTAATTTCCCATCCTTACTACGGGTACCCTCAGGGAAAATAACAAGACTACGTCCCGATTTCACCATTTCAATTGCTTCGTGAAGAGAAGAGCGTGAACCATTTTTCTTTTTTCTGTCAACAAAAACACAATCAAGAACACCCATCCAATGCTTTAAGAAAGGGAACATACTCAATTCCTTTTTAGCAATAAACATCGGCATTGTGGGAGCATTAAGGAATACTGCAGGAATATCAAACATACTTGCATGGTTTGGAGTGTAAATGATAGGCTCGTTTTCGGGAACAAGCTCCTTACCCTTTACAACAAAATCAACCTCTGCCATATCAATCAGGGGCTCAAGCCACTCTCTTACGTGCTTGTCAACAAAGGGCTTATATTCTTTCCAGGTCTGTGTTTTTTTCATTTTAAGAGCTGTTTTGAGCTCTGGTGTATAACCTAAAAGGGAGGTGATAAATTTTGTGTACCACTTAATTGTAAATGCATTCATAACTGAATCTCCTTACCATCACTAACCAAATTTGTAACTCGTTTATTTTATCACAGTCATATAAAAATTCAAGTCCAAAAGAGAAAAAACCACTTTTTTCTTGAAGGCATACTAAAGGTGTGTTAAAATATCCTTATATTGTACTATGGTAGGTGCATTTTATGAAATATAATTTTACAAATTTAAACATTGAAGCAACCAGCAAGGATGCTGTAAAGGCTGCAACTTTTTTTGCCAAAGAAATAAAAAAGCGTACCGGAAAATCCCTGCCCGTTTTCGAGAAAGCTCCCGCTTTCCCAAAAATTATTTTCAATACAGATGAAAACATTGAAAACAAGGATTTTTTTAGTGTACAACAAAGTGAAGGACAGGTTATTATTACCGCCAAAACCATTCGTGGTCTTATTTTCGGTTATTCGCTGTTTTTGAGAAAATGCACCTTTGAAAACGGTGTTATTACTCTCATAAAAAACATTTCAGGAGATTATTCACCACAAAAAGAAATCCGTGGGCATCAGGCGGGCTATCGCACAACTCCAAACACTTACGATGCCTGGAGCTATGAACAGTATTTTCAATACTACCTTGATTTAATGGCTTTTGGCTCCAATACAATTGAGCACAATGGTACAAAGCCCAAAGAAAATTTCAGAAATTCCCTTATGAAATACGACCAGGAGGAGTTTCTGGTTGAGGCATCACGCCTTGCAGATTTTGTTGATATGGATGTTTCCCTCTGGCATGCTAATAATGACTATGAAACAGAAGAGGAAGCCCTTGAAGTAAGAGAAAAACTCTATTCAAGTATGCCAAGACTTAATATTGTGTTCCCGCCCGGAGGTGACCCGGGGGAGCTTCCTGCGGATGTTTTTGTTGACCGTTGCAGAAAAATACAAAAGGTGCTTACAAAATATCACCCTGAGGCCAAAATGCACCCATCTGCACAAGCCCCCCATTCCATAATGGATTGGGGTAAGGTGTTCTGCGAAAAGCTTGAGGATGAACCCGATGAAATTGACGCAGTTATTATGGGACCAAACCACGCTTTCCCAATTCACGAATTAAGAAAACGTATTCCCGAAAAATACCCCATGCGCTTTTACCCGGATATTACTCATAATGTCCGCTGTGAATATCCTGTAAACTTTCTTGAGGATGACTGGCACTATGCGCTTGCTGCAACACTTTCAAGGGAAAGTGTAAACCCAAGACCAACAGAGTTGCGAACCTTATACCGTATTTTCGCACCATATACAATAGGCTCTGTAAGCTATTCCGAAGGTGTGCATGACGACCTTAATAAGGCAGTTTGGTCTGCTTTTGAGTGGGATTGCAATACCGATTTGAGAGAAGCGGTGCTGGACTATGCACGTTTCTTTATGTATGGTGCCGATGAAGAAAAAATAGCAGATTGTATTTTCCTTTTAGAGAAAAACTGGCAGGGTGCTCCCGAAGAAAACCCATGTATTGATACCTCCTACAAAATGTTTTGCGATTTGCTTAACGATTACCCTGCCCTTTCTGATAACTGGCGTTTTCTTCAGCTATACTTCCGTGCCTGCTGTGACAAGCTGGTTAAAATGAGAAGAGCTTTTGAATTAAAGCTCATAAAAGAAGCTAAAGAGGAGTTAAAATACCACAGAGTTTCAAGTGCTCTTGAAATATTGAACACGCCCTTCAGTTTTCAGTATTCGCTTCTGAGAAGTGAAATTGATAATGTTGCAGACAAGCTTTTTGCCCTTATAGGTTTACAGCTTGACGTTGAGCATTATTGTGCAGACAGCTGGGAAAGAGGTGCAACGCTGGAGACCATTGATAACAATGTTACAGACAGAGCCTTTTTAAAAGAAAAGCTTGAATACGCCCTGACGCTGTCTCAGAACGAAATGTACGCATTTATTGATAGGCTTATATCTTGCAGAAAATGTAACGAAGGCGAAATTTACTACTCTGTTGCCCTTCACGGACTTAACACCTTGGGTGTACGTCAGGAAGGTGAATTCTATATGGATGTTTATGCAGATAAACCCGTATCTAAAGAGCTTTCAATGCCTATGGCTATGACGAAGATTTACGACCATTTCTCATTCAAGGCAAAATTCGGTGGATTTAAAGCAGATACGGATTACACCTTGAAAATCGCCTATAAAACAGATATTAATCCCGAAATAAATGACCATCGCATTATTGCAAATGGTATAATGCTTTACAAAGGTCCTCAATTCGGTGGCAGAAAGGACCCTGCTTTTGACCGTGAAATGTTAGTTAAGGGATTTGAAAGTGCAGAATATGTTATACCCAAAAATGTATTCATCAACGGTACTTTGGAATTGGAAATTGATGAAGATATTGACGGATTCAAGCTGTGTGAGCTTTGGATCAAACCTTTAAGTTTATCAGAAAAAACAAATTAATAACAATTTTGTTACCTTTTTCGACCGTTTTTGCAATGTTTTTGTAATAAAATGTTGCAAAGAACGGTCGTTTTATGGTATTATGGAGTTTGATATGGGTGAAAGTTTGCTCTGAAGTGAGCAAATTTAAATTAACTCACGCTAAAATACCTAATAAGGTCAAGGTGGATTTATGATAAGAATCATTTGTACAGAATGTAAAAACGCTTATCTGTGTGACGAAGGAGACAAGCTTGTTTGTCCCTCCTGCAAAGCAACTTATACAGAAGATATAAAAAATCTTCTTTTGGGTATTCAATACTACAACGAAGGAAACTATTCTGAAGCAGACAATTGCTTTATGAAATACATTGTAAAAAGCGGAACAGAGCCTATCGCCATTTTTTACAAGGCACTTTGTGATGCCCGTAATATTGATGAAGATACACTCTCCATCAGTGACACTTACAAAAAAATTCTTAATGCCTTTGATGATGTATGTGACGAGGATTATCCCCGTTTAATAGCTCTTGCAAATGACGAGGCAGAAAAAATAGAAAAAAGCCTTACAGAAATTCATATAAGACTTTTTGCAGATGCTGATGCAGAAAAAATCAAAAAACAGGTTGAAACCATCCTTAACATTCAGAAAGAGGCAAAAGATTTCAGAACTGCTCTTAATGAGTTGGTTTTTGCCTTCAACGAACGTTCGCCCAGAAAAATATCTGCAAAGTTCTCAGATTGCTTCTTTGTTGATTGCAGTATCGCTTCAGAGGTTGGTGACCTGAAATACCAGAAAATATGTGACAATATTGCTGCCCACACTGTGTTCACAGGTATTCTCACAAACGATATTAAAAATCTTGAAATTTATTTCCGTTGTGTTGTTATGTTCTTCCAAAAGAGCCATGACAAATATGAATTTTTGCTTGAACAGGCAAATAAATTTATAAAACTTGCAGAAATTCTTGAGTTGGGACAGTACAACACAATAAAAGGTACCGAAACAATTGCCGATAAACTTAAAACTGTTTCCTATGAATTCCTGCAGGAAAGCTATAAAGAACATTTTGATGAACAGATTGATACACAGACCGAAACAGTTGTTGTAATAGAACCCGAAATAATTGAAGAAGAAATTGCAACAGAAGAAGCTTCGGAAAACGATGAGGTTATAGAAGAAATCAAAGAAAACGTGGAGGAAGACTCTACCGAAGTAATTGATGACGATAGCAATATTGATACAGATATAATCGAAATTGAGGTAGAGGAAGCTGTTGAAGAAACAGTTGAAACAGAAATAGTAGATATTTCATCCACCACAGAAATTGATGAAAAAATCCCCGAAGAAGAAACCGAAACCATAGAAGAAACCGACGATGCAATTGTCGAGGTTCCCGTTGAAATCGAAGAAGAGGAAAACTCTGAAGAGGTAATTACCGAGGAAGAGATTTCCGAAGAAGAAACCGAAATCATAGAAGAAATTGACGATGCAATTGTTGAAGTTCCTGTTGAAATCGAAGAGGAAAGCTCTGAGGAGGTAATTTCCGAAGAAGTAATTACCGAAGAAGAAACTGTTGAAGATGTTGTTGAAACAGAGGAAGTTGTGCTTGATAATTGCGAAAAAATTGAAGCAGACGACGCTGTTATTAATGGCGATGACCAGAAGCATAAGGTTGCAAAACCTAAAAAGAAAACCGGCATAAAAGCCCTCGTACTTTTACTTTTGATTGTTGTTTTAGCAGGTATTTTAACCGCTTATAAGTATGTGCCCGAAATTATCAATCAACGCAAGTACGATGAAGCTGCTGCTCTCGCACAAAAAGGCAGCTACACAGAAGCCATTACAGCCTTCAAGGCTTTGGGTGACTATTCCGACAGTGCCGAAAAAGCAACAGAATGTGAATATAACCTTGCCTTAAAGCTTGAAGAAGAAGGTAAGTTTGCAGAAGCAAAAGCCGTTTTTGAAGCTTTAGGTGATTATAATGATAGTAAAACAAGGGTACAGGCTTGTGCTTATAGTGAAGCACAACAGACTCTTGAAGCAGGAAATTACGAACAAGCAGCAAAGCTTTTTGTTAACCTGGATGATTACGGCAACAGCAAGGACATGGTTAAGGAGTGCTCTTACAGACAGGCTCTCTCATTAATGGAAAACAAAGAATACAAATCAGCTATCGAAATTCTTACAGCCATCAGAAAGTATTCTGACGCTAAGGACAAAATTCTTGAAGCAAAATATATGTATGTTACAGACAATTTTGACAAAAAGAATAAAACCACAGTCAAATACCTTAAAGAACTTACAGAAAAAGAATTCCGTAACAGTGCTGATTTAAGAAAAGAGCTTTTAGGTGCTGACGAAAACACCTCTGAGGAAATCAAAGCATTTGTAAACTATAGTTCAGCAGACCTTGAAACCTCACTGACACAGCTTGATAACACCCGTTCAATTTACTTCCACGTTATTGTAGGTGATAAAGCTCTTTATGGTAAGACTCTCACATTAAAATACACTACTGCATTCGGTTACTCTCAAAAAGAAACTGTTGTCCTTTCCGAAGGAAATAATTCTGCAGTAATGTCCTATCCCCCAACACAGTACAAAAACTATACTGTTGATTTCGAGCTTTTAGACTCAGCAGGTCAAAAGGTTGCAGGACAGAAAATTTCATTCTAAACAAAACCACTCAACACCAATTGTGTTGGGTGGTTTATTTTTGAGCCTGTGTTGAAATGTTTTTTAATGGAATAAAATTTGGTCTGTACTAAAAACCATCTTAAAAGAAATTCATTTAGTCTGTTCTGAAATAATCCTTTAATTTAAAATTGCTTAGTTCAGATGCAGAAGGCGATTTTTTCTCCCGACGATGTATGTTGATACTTCAAGGGAAAAAATCGTCTAAAATGAAATTTATTTCATTTGCTCTGCGCTGAAATCAGCAATTTTACCGCATCATTCTTGATGCACCTTCAGACATATCAGTTACCATATCTGAAACTCCCTCGGAAATATCGGTAACTATATCACCTAAAACACCGTTATCGCCATTTTCGGACTGGTCTGTAACCACACCGGGATTGTTGGTTGTGGGTACATTTGATGTTTCAGGAGCAGTAGTTGTGTTAGTGCTTGTTGTATTGTTATCATCTCCGCCGCAACCGCTGAAAACAAATGTCATACAACCAATAATCAAAGCAACTGCAACAATTGTAATAATCCTTTTCATATATTCACTCCCTTTCCGGAGATAAATAATTTATGCTGACTCCTATATAATTATTCCTCAAAAATTTGCCGATATTCTTATTTTGTAAGAACTCCGCCATCGGTATAAAGAAGAATAAGAATATCTTTTTCCTCCCCTGTTACGGGGTCAATATACACAAGAATTTCTTGTGAATCATCCGCTCTGCAACGGTATTCATAAACATAATCTTCTGTTTCATAGTCCGTAGGAATAAATGCTCTTTTATATGATAAAATTTTTAAATCATCTTTCAAAAGTTTTCCGGCAGATTTCAAGGTGTATTTCACATTTTCGGGAATTTGCCTTAATCTGTGGTTCATAATATAACCCGTTGCATCAAATCCGAGAATCTCACCATTATCAAGAGCTACACTGATTTTAATCAAGTCTGTATAGTAGGTTATTCCATCTTCATAATATGAAAAGTTTATGGTGCAAACGCCATCAACAGTTGAATAATAGCTTTCCTTAACCTTTGTGTAGCCTTTTTCATGCAGGAAGGCTTTGGCTTTTTTTATTGCAGTTTCACTATCAATTTTGCTTTCTCCTGAATATCTGGATTTAAGCATATATGAAACCAAACCACCTTTTTGGGTAACAGAAATTGTTACATTAGCATTGTAAAAGGTAAAAGTCCCCAGATTACTGTCGGTTTTGTTCAAAAAATAAATATCATCTGTTTTAACATCAAGAAATTTTGCTGCCTTTTCCTGTGCCTGGTCCTGAGTTACTTCTTTTAATTGTTCAACAACATAAGATTTTTTAGTGTTGATATGGTCAGAAAAGGGCCCGTCATAAATCAATGTGGGGTAATCCTGCAGGGCTTGATTCGCATCATTAAGCTCCGTTGCAAGGTACAGCTTTTCATCTCCCTCACTCTGCAAGGTGGATTTAACCTCTTCAAAATTAAGTCCACCATTCTCTTCCTCTTCAATAAGATAATTAATGGTGCTTGAAAGCTTTGCCGAATAGTCCTTTAGTTTCTTTAAATTTTCGGTTTCTTCTTTTGAAAGCTTTTCGCCGGATGCCACTTTTTCATTAAGGGAGAGTGTATATTCACCAACCTGGGAAAGAAATTTATACACTCCGGAAATTTCCGTGTTACCATCGGTTATTTCTGACAGACTCTCCTTTGCGGAAGAGCTTGAACGCCAAAGCTTCGAAGCAACATCCGAAAGCATTGCAGAGCTTGAAGAATACATACACTTTTGCAGATTAATGTCAATATCATCCATATATGTTCCCAACTGTGTAAGTGCTCTTTCCCTTGATGCCTGCACATCTCGCCTGATAACTGCAAGCTGGTACATATTAATACCGCCCCATACTGCCAGAGCAACCACACCTGCCGTAAGAAAACTTACAATTCTTACCAGATTTCGTCTTTTTCTAATCATATACTTACACCTCTTTTTTTCGTTATTTTATTTTTTCTCCAAAGTTAATAAATTATTCAATAATTTTACAATAAAAGTTCACTTAAAAGCATTTACAAAAACACCTATTATATTGTATAATGAGATGATTATAAAATAATGGGAAATTATTGAAAGGTGGTATTGCTTTGACTGCATATTTTGACAACAGTGCAACAACAAAACCATGCTCTGCAGCAGTAAATGCAGCAAAAAATGCAATTGAACTTTGTTGGGGCAATCCATCTTCTCTTCACGCCTTAGGCGTAGAGGCATCCGATAATTTAAAAAAAGCAAGAAAACAAGTTTCTAAGCTTTTAGGTGTAAATGAAAGTTCATTTTTTTTCACCTCTTCGGGCACAACCGCCAACAACACAGCAATTTTCGGTGCTTACGAAAAGCTCAAACGTGAGGGCAACAGAATTGTCACAACATCTATTGAGCATCCAAGCGTACTTGAGCCCATTAAAAGGCTTGAAGCAACGGGTTGTGAGGTTATACGCCTTAATCCCGATGAAAACGGTAAAATCCGTGAAGAATATTTATTCGAAAGCATAAATAAAAACACAATCCTTGTTTCCTGTATGGCGGTCAATAATGAGGTAGGCTCAATTCTCCTCGTTAACCGTATCAGGACGGCAGTAAAACGGGCAGGTGCCCCCGCCCTTATTCACTCGGACTGTGTTCAGGCTCTTGCAAAAATCCCTGTAACGCCCAAAACAATTGATGCAGATATTATCACCGTAAGCGGTCATAAAATTCACGCGTTAAAAGGTGTCGGCGGTATTTATTTAAAATCCAAAGGAATAATAAAACCCTACATCCTTGGCGGTGGTCAGGAGCAAGGCATCCATTCAGGAACCGAAGGTACCCCTGCTATTATGTCCTTTGGTGCGGCGGCAGAGGAAGCTCTTAACATCTCCGCCCACAGCGAATATGTCAAATCGTTAAAAGAACGTCTTGTTAAGGGAATAATTGATATACCCTGTGTAAAAATCAATTCCCCTGAGGATGCAATCCCCTATATTCTTAACATTTCAATTCTGGGGCTGCCAAGTCAACCCATTGTAAACTTTATGAGTGACAAGGGTATTTACATTTCTGCAGGCTCCGCTTGTAAAATGGGTCACAGAAGCCCCGTTTTAACCGCTATGGGACTTTCCCCTGAAAGAATAGACAGCGCCGTAAGAATCAGCCTTTCCCGTTTCAATACGGAAGAAGAGATTGATTATTTAATAAGTTCAATAAAAGAAGCTGCAGAAAAATACGGCAAAAAACAAAGATAAGGAAAACAGAAGCAAATGAAAGAAATTATTCTTATAAAAGATGGTGAGCTTGCACTCAAAGGACTTAACCGTTCTTCTTTCGAGTCAATGCTTATGAAAAATATAAAAAGAAGAATTCATCAATTCGGTCAATTCCAGTTAAAAAATTCTCAATCCACAATTACTGTTACCCCTCTTGACGATAATGCAGATTTAGACGCTGCTGCTGACGAAATTTCAAGAGTATTCGGTATTTCCGCATATTCCAGGGCCGCAGTTTCCGAAAAAGATATTGATAAAATTCTTGAAATTGCCCCCGAATATTTAAAAGAGCAGCTAGAGGAAGCTAAAACCTTCAAGGTTGAGGCTAAACGTTCTGATAAAAGCTTCCCCTACAATTCTCCCGAAATTTCAGCAATGGTTGGTGGCAAACTTCTTGAATGCTTCCCCCACCTTAAGGTTGATGTTAAAAACCCCGATATTAAAGTCACCGTTGAAATCCGTGATCAGGCATATATCAGAGGTAATCAGCTCAAGGGTGCCGGTGGTATGCCCGTTGGCTCATCGGGCAGAGCGATGCTCCTTATTTCAGGTGGTATAGATAGTCCCGTTGCCGCATATATGATGGCAAAACGTGGACTTGAGCTTGTGGGAATCCACTTTGCATCTCCCCCCTACACATCTCTTCGCTCTGAGCAGAAGGTACACGATTTACTTTCAAAGGTTGCCCGTTACAGTGGCAGAATATGGCTGCACACCGTTCCCTTCACAGAGATCCAGGAGCTTATACGTGAAAATTGCCCTGAGGAATATTTCACAATTATTATGCGTCGCTTTATGATGCGTATTGCCTGTATGCTGGCAGAAAAAACTGATTGCCACGCTCTTATTACAGGTGAGAGCGTGGCCCAGGTAGCAAGTCAGACAACTCTTGCACTTGGCTGCACCGATGCAGTTGCAACTCAGCCTGTTTTCCGTCCCTGTATTGGTATGGATAAGGAAGAAATCATTACAATTTCAAGAAAAATTGAAACCTTTGACATTTCCATTCAACCCTTTGAGGATTGCTGTACAGTTTTCACTCCCAAACATCCCAAAACACGTCCCCAACTGAAAGATGTTGAAGAAGCAGAAAAGGCTTTGGATATTGAAGCACTTTGCCAAAGAGCTGTTGACGGAATTGTTCGTATTGCAATTACATCAGATGGTGTTGAAAATGACTGAATTTGATTTAATCAGACTTGCGGAAAAGGCAGTAGATAATCTGAAAAAGCAAAACAAAACCCTTGCTCTTGCAGAATCCTGCACCGGTGGTTGGGTAAGTAAGCTCATAACCGATGTAAGCGGTGCATCCGCTGTTTATCAGGGTGGAGTTTGTTCTTATTCAAATGAAGTTAAAATGAAAATTTTAGGAGTAAATGAAACCACTCTTGAAAGCTTCGGTGCAGTAAGTGAGCAGGTTGCAATTCAGATGGCTGAGGGTGTAAGGAACGCTCTCAACAGCCATGTGGGAATTGGTATCACAGGAATTGCCGGTCCCCTTTCAGATAACACCGCAAAGCCCGTTGGACTTATTTATGTGTGTATTGCAGACGGCAATAAAACCACCTGCATTAAACTAGAAAATAATTTTACAGAAAATATAAGAATACAAAACAGAATGTCTGCCGCAGAAACGGCATTGACTCTTTTGGGTGATATACAATGAAGAAAAACAAAAAAGAAACTGTCACATCTTCACCTTATGTTTATTTCACCAAGGCTGAAGAAACAGTTTTCAGAACTGACGAAACCCGGAAGCAAGAAATTTTCAAAAAACTAAAACTGAAAAGAGCGAAGAAAAAGGCTTTGAGTATTATCAGCTTTGTTCTTGCTTTTGCTGTTCTTGTTTCAGGTTTTTATGTGGGTAAAAAAGGTATCGAAAAATTCCTTGTCCTTCGTCAGGAAGAAAAAGTGCGCAACGATGCATTACTTCCCGAAGAAGTTTTAAAAGACCTTGAGGATCTTTCTGAAGAGGAAAAATGGACATACCTTTACAACAAATACCCCGAGCTTATTGATGTTAAATTTCCTGCAGGTATCCTTTTTGATTATGCACTTTACTATGCAAAAAACCCGCAAACTATAGGGTACCTTAAAATAGACGATACAAAAATTGATACTCCGGTTGTTCAGGCAGATAATGATAAATATTATCTCCGTCACGATTTTAACGGCAAATCCACAAGCTACGGTGCAGTTTTTGCCACCTATAAGGCAGATTTCAAACCCCTGGACCGAAACACTCTTATTTATGGTCACAATATGTTCGATGGTGAAAGATTTGCTGCCCTTGCCAACTACAAAAGCTTAGATTATTTCAAAAAACATCCTGTCATTCATTTTGATACACTTTTTGAAAAACACGATTGGAAGATTTATGCAGTAATTCTTACCAATGGTTCAGTAAAAAGCAACAATGGCTATTTCTTTGATTTCACATTTGACAACTGTTCAGACACCTGCTTTGAAGAGTACATTAAAGAAATTGACAAACGTAAGCTTTACGACACAGGGGTTGATTTACTCCCCACCGACAAGCTTATAACCCTTTGCACCTGCACATATGAGTTTGACGATGCACGACTTGTTGTAATTGCACGAATGGTAAGAGATGGTGAATCCTCTGAGGTTGACACAAAGTTAGCCGATTTCAAAGACACACCCGTAAAATACCCGGAATTATATTACGATAATCCTAAGGAAAACTTTTACAAGGACGATCCCAAATTCTATTTATATTAAAAACAATTAACCTGTGGAAGAGGTATGATATATGAAAATCAAAGCATTTTCTTTTGAACAAAATGGCTACGAGCTTGCAACCGTAAAGCAGAACGTAGTTTCCAACCTTAACGAAAGCGGTATTTATTTTGAAAACTTTTCCGATGCAAATGAGCTTTTCAAAGCAATTTCCGTTGCTCTTGAAGATACACAGGCTCTTTTAATCGGTGTTGAGAAGGACTTGTACCTTAAATTCAAGCCCATTCTTATAAAGGCTTTCAACTTCACCCCTGCATACAGCGAAAAAATTGAAACAACTATAGGCAGTGCGATTATTGAAGAAAAGCTCATAAAAGCACACACATTAGTACCTAACGAATGTATTGAGCTTATTTCCCCTGACGGTCTTTACAGCTCATTCTATGTAAAATCTGCCGACCAGTACATTGTTGTATTTCCTTTCCTTGAAGAAAGCATTGGTACGACCCTTTTGAATTCAGGTCTCCCCTTCTTCAAAACACCTGAAAGAAAATTCAAAATTTATGACGATATTGTAAGCGAGGAAAAAGCATCTCCCAAGGCTGAGGGTATTGTTGCAAAGCTTGTTAAGAATGATTTAAAACTTGCTATTCCCTCAACCCCCGCAGCAAAAACACTCAAGGACGATATTCGTTCTTGCCCCAACTACGAAAACAATGTTTTCTTCACACCATATGTTAACGATTCCGGTGTTGAAGACCCCAAGGAATATGCTGCACAGCTTGCAAAAGGCTCAATGGATTTAAGAAACGCAAATATAGGTGCAACCGTTTCAAACATTTTCCGTGAGAAAAAGGGCGATACTGTAGTTAACTACTACTCATTTATCAGTGTTGCTACCGAAGAAAAAATAATTGTAAAGAAGCTCTTTGCCAATGCAGGTGAAGATGTAGATAACCTTATCATTGAAGCAACAAACGAACTTTATTCTTTGATAGATAAATACGTTGACGAGGTTATCTTCAAGAAAACTGCAACAGAAGAAGAAAAAGAAAAATATGAACAGGCTCTTATTGAGGCTGAGTTCGAAGCAGACCAGAGACCTACCGCATCCATAGGCAAAAAAGGTACAATTGCTGCTATAATAGCTTTGGCTATTGCAGTTATTGTCTGCGTAATTTTAGGCTTAAAATTCGGAGACTACTTCGTAACACCTTCCGACAAGCCTGAAAAAGAATCCATTCAGGCAGGCGGAACTGTTCCAGGTTCAACACCTTCAACAACCTTGGGCAGCATCCCCGAATGGTCCGAAAGAGAACCTACTTCAAATACAACAAAATCAGAAATTACAGAAATTGTTTCCGAGCCGGAAAGCATAACCTCAATTTTTGATATTACTCCTAACACAAATCTTGTTCCCGTACCTAACACTGACAGACCCAATATTAATTATACACCTAACCCAAACACAGCTCCTGTTGTAACTCAGCCCCAACCAACTCAACCACAAACAACTCAGGAGCGAACAACAGAAAAACCGAAACCTACAACAGAAAAAGAAACAATTGAACACGAGGTTTGGAATTAATTTATAAGGAGAAATAGATATGGCAGTACTTGTTACAGGCGGCGCAGGCTACATAGGCTCACATACCGCCATTGAATTACTTAATTCAGGAAAAGAAATTGTTATTCTTGACAATTTCTATAACAGTTGCCCCAAGGTTCTTGACAGAATCAAGGAGCTTTCAGGCAAGGATTTCGCTTTTGAAGAGTGTGACATCAGAGATGCTGATGGCTTAAGAAAGGTTTTCGAAAAGCACAACATCGACTCTGTTATTCACTTTGCAGGTCTTAAAGCTGTTGGTGAATCCTGTCAGAAGCCTCTGCTTTATTACGAAAACAACATCAGTGGTACAGTTACCCTTTGCCAGGTAATGGCAGAGTACGGCTGTAAAAAAATGGTTTTCAGTTCCTCTGCAACAGTTTATGGTGAACACAATGTTTCACCCCTTAACGAAACAATGAAAACAGGCGGAACAACAAACCCCTACGGCACAACAAAATATTTTATTGAGCAGATTCTCACCGATACTGCAAAAGCAGATGCTGAGTGGAGCGTTTGCCTTTTAAGATATTTTAATCCCATTGGTGCTCACGAAAGCGGTCGAATCGGTGAAAGCCCCAACGGAATCCCCAACAACCTTATGCCCTACATAACCCAGGTTGCTGAAGGAAAGCGTGAATTTTTAAGCGTTTACGGCAATGACTATGATACAATTGACGGTACTGGTGTAAGAGATTACATTCACGTTGTTGACCTTGCAAAAGGCCACCTTAAGGCTCTGGAAAAAATCGAAAAAGAAAACGACACCTTTGTTTACAATCTTGGTACAGGTACAGGCTACAGCGTCCTTCAGGTTGTTGAAGCTTTCGAAAAAGCATCGGGCGTTAAGGTTCCCTATAAAATAGTTGACCGCCGCCCCGGTGACCTTGCAACCTGTTATTCTGATCCTTCAAAGGCTGAAAAAGAACTTGGTTGGAAAGCAGAAAAAGGCATTGACGAAATGTGTGCCGATTCTTACAGATGGCAGCACAACAATCCCAACGGCTACGAGGACTGATATTTTTTGCAATTCGTTCCCTATAATTCACGTGATATAAGACACAAATCAGTATTCGGAAGCATAGCCTCAAATGAAAATTTGAGGCTTTGTGTTCTTATGCCCCGTTCCTTCTCCTGTCAGAAGGTAAGCCTTGTTGTACACAAGGACGGAGAAGAAACCGTATACCGTGATATGTTCTGGTGCGGTATGAACGGTGAAAGTGAAGAATGGTGGGACATTAATATTTCCTTTGACACAGGCCTTTATTTTTACCATTTCACTTACGAAACCCCATTTGGAAGGGGTAACATTTTCCTTCATTCCGGCGGCTGCGGAGAAATTGCTCCCCAAGGCAAGGAATGGCAGTTAACGGTATACAACAAAAGCTATAAAACGCCAAATTGGATTAAAGGCGGAATAATGTACCAGATTTTTCCTGACCGTTTCTATATTGGCAAGGGTAATATAAAAAATGTTCCCGAGGACAGAATAATCCACGAAAACACAACAGATATTCCCGTCTGGAAGCCCAATGAGGATGGAAAAATCCTCAACAATGATTACTATGGAGGTAATCTTAAGGGAATCGAAGAAAAACTCCCTTATATTGCATCTCTTGGGGTTAGCGTAATTTACCTTAATCCAATTTTTGAAGCCCATTCAAACCACCGCTACAATACAGCGGATTACAGTAAAATCGACCCACTTTTAGGCGATGAAAAGGATTTTAGAAGCCTTTGTAAAAAGGCTGGTGAATATGGTATTAAAATCATTCTTGACGGAGTTTTCAGTCATACAGGCTCTGACAGTATCTACTTTAATCGCGAGGGCAGATACAAATCCATAGGCGCATATAATAATACTGACAGCCCCTATAAAGATTGGTTTAGTTTTGAAGATAACGGCAAATACAAAAGCTGGTGGGGAATTGATACTCTCCCCGAAACCAATGAAGATAATGATAGTTTTATAGAATATATTTCAGGTGAGAATGGTGTTGCTAAAAAATGGCTCGATTGCGGTGCTTACGGCTATCGACTGGACGTTGCTGATGAATTACCTGATAAATTCCTTGACTCCTTCTGTAAAAGCATAAAAGATATCAACGAAGATTATGTTGTTATCGGTGAGGTATGGGAGGATGCTACAAACAAAATAAGCCATGGCGGAAGACGAAAATATCTTTTGGGCGAACAGCTTGATTCCGTTATGAATTATCCCTTTGCAAGTGCAATACTTACCTTTATGCGCTATGGTGTTGCGGAAAACTTTATGGAATCTATTGTAACAATCTGCGAGAATTACCCCAAAGCCGCTCTTGACTGCCTTATGAACCACATCGGCACTCACGATACCGCAAGAATTCTTACAAGCCTTATTTACGATTCTATTGAGCATAAGCCAAGAAGCCTTCAGGTTAATTGTAAATTAACAGATGAAGAAAGTAAAAAAGCAAAACAGCTTTTAAAATGTGCAACAGTTCTTCAATATACACTTCCCGGTTTCCCCTCAATTTATTATGGCGATGAAGCAGGTGTAGAAGGCGGTGGCGATCCCTTTAACCGTTCTTTCTTTCCCTGGGGTACCGAGGACAGCGATATTACAGAGTGGTACAGGAAGCTGGGCAAGGTACGAAATTCCCTTAAATGCCTTAAAAACGGCTCTTTTAAGCCATTTTCAGCCATGCTTTCCTGTGTTGCATACACAAGAGAGGCGGAAGGCGAAAAAATAATGGTAATTGCTAACCGAAATTACCACGAAATAGATTACTATCTTCCCGATGAATTCAAGTACAAGGAAGAATTAATATCGAACACCTACACAAGAAATTTTGTAAAAATACCTGCCAACAGTGCGGTAATAATAAAAAGCTGATGGTGGTCATACCTCTCTTCGAAGAGGGCAACACACACGACCGCGTCCTGCGGACGATAAAGGGGGTGTTTGTTGGCGTAGCGGGCAAAATTCTGTGAAGCAAATAGCGAACAAAGAATTTTGGGCACCGCAAGGGGGGCTGGGACCACCTTTTGATTTGTTGTTTTATGAATAAAGCTTTAAACGAGCTCGCTTAATAAAAATTTCAGTTGGTTTATTTATTCAAGACGATCCCCCTCTTTTTGAAAAGAGGTTTAAAAAACCGCATCTTATTCTTCTATGTTGATTTAAACTATTGTTAAAATTTTTATATTGTGTTAAACTACTGTTGCTACACAAATTTAATAACGGTTTTAACACGGGTTGTATTTTTATCTTTGGGTAAAAATGCAGGCTCTATTCAACTTTGTGTTAAAACTTTGTTTGAATTTGTGTAGCAGCAAACGAGCCTCGTTTTTCGTGCGTGGCCTTCGGCTACGCATTTTTTGGTTTTTGTGGTGAGTTTTATGAAAGATATAGAATTTATCAGGGAATTACATTGTTACAAAAAGATGTATAATATCCTTCAAGCAACCATTACTGAGTGCATTAAAACAGGTCGGGACCTTGTTGTCAGAGAAAAACTCATATTGGCTCAACAGGAAGCGGAGGATATTTATACCGGCGAAATATATGAATATAAAACTCTGAATGCAGATGAACGCATAATAGTTGCATTGCTAAGATTACTTATGGATACTGAAATCGACCGTGTAATAGATCCCGATATGGAATTCGTAAATTATTGTGTTGAGTGGTCATTCGCTATACAGAATAAAAAGATTGAATTATCAGAAGAATATATTAACGAGCAAGTAAAAAAGATTTTCCACCCCGAAAATGAAGAAAAGGATTCAGGACAATAACGTCTTGAATCCTTTAACGTTTATATGATTGTGCACAGCTCCGACACTTTGCTTTTTGCTTTTTACACTTTGCGTTTATCAATAAGCACTATTGTAAAGCTGTCCCTTCTGCACATCAATACCCTTAATAGCCATAAGCTCGGAAACCGTTACAAGCTGATAACCGTTTTTAATAAGCCAGGGAACAATTTCTTCCGTTGCATTTCCCGTAGAGCCATAAAGGTCATGCATAAGAACAATTGACCCATCACGCACATTGTTTTTAATTGAGGAAACAACAGAGCTTGAATTTCGGTATTTCCAATCCAATGTATCAACCGACCAGTTAAACATGGGATAATTCACATTGGCTTTAACTGTTGAATTAACTGCACCACCGGGTGTGCGAACTATTTTGGGAGCTTGTCCCGTAATATTTTTTACGGCAGCGTTAGTATTCTCTATTTCTGTTTTTATTGTTGAAGCAGATACTGATGTAAGAATTGTGTGATTATATGAATGATTACCTATTTCACAACCTAAATCAAATTCGCGCTTAATACAGTCCTTGTAGGTTGAAACCCTTGAGCCCACAACAAAGAAGGTTGCCCGTGCATTATGTTTTTCCAGAACATCAAGAATATGATTTGTTACAGGTCTGTAAGGTCCGTCATCATATGTTAGAGCCACTACTTTCTTGTTTGGGTCTATTCCGTTAAGCGAAACGGTGTTAGAAATAAGGTTAGCATCTCTTACAAGTATTCTGTAATAATTCTTTTTACCAAAAACAGGCTTAGCATCCGTATATGTAACCTTTGAAAGGCTTGTAATTGTGGAAATCGTTTTCCAGGAATTTTCTCCGGCGGCTTTTCGCTGAACACGGTAACCGGTTCCCACAACTGCCTTATCCCAATTAAGCACAATACCCTTCGGTGAATGCTTTGCCAAAACCTTTGGTGGTAAAACGTATTGTATGGAATAGCCTTCCGGGTTATAGCTACCCAAGGTGCTACCCTTAACCTGCCTTACAGTGTAAATATATTTTTTTCCGTTCTTAACATTGGTATCGGTGTACGTGGTTGTAGAGTTGCCGTCAATTTTAGCAATAAGCGTCCAATCTGCAGACGCTTTTAGTTTTCTGTAAACTCTATACCCTGTGCCCGATGTCATTTTAGTCCAGGAAATTTTTACACCCTTTGTTGCAGAATTCAAATTAACTTTAGAGGGGGCTTTAAGTGCGGTAATTTTAATATTTTTCTCGTATGCACTTCTGCCGCCGTTTTCACCGACAGCTTTTACCAGATAGGTGTATGCTCTTCCGTTAACTACATTGAAATCTCTGTAATATGGTGATGTGGTATTTGTAAGCTTAACCCAGTCTTTGTTCTTTGTGTCTTTTCTATAAACAACGTATTCCTTAGCACCGCTGACCTTGTCCCATTTGATGCTTATGTAGTCTGAATAGTTCTTTAATGTAACGTTTTTAGGAGTTGTAACATATCTTGCCGTTACACCCTTACCATCAAAGCCGCTGTGCTCCTCTCCATCTATTGCCCTGACTGTATAAGTAAATTTCCCGCCATTTTTAACATCTTTATCCTTAAAGGCGGTGGATTTTTTACCTGCCGAACCAATATATTCCCAATCTGTATCGGAAGTTTTTCGGTAAACCCTGTATTTATCTGCTGCTTTTGTTGATTCCCAATAAACTGTAACAGAGCCATTGTTTACCTTTGTTTCAACTAATTTAGGGGCGGTAATATAAACCTTTGATGTTTTATAAGCAAAGGAGCTTCTGTAAAAACCTTTGTGGGCAATAACTGTATACTGGTATTTACTGTTGTTTTTTACATTTTCGTCCAGTAAAGTACAGGTTTCATCCCCTTGGATTTCTGCAATAACCTTGTCCTGGTCACTACTTTTTCTGTAAACAGTATACCCCTCTGCACCTTCACTTTTTTCCCAGCTAAGCTCAATTCCGCCATAAGCAGAATAAGCCTTTGTTACAGTGGGTTGGGAAAGGTAAACAACTACACTTTCATCGCTGAGCTCACCCTCATTAAAAGCGTTATAGGCTTTTATTCTGTATTTGTATTCCGTTCCGCTTTCTACTGAGGTGTCTGTAAAGGAGTTTTCCGCAAAACCTCTTACATCTGCAATTTCTTCATATTCGCCATCAAGTGACTGACGATAAATCTTATACCCCGCCGTATCATTCACCTGCTCCCAGGCTATGCTTACACCTGTTGAGGAGTTTACCGCCATAAAATTTTGTGGAGCCACAGGTATAACATCTGCCAGACCACCATCAAAGGAAATAGTTGTTGCACCAATTGCAAAAATATTTATTAAAGCCAGCAGAATCAATACCGCTGAAAGAGATTTTTTCATGCCAATCACCTTGGGTTACATATTATATTTACATTACAATCATTATAATTCAATTTATTTAAAAGCACAACATAATACGACAAAAAAACACAAATTATAACGATTATAGTTAGTCGAAACAGTGTAGAATTACACTGTTTAGTTACCAAATATTTGATTTGGTATCTAATTTTCTTTGAAAATTCGACTATAATCCTTTCAATGAATGTAATGCAAAATTGTATTTATAAAAAACAATTTTGCTAAAAGCCGGTAAAATCGGCTTTTGGGAAACGCGACTGCGTTTGGACTAATTACAATCATTATAACAATATTGTAATCTATCTTACATACCATTCGTTGACAATAAATATAAAAATAGATATAATGTTTATTTAGTATTAAACTTGCGGAGGTGGTTTGGTTGAGCGATAAAGCATTCCGACTTTCATTGTCGATTTTATTGATATTTTCTGCTTTAGTTTTAACAGCGGGAATACTTCTTCCCTACGTTACTGCAAAAAGCAACAAACAAATAACGCCCGTTGATCAAACTGCTCAAACCGCAGTAGTTGAACACCGTATGCCGCTTGTAAATACATCTTCTCCAGAAACCTTTGATTCCTTATTGGGCACAATTACTGCCCTGAAAAACCGCTATCCCGACCTTATAAAAATATATACTGCAGGTTATTCCGAAAGCGGAAAAGAAATTATGCTGTACACTTTGGGCACAGGTGAAAAAAAAGCACTTGTTACAGGTGCAATTCATGCCAGAGAGCACATAACCACAAAATATATTTTAAAGGTTACCGAAGATTATTGTAATGCTTACCAAAGTCCATCGGGCTACTACGGAACCTATGATATTTACAACCTTTTGAATGAGTATACACTTTACTTTATTCCCTGTGCCAACCCTGACGGATTGGAAATAATCCTTTCCAATGACAAGCCGGAAAAAAATGTTCGGGTTTCACAGCTTTCTGAATACAAAGCAAATAAAAAAGGCGTTGATTTAAACAGAAACTTTCCCATAGCCTGGGATTACATAAACAATGGAGTTACAGCCCCTGCGGATTACTACTTCAAGGGTTACAATAGTGGTAGTGCAAAGGAAACACAGGTGCTTATGAATTTATGTTCAGAAAACGACTTTGCTTTTATGATTTCCGTTCATATCAAAGGTAACTGCATATTCTGGGGAGATAGCTACAAAACTCATAACAATTGGCTTTACAAAGCCTTTGCAGAAGATATTTGTAATGCATCAGGTCTTTTAATGACAAATCCCACTAAAAAAGCAAAGGATTATGGTGGTGGCTTCGAAAATTGGTTCAGGCATGAGTTTGACCGCCCCGGAGTTTGTATAGAGTTAAGTGATGCAGAAAATATCGTAAAGCCCTGTGGTAGTGAAAACTACAAGGAATTTTACAAATTTGTCAATTACGAAAAATCCTCAAATGCTATTGCAGCTGCAATGGCTTCAACTAATAAGTAAAGAAGAGATTAAATGAAAACCCAACAGTACTTACAAAGCGAAAAATATTCCAGATTGATTTTTATTGCCTGTTTTGCAGCATATTCTGCATCATACATAGGCAGAATCAATTTTTCAGCAGCACTTCCCGCCATTATCGGTGAAGGCTTTTTCACCAAAACACAGGCAGGTATAATCGGCTCGGCATTTTTCATAGTTTACGGTGCATTCCAGATTATAAACGGCTTTTTAGGTGATAAAATCTCTCCCTTTAAAATGATAACAGCAGGAACCTTACTTTCCTCTGTTGCCAATGTTTTAATGACCTTTTGCACATCAAATATTCAAATGGCAATTGTCTGGGGATTCAACGGCTTTGCCCTTTCTCTTCTCTGGGCATCCATCCTAAAAATCCTTGCAAACATAATAAACGATGGTATGCGGGCAAAGGCTTGTTTAAATATTTCCGTAACCCTTCCTATAGGTACAATTTTAGCCTACCTTTTTGCATCTCTTTCCATTAAATTTTTCAACTGGAGATTTGTTTTCTATATTCCTGCCGCAATACTATTTATTGTGTGTGTTTTCTTCACAATTTCCTCTGTTATGGTAAAGCCCCACATTACCCAAAGGGAAATTACAGCAGATAAGCTCCCCAAGAAAAAAGAAAAAGCAAAGGGCGGACTTTTCCCCTTGCTTCTTATGGCAGGTATTTTCATTATTCTCCCTGCAGATGCTATTCACGGAGCAATTAAAGAGGGTATCACCACATGGGTACCCACAATGATCACTGAGGTTTACTCCACATCCCCCTCTTTCTCTGTATTCCTTTCAATTATTCTTCCCATTTTCAATATTTCCGGTGTTTACATAATCACACCTATTTACAACAAAATATTCAAAAAGGATGAACTTAAAACCTCTGCAGGTATACTTCTTTTTGCCCTTATTCCTTTATCACTTCTGATTTTTATGAAAAACTTCCCTGCAGTAGTCAGCGTAGCACTTCTTGCTATAATTACCACATCCCTGCATTCATTCAACTATATGATAATAACCCTTGTGCCAATGCACTTCTCTTATTGCGGAAGGACTGCAACAGTTACCGGTATTATGAATGCTACTGCTTATGTAGGCTGTGCCGCTGCCACCTACGGCTTTGGTGTTATTTCCGACAAAATCGGTTGGAATGGTTCAATTTTTGTGTGGATAGGCTTAACAATAACAGCTTTACTTGTATCCCTTGCCGCCTCGGGCAAATGGAAAAGGTTCAAAGAAAATACAACAGTTAAGGAATAATTTTATGAACGTTTATGATTTTGACAACACCATATATGACGGTGAAAGCGTAGTTGATTTTTTTCTGTATTACTGCAAAAAAGATAAATCTCTTTTAAAACACATTCCCTCTGTTTTTATTGCCCTTTTAAATTATAAAAGGGCAAAAGTTACTATTGAACAGGCTTTGGGGAAATATGGCGATGCGGTTGCAGCTTATTACAGAAAGCACCCTGATATTCCTGAAGAAATGAATGACTTTTGGGACTGTCATATGAAAAAAATCAAACCTTTTTATAAAGATATACAGACTGATGATGACCTGATTATTTCAGGTGCACCTGAGTTTTCACTTGAAATTATCTGCAAAAGGCTTGGAATAAAGCGTTATATCGGTTCACTTATTGATACCGAAACAGGCGAGGTTAAAAGGCTTTGTATAAGAGAAAACAAGGTACAAGCATTTTTTGAGGAATACCCTGATGCAAAAATTGAGAATTTTTACACAGATTCCCTTAACGACTTACCTTTAATCGAAATTAGCCGGAACGCCTACCTTGTTAAAGGACATAAAATAACAAAAATAAAATAAGTTGGCGACAACTTAAGAAAAGTGGTGAGTAATTTGACAGAGGATGTAAACATAATAAAAAAGCGCTTTAATGAACTGTCAATGCGCTCACAAAACCGCGGAGTTTATTTTTACAGCGATTTTTTAAATCTTTACGAACAAACAGTTCTTTATGATGAAATAAAAAGGAATGTAGCCCTTTATGGTGGCTTTCCCGAAGCAGAACGAAAAATTGCCTGCTTTGGAAATGAAAACGAGTTCGGCTATGAACCGAACCCACCAATAAAAATTATATGCATTAAGCCACTTTCAAAAAAATTCTCCGATGATTTGACCCACAGAGATTTTTTAGGTTCTTTAATTGGTCTTGGCATTAAAAGAGAAACCCTTGGAGATATTATAATAACCGAGAATGTTGGTTATGTTTTCTGTCTTGAAAGCATTTCACAATTTATAATTGATAATCTTTTTAAGGTTAAGCACACAAGCGTCAGCTGTGAAATATGCGAATCTATTCCCGAAAATGCTCTACCACAGCCCAAAGAAGAGGTTGTTATTGTTTCTTCCTTGCGACTTGATGTGGGAATAAGCGGAATATATAATATTTCCCGCAGCAAAAGCTCCACCCTTGTGGATGGTGAAAAGGTTTTCATCAATGGACGACTTGTAACAAGCTCATCAAAAAACATAGAATTAGGCGATACCGTTTCTGTCCGTGGTTACGGCAGATTCCGCTATGTTGATATTTTGGGTGACACAAGAAAAGGCAGAATGAGAGTGCTGTGTGAGGTATATTAATTTGTTTCAAGATGCCAGATGCCAGTTTTTGTAGTAGTTGCATCTGAATCCAAATATAAAGGTGATATTATGAGTAGTTATAAATAATTAATAGTATGGCAAAAACCCATTCAACTTGTTACAGATATTTATAAATTAACTAAAACATTTCCAAAAGAAGAGCTTTATGGTTTGGCTTCACAAATGCAAAGGGCAGTTGTTTCTATACCGAGCAATATAGCAGAAGGAAATGACCGAAATTCAAGCAAAGAATTCTCTCAATTTTTGCGTATAGCAAGAGGTTCCTTAGCAGAATTAGAAACACAAATTATCATTTCAGAAAAATTAGAATACACTAACGAAAAGCAAATTACACCAATTCTAAATAATTGTTATGAAATTGGCAGAATGATAAATGGATTGCTGACTAAATTTAATTAATTACCAGTTATCAGCTAGCGGTACCAGGATTGAAATAATGAAAATATTCAGAAAAATAGTTGTTGTTATAAATCTGGCATCTGGGATCTGGCATCTAAATATCCGAAAGGAGATTTACTATGAAAACAATTAAACTCGGCAAAAGCAATGTAGACGTTCCCGTAATTGCAGTTGGCTGTATGAGAATGGCTGACAAAACAGTTGAGGAAGCAAAAGCACTTATTGATACTGCAATGGGTGCAGGTCTTAATTTCTTCGACCACGCAGATTTATACGGTGGTGGCAAAAGCGAAGAAACTTTCGCAAAAGCTATTGGTATGAATGACGATGTACGAGAAAAAATCATTCTTCAGTCAAAATGCGGAATCTGCCCCGGTAAGGTTATGTTCGATTTTTCAAAAGAACATATTATTAAATCCACCGAGGGTTGTCTTAAAAGACTTAATACAGATTACCTTGACTTTCTTCTTTTACACCGCCCCGATACACTCTACGAACCCGAAGAGGTTGCAGAAGCCTTTGCAATTCTTAAAGAAAGCGGAAAGGTTAAGCATTTTGGCGTTTCCAACCAGAACCCTATGCAAATGCGTCTTTTACAGAAGTATTTAGGCGATGAGCCCATTTGTGCTAATCAACTTCAATTCAGCATTACTGACTGTCACATTGTTAAACAAGGTCTTTATGTTAATATGCGAGAAGACAATGCAATTGACCGTGATGGCGGTGTATTGGAATACTGCCGCTATGAAGATATTACAATCCAGGCCTGGTCTCCTTTCCAGTACGGCTTCTTTGAGGGTGTTTATGTTGACAACCCCGATTTCCCCGAAATCAATACAAAACTTCAGGAATTGGCTGATAAATACGGCGTTACAAAATCAACCATCGTAATTGCCTGGATTCTCCGCCACCCTGCAAAAATGCAGCCCTTAACAGGCACAATGAATCCTCAAAGACTTTTAGAATGTGCCGCAGCAGCAGATATTACCCTCACAAAACAAGAGTGGTACGAAATCTTCTCTAGCGCAGGAAATGTTATTCCCTGACGGGAAATTCGAAATTCGGA
>JAZSBI010000150.1:0-13793 GCA_045602345.1 Acutalibacteraceae bacterium | reverse complement strand
AAGACTTTTTGAGGTTTCTTATAAACCCGATAGTGAAGAGGGATATACCGAGGCTCAGGCAAAAAAACTAGCCGAAGAATTTGCAGGTAAAGTAACTGATGATGCTTCATTTGAAGAACTCGCTAAAGAATACGCTGCGCCTTCACAGAAAGAAGCATATTCTGTGACCGGAGCAACTCTTGCAGAAAATATTCAAAAATCACAGCTTGAAGGACAGGCTAAGAAGGTAGCTGAGTGGATATTTGATGGTGCTCGTAACAAAGGCGATGTTAAAGCCATCCATGAAGCTGATGCACAATGCTACTATGTTGCGTATATAGTTTCACCTGCTGCCCGTGACACACAAACGGCAGGTGCCGATGTAAGACATCTTCTTGTAAAAGCAGAAGGTGATAAAGACTTTACCGAAGCTAAAAAAGAGGCTGAAAAAATTCTTAAAGAATGGAAGGCAGGGGCTGCAACAGAGGAAAGCTTTGCAGCTCTCGTTAAAGAGAAAACCGATGACACAGGCTCAAAGGAAATCGGTGGTCTTTATGAAGATATTAATTCTACAAGCAATTATGTACCCGAATTCCGTGATTGGGCAATTGCAAGCCATAAGGTTGGGGACACAGGTATAGTAAAAACCGATTATGGTTATCACATTATGTACTTTGTTGGTGCAGACAAGACTCAAAAATGGGAAAGTGATGTCAAAAAAGCTGTTTCAAACTCATTATATAACAAATTTACTGATGAGTTATATGAAAGTGTTTTGACTTCAATCCGAAGGGATGAGAAAAAACTCGACAAAGCTGCAAATAAAATGGAAGATTTGATTTCAAATAATACAACAGAGTCTGAGAATAATGAAAATAATTAACTAAACAAAACCCCTTAGAATAATCTAAGGGGTTTGCATTTTGTACAGAAAAACTTATTAAAATTTGTTAATTTTCAACAGAACACAGAATTGTTGGAAAAAGGACGTTTTTTCTTGAATTTTTACAAACTTAGTCATATAATCAAACAGAATCTTTAATGAAAATGGTGGGTTTTATGGAAAAATCGAATCAGCCGGTTTTTAAGCCGAAGCTTATTTCTTGCCTGAAGGGTTATAGTGGTGCCCAATTTGGCAAAGACCTTACAGCGGGTCTTATTGTTGCCATTATTGCGCTCCCACTTTCAATTGCTCTTGCTCTTGCGTCGGGTGTTACTCCGGAACAGGGGCTTTACACTGCAATTGTAGCAGGTTTTGTTATATCAATGCTTGGCGGTAGCCGTGTTCAGATTGCCGGTCCAACAGCTGCTTTTGCTACAATTGTTGCGGGTATCGTTGCAAAAAACGGCTTTTCAGGTCTTGTTCTTGCAACGTTTATTGCAGGTGCACTACTGATACTTATGGGTGTATTTAAACTCGGTAGCCTTATAAAGTTTATTCCGTACACTATTACAACAGGGTTTACAACGGGTATTGCCGTTACCTTGATTATTGGTCAGCTTAAAGATTTTTTAGGTCTTACTTTTGTAAACTCTCCTATAGAGACTGTTGAAAAAATTGAAGAGGTTGCACATCAGCTTCATACATTTAATTTTGAGGCTTTTATAATTGGCGTAGTTTCTCTTGCTGTGCTTATTATTTTCCCGAAATTCATCAAGAAAATTCCACCATCAATTTTTGCAATAATTATTTCAGCTGTATTGGTAAAAGTGTTTGATATGAATGTAAACACAATCGGCTCACTTTATACAATTTCTTCGGCTCTTCCTGTTCCTTCAATTCCGGAGTTTTCCTTTGAAACAGTAAAAGCCATCATTCCGGATGCATTTACAATTGCAGTTCTTGCAGCGGTTGAATCGCTTCTTTCATGTGTTGTTGCAGACGGAATGACAGGTAGTCGACATAACTCTAATACAGAGCTTATTGCTCAGGGCGCCGGTAATATTGCCTCTGCACTTTTTGGTGGTATTCCTGCTACAGGTGCTATAGCACGAACAGCAGCAAACATAAAAAATGGCGGCAGAACTCCCGTTTCAGGTATGGTTCACGCTGTTGTACTTCTGCTTGTTCTTGTGGTTCTTATGCCCTATGCGGCTCTTATTCCCATGCCCACAATTGCTGCCATACTTTTTGTTGTGGCTTATAATATGAGCGAGTGGCGAGAATTTGTGGCGATTATGAAAAAAGCACCTAAAAGTGATACGCTTATTCTTTTAGTTACTTTTATATTTACTGTGGTGTTTGACCTTGTTGTTGCCATTGTGGTAGGCGTTATTCTTGCAACTGTTATGTTTATGAAGCGTATGAGTGATGTTACAGATGCCTATGGTTGGCAAGAATTTGACGAGAATACCGATAATGAAAATATACGCCTCAAAAAGGTTCCCGAAAACACAATGGTATTTGAAATTACAGGTCCGATTTTCTTTGGTGCATCAACAAAAATTGCGGATGTTATAAAAAATGGTAATAAGCAAGTCCTTATTTTGAGGATGAGAAGTGTTCCGGCAATTGATGCAACCGGTCTTCATAGCCTTGAGACAATCATAAAATTGTGTGAAAAACAAAACAAAACACTTATTCTTTCACATATCAACGAACAGCCAAGAAAAACCCTTGAAAAGGCAAAGCTTCTTGATAAAATACTTATGGCTGATAATATTGATGCCGCCATACAGCTGGCAGAAAATAAAAAATAATTGTATTGCTGAATATCTCGGAAGCCTTTAAAGCGAAACACTAATTCTTTGTGGTGCAAACCACGACTCTTTTATCGTATTGTAAAACTTTATTCAATGTGCTACAATGATCAAAAGTAAACAGATAGGGGATGTAAATATGTTTGTCAGCGATGGTAGTTTGATTCGTGTGGGCCGAAGTCCATATGGAGATATAGCATACAATGTTGACGGAAACTATATCCGTCAGGGACGTAGTGCCTATGGGGACATAGTGTACAATATTGATGGTAAATATATTCGTCAGGGACGAAGTGCCTACGGGGATATAGTTTATAATATCGACGGAAACTATATCCGTCAGGGGCGAAGTGCCTATGGTGATATAGTGTATAATATTGATGGCAAATATATTCGTCAGGGACGAAGTGCCTACGGAGATATTGTATTTAATGTAGAATAAGCTGTGCTTCAAACAACCCTGTCATACAATAGGCAGGGTTGTTTTGTCAGTTGACAAAATAAAAAAGATATATGAAGACAAGCAATGTAAGAATAATGAAAATTATGAATGATAATCTTTAAATCTGTTTTAAACTATAATGTCAAAGAGGTTTTTACTTGTTGTTGGCAGAGATGTGTGTTATAATAAAACCGAAAAATAGAAGGAGCGAACAATGTGAGTGAAGCTGCAGGAAAAAAACTCCCTACAAATAGTCCTTTAGTTAAAATTCCTTTTGGCGGTTTAACATCCAATATGCTCAGAATAATTGCGGTTGTGTTTATGTTAGGTGACCACATCTGGGCAACATATATGAACCTTTGGGATGGTATGACTTACATAGGCAGAATGGCATTTCCTATATTTGCATTTCAGATTGCAGAGGGCTTTATTCACACCTCAAACCTGAAAAAATATTTTCTCAGACTTTTAGGCTTTGCTTTGATTTCGGAAATACCCTTCAATCTTTTCTGCAGTAGCAGGTGGTTTAATCCCTATCATCAGAATGTTCTTTTTACGTTACTTTTAGGCTTGTTGGCAATCACCGTAATAGATAACGCAAAAAAGAACAGAACTGCAAAGAATATAGTTCTTTCGGTTTTGTGGCTGGTGTTGATTTCCATTGTATCCTTCATAGGTTTTGTTGACTACGGCTTCCTTGGTATGTTGACTGTTGTAATGTTTTATGTGTTAAGAGATTTTCCCTTTGCCTGGTTGTGTCAGCTTGTGGCAATGGTGCTTATAAACATTGTGTTCTTTGAAGGTCAGGTTTTCCCTGTTGAAATTCTCGGCAAAACCTTTGAGATACCATACCAGGGCTTCGCAGTTTTTGCCCTTATTCCCGTATGGTTGTACGGTGGCAAGAAGGGCAAATCTAACAAGGTTATGCAGTATGGATTTTATGCCTTCTATCCAGTGCATATGTTAGTTTTGTATTTGATAAAGCATTTTGCGTAGTGGCCATTAATTTGGAATGTGTACAATATAAAAAGGTGATATAATGACTATTAACAAAATTCAGCAACGGGAAGAGCATGAACTTGCAAGGTTGCAGAAAGCAAAAAATCGCAATTTAGGAAGTAAATATTTCTTTGTTTTGCTTTCGCTTATTGCAATTGTAAATATTCTCGACGAGGTTACAAGTAACCTGACCGTGACTGTACAGTCAAGCTTTGTAACAGAGTTTTTTGTAAATAATCCCTTTATGGGGAAATATTATACCTATGAGGATGGTCTTGCTTTCCATTCGAGTATAGGTGTATTCACCTATGTCCTGGGAATTTTCACCCCGTTTTATAAAGCTCTTGCCGATAAATGGGGAAGAAAACCGCTTTTTGTTCTTTCTACATTAGGTATGGCAATAGGTCTATTGGTTATTAATTTGTCATCCGGTTACATAATGTTCCTTGTTGGTTTTGCTATTATAAGCTTTTTTATGGGGCACGATATTCAGATTATTTATATTCTTGAGGAAGCCCCCAATAAGCATCGAGCAAAAATTTACAGTTTTCTAAAAAGTTTTGGCATTTTAGGGGTTATTCTTATTCCTACCCTTCGCGATATTCTTATGGGTGATGATGCAACAAAGTGGCGTGAGATATTCCTTGTTCCTGCACTTATAGGTTTTGCGGCAGTAGGCCTTGTTCTTGTTTTTGCAAAAGATACAAAGGTTTTTATTGAGGAAAGAATTGCTTACCTTTCACGTCCGTTCCAACAAAGGCAGGCGGAAAAGATTGCCAAGAAACAGCAGAAGGAAGCACAACGAAACCAGTCAGGTGTTTTCAATGGCGTGAAATATATCTTCTCTAATAAAGATACAAAAATGCTTATTATTGCCCATATTATTTTTGATGCGGCAATGCCTGCTATAGCACTGTATTTTGAATCCTCAATGCACAGGGCGGGTATGAGCACAAGCGGTATAACCAAGGCTTTGTTTATGGTTCCGGTAATTTACGCAACTATAACATTTTTGTCCGGCTTTATTGCAGATAAATTAGGAAGAAAAGTAACAGTAACACTTTTTTCTGTAACCTGCGTAGGGGCTTATATTCTTTTCGTTGTAGGTATTCTTAATAGTTGGAATCCATATTTTATAGGTTCTCTTGCGGGTCTTTACCAGGGCTCGTATTGGATTGGCAGAGATTATATGAATGTTATGATGACAGAAAAAGTGCCAACAGATATTCGTGCATCTGTTGTTGGTGCAGAGGGACTTTTAGTAATAATCGGTCTTGCAGTAGGGTATTTAACTACAATTATCGGAATGACTGTTATGCCTATATGGTGGGCTTGTCTTGCGGTTTCAATTCCTACGGTTTCTGTTGCGGCAACTATATTTGCCCTTAAAGTAAAAGAAACAAAGGGTGCAAGCCTTGATGAAATAGAATAAAAGGATGTGGAAAAATGCAAGAAATTTTTGATTCTTTTTTAAATTTTGATTTAAGCGTATTTCAGTGGATACAAAGTATTCAGAATGAGTTTTTGAATGCTTTAATGGTGGGTATAACAACTCTCGGTAACGGCGGTGCAGCTTTTATTGCAATTGGTTTGGCTCTTTTGTTTACCAAAAAATATCGCAAAGGCGGACTTGCAGTTATTGTGGCACTTCTTGTAATGCTTCTTTGTAATGACCTTTTTCTTAAAGAGTTTTTTGCAAGACCCAGACCCTTCGACCTTTTTGAAACAAACCCTGAAAAATATGCATTCTGGAGTGAAAGCTATATTTACCCGGGGCTTGTAGGTAAGCCCACAAGCTTTTCTTTCCCCTCAGGGCATACTGCATCAGCCTTTGCAGCAGCCGTTGCTTTGTTGTGGCATAACAGAAAATTTGGTATACCCACTATAATTTTTGCCGGGTTAATGGGTTTTTCAAGAATTTATGTAGAGGTTCATTATTGTACCGACGTAATTGCCGGTGTAATTTCGGGAACAATTTGTGCTTTTGTTGCGGTGCTTATTGTAAAATATCTTTTCCCTGTTGTTGATAAAGGCTTGGACAAGCTTTATTCAAAGGTTAAGAGAAATAAAGCTGATTCGTAAAATTTTAAACGGAGAAAAAAGATTAATGAAAAAAGTAAGCGAGTATAAAACGCTTTTTAACAGCCTTAAAGCAGAATGGAAATGGCTTCTTAAGCTAATGAACCGTTATCGTTCTGAAATATTTATCTACACCCTGATTGGTGTTGTGGGTATCGGTATGGGTCTTGGGGCAACAGTTGCCTCAAAGTATCTTATTGATGCAGTTGTGACCCACAATAACGAAACAATTGTAGCTTCGGCAGCTTTTGTTGTGGGTATGGCAATTTTGCAAATTGTTATAAATGCAGGTACGTCATTTATTTCCTCTCGGGTTGGAACACGTGTGAATAACGAAATCCGCGCACAGATATATGGTAGCATTGCAAATGCTGATTGGGAGAATATCAACAAATATCATTCAGGCGACCTTATTAACCGTCTTGAAGGGGATGTGAACTCCGTTTCAGGAAATGTGATAGGCTTTTTGCCGGGTCTTTTTACAAGAGTAATGCAGTTTTTTGGTTGCTTAGCAATAGTTTTGTATTATGATGCAACCTTGGCAATACTTGCACTTATGAGTGCCCCTGTATTGTTTTTTTCTTCGAGATTTATGACCAAAATGATGAGAAAATACAACCTTGAAAGCAGGGAGATGAACGGAAAAATACTTTCCTTCAGTGAAGAGTCTGTTCAAAATTTACAGACTATAAAAGCCTTTGGTTTAACAAAAGAATATTCTCAAAAATTCAAGGCTTTGTTAGCTAATTACCGCAATATGCGATTAGCTCACGACAAGTTTAATATTTTAACCACACTGTGTCTTTCTGCAATCGGTCTTATAGTGTCTTATTCCTGTTATGGTTGGGGTGTTTACAGGCTTTGGCAAGGAGTAATAACTTATGGTACAATGACCTTGTTTTTACAGCTTTCAGGTAGCCTGACTTCATCATTTTCTGCAATTGTATCAATGGTGCCAAGTGTGATTTCCGTTGCAACGGCAGCAGGACGCATTAAAGAAATAACAGAACTTCCGGCTGAGGATTTTGCAGATGAAATACTTGCAGAGAGGATGCTCCAAAGTGCAAAAGAAAATGGAGTAAGTATTGTGGCAGAAAATGTTACATATTCTTATTCTGACAGTGAAAGAATTGTTCTTAAAGGAATTGATTTTTCTGCTCACCCCGGGGAAACCATTGCTTTTGTAGGCCCTTCGGGAGAAGGTAAAACTACAATTTTAAGGTTGGTTTTAGGACTTGTCAATAAATCGGAGGGCAGTCTTAAACTGAGGGTGCAAAGCGGAGAAGAGTTGGACGTTTCTCCCGGTACAAGACATTTTTGTTCCTATGTGCCTCAGGAAAACGCTGTTTTCTCGGGTACAGTTGCGGAAAATCTGCGAATAGTTAACCCGGATGCTACGGATGAGGAACTGAAAGCTTCTTTGAAAATTGCAGATGCATTGGATTTTATAGAGGCTTTGCCCAAGGGTTTAGAAACTGTTGTTGGCGAAAGGGGAGTCAATTTCTCCGAAGGGCAGGTGCAAAGGCTTTCCATTGCCCGTGCAGTGCTTTGTAAAGCACCTTTGCTTGTTATGGATGAGGCTACCTCGGCACTTGATAAGGCAACGGAAGAGCGTGTTCTTAAAAATCTTATGACAAGTGACAAAAAAAGAACCTGTATTATAACAACCCACCGTCCCAGTATGCTGAAATATTGCAATAGAATATATGAATTACAAGAGGATGGTACAATAAAAGTAAGAGAAAGGGAGTAAAATACCCTTTCTCTTTTTTTGTTGGTAACGCCTTGACACGGAAACATTTTTGTTGTAATATATAATAGCATATATTTAAAGTGGTAAAGTGTCTAATTATGTTAAAAAATTACTTTATTTGTGGGCAGAAAATTCAAGTTGAAGCCCCTGATTTTCCCGTAGATTGTGCGGATTGGCGTTTGTTTGAAGCGGAATTTGGTAACACCGATATTTCAGTTAATTGTAACGTGGTTGATGTTCTTCCCCAAGAAGAGGGTAACCCTTGTGGTACATCGGGCGAGTTTACCGTTTGTTGTAAAGGGGAGAAGGTTTTCCGCAATAGGGCAATGGCAAAATTCCAGGGCGTTTTAGCGGAGTACGATTACATAAAAGGCAACAATTGTCAGGTGTATTTTACCCCTCAAAGCTTTCCTGTTTTTATGGATGACCGATATTTCTGGACTTCAGTTCCTTTATCACAGCTTTTGTTACCGAAAAAAGCGGTAATAATGCACGCCTCTTATATAGAGGTTAACGGTTCGGCAGTTCTTTTTTCTGCACCCTGCGGAACAGGTAAAAGCACTCAGGCAGAGCTTTGGCGAGTTCACAGAAACGCTGAAGTAATAAACGGCGATAAAGCAGGTATTTATTTTAAAGACGGCAAAGCCTTTGCAGGTGGCGTTCCATTTTGCGGAACAAGTAAAATCTGCAAAAACAAAGATATTCCCCTTAAAGCCATAGTGCTTTTGAGTCAGGGGAAAGAAAATCTAGTAAAACGCCTTAACGGCTTTGAAGCTTTGCAGGGTGTTATCAGTAACATATACCTTGATTTATTGGCACCACTGGAAAAACAGATGTGCATAGATTTTGTTATTGAGCTTTTAAATAAAGTCCCGGTGTTTTCTTTAGAATGTACCCCGGACGAAAGAGCAGTAGAAGTGTTGGAGAAAAATTTGTAAAAGTAATGCGAAGCCTATCCCTCTTTTTTCTGTTTCGCAGAAAAAGGAGGGGGGACCGCCCTCGAATTAATTTAATTGAAATTATTGAGTGTATTTCGTGGTAATTTAATTAAGTGTGTTAATTAAATCGGGGTGGTGGGTGGTACTTTTGTAGTGGGGATAGGTTTATACCACCCACCGTTCCGCCCGTGCGTAGTCTTGAAAACAAACTTATATATCCGTGTTTTTTACATAGCGTAAATAGACTCTATTAAAGAACGGTCCCCCCTCCTTTTTGCTAAGGCAAAAAAGAGGGATAGAATTACAGAAAGGAAATGAAAATGGAAATTACGTACGACAATTTCATTTCCTACCTCTTTGCAAAGGCGGACAGCGCCTCAATTCCCCTTTCGGGTGCTTTTGAGCTTACTTCAAGGTGCACCCTGAACTGTAAAATGTGCTATATTCACCAGAACGGCGGCAATTGCCCATCGGCTGAAAAAAACGGTGAATGGTGGGTGAATTTAGCCAAAGAAGCCCGTGATGCGGGCACATTGCTTTTGCTTCTTACAGGCGGGGAGCCAATGCTCCACCCTGATTTTGAAGATATATATTTAAAATGTCGTGAAATGGGCTTGCTTGTTAGTGTCAACACAAACGCTACACTCATTGATGACGAAAAAGTGAGCTTCTTTAAAGAGAATCCACCACAAAGGCTGAATATAACTCTTTATGGTGCAAGTGAGGAAACCTACGAAAACCTCTGCGGAAACGGTAAGGCTTTCAATAAAGTTGTAAGTGCCATTAAAAAGCTGAAGGAAGCCGGAGTAAAAATCAAGCTGAATTACAGCATTACCCCTTACAATTATAAGGATGCTGAAACAGTACAGCAATGGGCAAAGGAATGGGAGCTTCCCGTTCAGCCCGTCAGTTATATGTTTCCACCTGTAAGGGTATGTGGTGAAAAGGTTCGCCTTAGCCCCGAGGATGCCGCAAGGGAACAATTTTTGTGGCATAAACGTAGTTTTGGGGTTGATATGGACAAATTTGTAAAATCTCAGGATTTACCACCCGATATTGAGGATTTCGGCGAATGCAGAGATCCAAACGGAGACAGAATCACCTGCAGGGCAGGGCTTAGCTCTTATTGGGTAACCTATGACGGGTTTATGCTTTCCTGCGGAATGATTCCTGAGCCTAAAAGTGAAATCAAATCCTTTAAAGACTCCTTTAAATTCATTCGTCAGGAAAGGGAAAAAATAATTCTTCCTGCTAAATGTAAGGAATGTAACTTCAAAAAAATCTGCGATATTTGTGCAGCAGTTTCTTTTGCAGAAACCGGCACCTTCTCAGGCGTTCCTGAATACGCCTGCAAAAAAGCACAAGAGTATGCAAAGCTTGCGAAGCAAATTTTATAAGTGCAAAACGCAAAGCGAAGTTTCGCAAAGAGTAAAGATAGAATGACAAATTTGATCTATGGGGTACCTCTCTTCGAAGAGAGGGGGACCATCGCTTGCGATGGTGGAGAGTTCTTGACGCGAATCCCTGAGCGTCTTTGAAGCATAGGCTTCAACTGTAATAAACTTTCCCAACCTATAAAATAAAGGAGTAAGAATGGATAAACGAAAGCCATTACCTATGAACTCCGATTTAAAAGAATATGCGGTAAAAATGCGAAAGAATATGACCTACGAAGAAAAGAAGGTATGGTTTCAGATTTTAAAAGGTCGTGTTCCTAAATTCCACAGACAACGAATAATAGGTAACTATATTGTAGATTTCTTTTGCCCCAAATTAAAACTGATAATTGAAATAGATGGTTATCAGCATTTTTACGAAGAAAACAAAGAATATGATAATAAACGAACAGAATATCTTGAAAAACTTGGGTTTTATGTTTTGAGATTTGAAAATACCGAGGTTAATAAAGATATTGAAGAGGTTCGGTATATTATAAAAAATGTATGTAACGCACTCGAAAGTGGCGTTAAGATTGCCCCTGAATATAGGGAATAGGTAAAGGATTTGATTATACGTGCCTTTCGGCACTATAACTCTCCACCAACACTACGCTTTGCTTCGTGTCGGTCCACCTCTCTTCACAAGAGAGGTGCCTGTTGCAACAATATTTTTGAAAACAATAAGCGAAAGCTTTTTATATATACAGGTACGTATTCTCCGTATCACCAAAACCGTAAGGTACAGGCTTGCCTGTAGCACAGACTAAACAAACAATTCATTCTACATACTTGGAGGTAATGTTAATGAAAAACATCATAAAGAAATCGAAAGGAAAAAAGGTATTATCAATGCTTCTGGCATTGGTAATGGTGCTTTCTGTTGCAAGCCCTGCATTTTTACCGGTGTTGGGTATAATCGCAAAGGCAGCTGCTGAAGATTCTGTTGAACTTGCTTTTGACAATCTCTTTATTTTTGAGCAGTGGGCTAACAATACTTTATCCACCACTGTTTTACCGAGAGGTTCAGGCACAATAGAGAAGAATTTTGCCGAGGGTAGCTTTACCCTTACAAACACTGATGCTGGTGAAGTTTACACCGCATTTTCAATGGACAATACTAATGCATTGAACAATGAGGGATACTATACAATTGATGTTGAGGCAAATACGGAATATGTTTTTTGCTTTTCTGTTGCAGGAACAGGAAGTGCAGAAACCTTCGTTTCCTATTTTGACAGAAGCGGAAAATGTATTAACTTTACACAGGGTAGTACATCCGGCTGGAGCTTTACAACTCCTGCAAATGCAACCCATATTCAGGTAAGATTTGACAATAATACAAAAAATTCATCTGTAACTTACAAAAATATAAAAATCTGCAAAGCTGATACTGCTACAATAAATGATACAACTTTGCCCACTCGTAAGATTTATACTCCCGGTAGCGGCACTTACGGTGAGCTTCCTACACCGGTAGCGCGTGATGGTTATGTTTTTTCCGGTTGGTATACAGGTGAAAAGGGCTCTGGTAAGCGTATTAACGCTGATACAAATGTTTTTGATTTGAGCACCACAGTTTACTCAAATTGGGATATTAAAGTACAATCACTTGAAATTGCATATCTCCCAACAAAAACAGAGTATACACTTGGCGAAAAATTGAATACAACAGGTCTTGTTCTCAGGGCTACTGTCGATTCCGAAACAGCAAGTAAAGTGGGCTGTGAGGAAACAATTAACATTACTTCCGGTTATTACTGCACACCCGAGTATTTAGAAAATTACGGTACACGAACCATTACTGCAAATTATGGCGGAAAGTCTGTTACATTCAAGGTTAATGTAAGTCAGTTTAATGACACAACTCTCCCCGTTAACGACACCACAGTACCGGTAAAAATAGCAAATAATGAATATACCTTTAAAGAACCTTATAATGCGGGTCCTTTTAACCGTTATGAATTTACTTATACCTCCGATTCATATGTTAAGGGCGTAATAGATTTTGGTGAGGATATTGAAGAATTTTTCCTTGAACCCTCCGATAACGGAAGCTTTGCATCGTTTACTAATGGCTTCCTCAGAGGAGTTTCTCAATACTATATTGAATCAATAAAATTCACCTTGCTTGATAATGAGCTGGGTAATTTTGAATTGAAATCAGTAAAAACGATAGCTGATACTGTTCCTTCAGATCCGATGCAATACTACCAGAATGATGAATATAAGGTGGGTATTGACCTTTCCTTCGGTGGTGTTGTTTCTTATATTCAGGACCTTAAAAACAATCCCGTTGCTGTTGCCTATGCTGATGGAACAGGCACAAAGGTTGATTTTAAGTCAAATATTAATGTAACAAATGCTTCAAGCATAAACGAAGAAGTTAACCTTATTAACACCAATGATAGAGGAAGATATGTTCAGCAGTCATATTACGGAACAGATCAGTCACCTTTTGAAATGGGTGATTACAACGGAGTTCCTTGGCGATATAACCCGGTTCAGGGTGGTAACATTAAGGGAGAGGCAAGTAAGGTTATTGATTATAAAATAACCAAAGACAGTGCCGGTAATGTTACTGAAATTTATGTTAAAACCCGTCCTCTTGACTGGGGTAAATGGTCCGATGAATACGCTGAAAGAGAGGGGTTGGACAAAAAATACAAAGAGAGCTACAATACTCCCTCTTATATGGAATCAAGGTATGTTTTTGAAGACGGAATGATTAAAACATACTGTCGCTTTGTGGATTATTCAGGCTATCCCTCAAGCGTAGCTCGTCAGGAGCTTCCTGCATTCTACTGTGTTGAGCCCTTGAACACCCTTGCTTATGTTAGTGGCGGTGAGGCTTGGTCTAGTTCCAACGTGATAGAAAAAGAGACTGATCTTGACTTCTGGGGTGCAGAACCGGAATATACTGCGGTACACCCTGTTAACCCGTACCGTACATGTAACGAAAACTGGGCTGCATTTATGGCAGGTACAAATGCTAACAGCTATGGTATCGGTGTTTATTCTGCAGGTGCAACCGAGTTCAGTGTGGGTACATTCCCCAACAAATATAAGGATGATGGTACTCTTGCAAGCAGACATGCTGTTACATCCAACCCTGCAGCGGAAACCCCCACATCATATATTGCTCCGTTGGAGACAATGACTTTCGAGAGCTACAATCCCATAGAGTATTCTTATTACATTACTACAGGTACTGCAGAGCAAATTCGTTATGACTTTGAAACTGTTGGTAACCCTAAAATTCAGGAAGAGCTTAAAAACGGCAAAATTGCTGTTCCTGAAACTGTTTACCTTACACCTTCAACAGGTGCTTCAACAACAGGTCAGTATTATGTTAACAATATCCTCAGCACTAACAGATATGTACTCACTACTGAGGCAGTTAATAACGCTACTGCAGGTAAGCTACAGTTTTATATTCCCGGTGCAAAATCAGTAAAATTTGATGT
>JAZSBI010000149.1:0-10349 GCA_045602345.1 Acutalibacteraceae bacterium | reverse complement strand
AGAGAGAGCAGAGAAATGAGAAAAGTCAAAACGAACTGCATTTTCGTTTACAAGCTGACCTGCCTGCTCAACGTGAGTGCCGAGAGCTTCACGAAGTGCTGCCTGAAGAAGGTGGGCAGCGGTGTGGTTTCTCATAATTGCCTGTCTGCGGCATTTGTTTACCTGACCGTTTACTGTGTCGCCAAGGTTAATTGCATCACCTTCGGTAAGTGTGCCATGGTGAAGAATTACGCCTTCTGCAGTTTTTGTTGTGTTTGTGACTGTGAATACAGAGCCGTTAACAGTAAGTGTACCTGTGTCGCCAACCTGACCACCACTTTCTGCGTAGAATGCAGATTTATTGAGTACGATAACTGCGTCGGTATCAATTCCGATAAAGTCAACCTTTTCGCCATTTGCAGCAATTGCGAGAACTTTGCCTTCCTGCTCGGTTACAGAATAACCTGTAAACTCTGTTGCATCACATTCTTTGAAGGAAATGTCAGAAGATTTCCAGCCTTCTGTACCTGCAACCTTGCGGGAGGATTTTGCAAGAGCTTTAGCATCTGCAAGATATTTTTCAAATTCTTCGTTGTTAACAGTCATACCGTTTTCTTCTGCGATTTCACGGGTTAAGTCAATGGGGAAGCCGTAAGTGTCCTGAAGCTTGAAGGCATCTGCACCTGAAAGAACAGTGCCTTCTGTTTTCTTAATCATATCGTTAAGAAGCTCAAGACCGCTATCAATGGTTTTGTAGAAGCTGTTTTCTTCCATTGAAATAACCTTGATAATATAATCCTGCTTTTCGCGAAGAACAGGGTAGGCGTTTTCATTTTCTTTAATAACAGTTTCACAAACTTCAGCAAGGAAGGGTCTGTCTATGCCTAAAAGTCTGCCGTGACGAGCAGCTCTTCTGAGAAGTCTGCGGAGAACATAACCTCTGCCTACGTTTGAGGGAATAACACCATCACCAATCATGAATGTTGTTGAACGGATGTGGTCTGTAATAACACGAAGTGAAATATCGCTCTTTTCGTTTTCGTGGTATTTAACACCTGCAATTTCCATTATGTGCTTCATAATGTTCTGTACTGTGTCAACCTCGAAAATGTTGTTTACGTCCTGTGCAATACAAGCAAGTCTTTCAAGACCCATACCTGTATCAATGTTAGGCTTTGCAAGGGGAGTGTAGTTATTCTTACCGTCGTTTTCAAATTGTGTGAAAACAAGGTTCCAGAATTCAACATAACGGTCGCATTCGCAACCAACCTTACAGTCGGGGCTACCACAACCATATTTTTCGCCACGATCGTAGTAGAGCTCTGAACAAGGACCACAGGGACCTTGACCATGCTCCCAGAAGTTGTCTTCTTTACCGAAACGAACCATGTGGTCGGGTTTTACACCAACATCCTTTGTCCAGATATCATAAGCTTCGTCATCTTCAAGATAAATGCTGCAATAAATTTTGTCGGGGTCCATTTCCATAACCTGAGTACAGAATTCCCAAGCCCACGGAATAACCTCTTTTTTGAAATAATCACCGAAAGAGAAGTTGCCGAGCATTTCGAAATATGTTCCGTGACGAGCGGTTATACCAACTCTTTCAATATCGGGGGTACGAATACATTTCTGGCAGGTTGTAACTCTCTTTCTGGGGGGAGTTTCCTCGCCTGTAAAGTATTTTTTCATAGGTGTCATACCTGCATTGATAAGAAGAATACTCTTATCTCCCTGGGGTACAAGGGGAAAACTGGGTAATCTTAAATGGTCTTTGCTTTCAAAGAATTTAAGATATTTTTCTCTTAATTCGTTAAGGCCTGTCCATTCCATTGATTTATTCACTCCTAATAAAATTAAAATTTTTACCTTAGCTAACCCTCTTTTTTGCTTTAGCAAATAGGGAGGGGGGCCGCGTCAGCGGTGGGTGGTACATAAAAACGCAAAAGTCAAAATGCAAAATGCAAAATTAAAGGGTGCTGCGCATGGCGATTATATAATCGGTTTGCCCCGACACTTTGCGTTTTGCACTTTGCACTAAATAAAAAAGCACGCTTACACCAACACGGGACGGAATAACCGCGGTACCACCCGAATTGTGCAAAACGCACCACTCAACATGACGGTTAACGCCCGTCAACGTACTGTTTTCAGTAAGACTCCGCAAGTAGCAAATTTAAAGGCGGTAAGAAACTTTCAGCAACCGTTTCCTCTCTGAATACCGTGTCTGTAAATCATCTTGCATCAAGGTCGATTCAATATATACAATTGATATTATATTCAAATTGGAAAGAATGTCAAGAGTTTTCGCTTTTTGTACTTGACTTATTGTGCCAAAGGTGTTATAATTCGTAACTGTTGCGGTATGTCCGCATAAAATTTCCTTGCTCTCAAATAGGTTAATGGGAGCCGGAGTCCATAAGGAGGTGCAAACGATGTCAAACAGTTATGAGACAATTATCGTCTATTCACTCGCTAAAGGCGAAGAGGCTGCAAAAGAGCTTGCTGCTAAATTCCAGACGATGATCGCAGAGAACGGTACAGTTGACAGCGTTGATGAATGGGGTAAGCGTAAGCTTGCATACCTTATCAACGATGAAGAAAACGGCTACTATGTTCTTTACAACTACACTTGTGATGCTGATTTCCCCGCTGAGCTCAGCCGTGTTCTCAAAATCACAGATGGAGTTCTTCGTTCTTTGGTTATTAAAAAATAAGAGGTGTGAAAGATGCTTAATTGTGCAGTTATAATGGGTCGTCTTACAGCAGACCCCGAACTTCGCCAGACTCCCTCAGGTGTTTCTGTTACAAGATTTACTGTTGCAGTTGACAGAGGCTATGTTAAAGCAGGCGAAGAAAGAAAAGCAGACTTTATTAACGTTGTTGCTTGGAGACAAACTGCTGAGTTTGTTTCAAAATATTTTCAGAAGGGCTCAATGATTGCTGTTCAGGGCTCTATTCAGACAGGTTCCTATGAAAAGGATGGCGTTAAACGCTATACTGTAGAAATCAGTGCTGACAATGTTAGTTTCTGCGGCTCAAAGAGTGAAACCGGAACAAACGGTGCTCCCTCAAACAATACTGGTGCAACTGCAATGTCTTTCTCCAACGGCGGTATCGACGATTTCGCAGCAATGGCTGACGATGACGACTTGCCGTTCTGATTCTAATAGGAGGTAAAATTACAATGGCTTACGATAAAAACGATCGCCGTCCCAACAAGAGAGGCCGCAAAAAAGTTTGCGCTTTCTGTGTTGAGAAGGTAGAAACAATTGATTACAAAGATACAGCAAAGCTCAGCAGATATACATCTGACAGAGCTAAAATCCTTCCCCGCCGTGTAACCGGTACTTGCGCTTATCATCAGAGAGAGCTTACTACCGCTATTAAGAGAGCAAGACAGATTGCCCTCCTTCCTTACACTGCAGACTAATCTTTTTGTGTATTGCACTTTGCTTTTCCGTTTTATTCACCCGAACTCGCGTACCTTTGTACGCTTCGGGGTTCATAAAATAAAAAATCAAAGCACACTACAAAAAATATCTACTCAGAGACTCTTGATAAAGGGTCTCTGTTTTTTTGTACGCTTCGGGGCGAACAAATCACAAATCTGACGCACTCTGCACAAAAATATACTTGTAATTTAGATATCCTCATTAGTGAGGGTACCTATTTTACTGCCCGTACTCGCGTGCCCCTGTGCGATTTGTTTTAGTTCCATCTTTTAGGGGTTAGCATTTATTATTTGTTAAATAAAAGTTACATTTTGCCGAAAGACTTGAAAGAGGGTCTTTGTTATGGTATCATTTAAATATATAAAAATAGCTGGTTAGGATTTATATATATGAAAAAAATAAGGCACTCTTTTTTTGTTGTGTTGTTTTTGTGTGCAGTTCACGCTCTTTTGTGCGTTGCATATAACTACACATATTTTTCAACCGAATTTAACTTTGAAGAAAAATTTCAAGGCGTTTTATATTGGGTAATGCTTATGGTGGCATTCCTTGCAGGCCCCTCTCTTTATTATTTTGTAGGGCGACTTTGTAATGGCAAAGGAAGCAAAAAGCTTATTCTTGGTTCATTATTGGTTATAAATGTTGTTGTAAGTGTTATAGGTATTGTTTCTTTCTTTTCTCCAGAATTTTTGGGAACCTACTGCATAATCAATGCACCATCGTATTTGTATTATTCATTATTCTCCGATACGGTTATGTATATTGCAGTACCCACTATGATAATTTCATCCTTGTTCCCTGTATTTTTCTTTAAAATCGGTTATGTTAACAAACCCAGAACGAATAATGAAATTAAGATGGAAGATATCGAGATAAAAGAAGAAAAAGAATTATAAGACTGTTGCTTTTAGCGCAGAACAAAAATAAAGTGCTCGTAATTTTGTTACGAACACTTTTTGTTTTTAGTCATTTTACGCCCACTCGGAGTATCTATATACACCGTCGGGTCGTAAAAAGGGTTCTGCATCTAAAATCAACAGTCTTTGATTAATTGGTTATTGTTCCGTCATAAAACGCTTTTTTGAACCATACATCATTAACCTCAAATTCCTTTTGGTTAAGATAGTTTAAAATTCCTGCATCACTTTGAAAATCAAACTTTAGTTTATAGGAATATAAAAATTGTTTTTTATATCCACCAAAGCTTTTGTTTTGTGCATTTGTTCCGTATTTGCCATCGCCTAAAAGGGGATGCCCCAAATAGGAAAAATGGGCTCTTATCTGGTGTGTTCTGCCTGTTAAAAGCTCTACCTCTAAAAGCGAAAGCCCATCTTTATAGCCTAAAACCTTGTATTTTGTCGAAATATGTTTGGTTTTGTCGTTGCCTTTTTCGCTGACATAAACCTTGTTTTGTTTTTCGTTTTTTTCAAGGTAGCCTTCAATAAGACCGCTTTCATTTTTCAGTTTTCCGATTACAACACAAAGATAAAGCTTATGCATTTCACGGTTTTTAAGCTTTTCGTTAAGAATGCGAAGGCTTTCCGCATTCTTAGCACCGATAATAATACCGCTTGTGTTACGATCGATTCTGTTAACAAGAGCCGGAGCAAAGGAATTTTCTTCCTCAGGCTTGTAATCGCCTTTTTCGTATAGGTAACGCTTCACTCTTGTAATAGCGGTGTCAGTGTAATTTCCTTCGTCAGGGTGTGACAGTAATCCTGTGGGCTTGTCTATGAGTATTATATTTTCATCCTCGTAAACAATATTAAGCGCTTTCCCCGCATTAAGAAAATCGTATTTGGGCTTTACAGCTTCAAAAAACTCGTCATTTATATACATTGAAACGATATCGTTTTCGTTAAGTCTGTATGAGATTTCTGTTCTTTTATTATTAACCTTAATCCGTTTGCTTCTTATGTATTTATACATAGGCGATTGGGGGAGCAGGGGGACAGATTTTGAAATGTATTTATCAAGCCTTTGTCCCGAATCGTTTTTATTTATTATAAATTCTTTCACTTTGTTTTCAACTCCGCTGCAATTTTTTCAAGCTTTTTGAAACGCCTGCTTACTGCAGAACGTGAAAGTTCGGGATTCATCATTTTTCCCAACTCGTCCAAAGAAATGTCGGGATTTTCAAGTCTTAGTGAACAAAGCTCACTAAGGTCTTTTGTCATGTCGGAAAGTTTGATTTTTGAAAGTATATCTTCAATAAGTGTAACTTGTTTTAAGCCTGCCTCAATTGAACGAACCATGTTGGCTGATTCGAAATTTGAACGGCGGTTAATCTGATTTTTTATATCTTTCATAGCACGGGTCTGCATAACCTCTAAAAAGGCTTTGTTTGCACCCATTGTACCGATATAGTCTTCGATAGATTCTGCTTCTTTTGAGTAAACAACATAGCTGTTGTTTCTTATTATTTTTTTAGAGCGAAGACCTAAGTCGCCTATGATCTGCATTAAGTCCTCACAAAGCTTTGCTTTGGTTACGCTGAATTCAATGTGATAATCTTTCTGTGGGTCGGTGACGCTTCCGCAAACTAAAAACGCACCCCTTAAAAATGCCTTTGAGCAACAATCATCGTTTGATTGCTCCAGATTTGATAAATTTACTCTTAAAGTGATTTCTTTACCTGTGTAGCCGAAATAAGATAAAATTTTAAGTCTGTCGGCTCTTGCAGGTATACTTATTTTATAGTTTCCTGCTTTAGATAATGTAAGTTCAGGCGTAACACCTGTCAGATCACGGATGCTTGTACAATAGTGTTCAGCAACAGCCTGAATTTCTGTCATAAGTGAGATTTCGGAAGCTGAAAATGATCTGCCAAAAATGAGCATACCGAAAGCCTCCGCCTTTGTACAACAGGCGGAGGGAATAAGCTCGGTTAATTCTGTTTTTACATCTGAAGAGAATGACATAATTACCTCAGTACAATAACTTCCGGTTCCAAAGTGATACCGGTTTCTTTTTTTACTGTTTCTTGTGTTAGCTTTATAAGATCGAGTATATCTTTTGCGGTAGCATTATTTTTATTAATAAGAAAACCTGCGTGCTTGTCGCTGATTTGTGCACCGCCTAAGGTTTTGCCCTTAAAACCGCATTGCTCGATAAGAGCACCTGCAAAATAACCCTCAGGACGTTTGAATGTACTACCTGCACTTGGGTATTCAAGGGGTTGTTTATCTTTTCTGCGAGAGAGAAAATCGTTCATTGCAGCTTTTATTTCTTCTCTAGGAGCCTTTTCCATTTTGAATTTTGCGGAAACCACGATGCAACCATTTTCTTTAAAAACAGAGTGACGGTAGGAAAGCTTTGCTTCCTCCACAGGCATTGTTTTCAATTCTAGATCGGGGCTCAGGTAGGTTATTTCGGAAATGACATCCTTGACCTCTCCGCCATACGCTCCTGCATTCATAAATACCGCACCACCGCAGGTTCCGGGAATACCATAAGCGAACTCGAGCCCTGAAAGGGAGTGCTCTAAAGCGAACTTGCAAAGAGTTACAACCTTTGTACCCGCAGAGCAACAAATAACATCGTCACCCTCAAGGGAAAGTGATGTCATTTCATCACCGATTTTAACAACGATTTTGTCGAGTCCTTCGTCAAGAACGAGAACATTAGTGCCGTTACCGAGAATGGTGAAAGGTACATCCACAACTTTTATTAACTTTAGAATCTCTGTTAATTGAAATTCATTTTTTGGCTCAATTAAAAGGGGGCAGGGTCCGCCCACTTTAAAGGAAATATGGTTGCAAAGTTTTTCTTCTTTGTGTGCTTTGCAACCCATTTCAATTGCTGAGTCAAAAAGCTGATTTATTTGTTCAGTGTTAATTTTAATCACCGTCAATCATCAAGTAATGCTGCACCAATAATACCTGCATCGTTGCCGAGAGCAGCAGGAATAATAGTAGCTTGTTTATCTGCATAAACGCTGTAACGTTCAGCTTTTACAGTATCACGGATGGGTTTAAGAATTTTTTCGCCCTGACCGCTGATACCACCGCCGATGCAAACTGCTTCGGGCTGAAGAGCATTGATAACGTTAGCAAGACCGATTGAAACGTAGTAAAGGTATCTGTCAACAACTGCTTTTGCAACTGCATCACCCATATCAAGTGCGTCAAATATAGATTTACCGTCAACCTTATTAAGGTCGCCTTCGCAGGTTTCCCAAAGAAGACTGTCACGGTTACCTTCCATTGCTTCCACAGCCTGTGAAACAAGTGCTGTAGCAGAAGCGTATTTTTCCCAGCAGCCCTTTCTGCCACAGTTGCAGGGGATACCGTCCACATTAATAACCATATGACCCATTTCACCGCCACAGAAGTTACTGCCGCGATAAATTTTACCGTCAATGATAATACCGCTACCAACACCTGTACCGAGAGTTACTGCAACGAAGTTTTTAACACCGTTACCACAACCTGCAACTGCTTCACCCAGTGCGGCTGCATTTGCATCGTTTTCAAGGTAAACAGGCTTGCCGAATCTTTCTTCAAGCATCTGTTTTGCGGGAACATTGTGGAATTTAAGGTTGTTGGAAAATTCGATAGCACCGGTGTCTTTGTTTACGGAGCCGGGAGTACCGATACCAACAGAAATAATATTGTCATAAGAAACACCTGCATCAGCAACAGCCATATCTGCAGCTTCCTTAATGGAATCAAAAATTTCTTCTGCAGGACGAGGTGCACGGGTTTTAACCTTACCTCTGCCTATTATTTTATAATTTTCGTCAATAACACCTACGGCAATATTTGTACCGCCAAGGTCAACACCGATTCTGTACATAATTTAATATCTCCTTTTATGTAGAATTTATTTAAAGTTAGGAGTGAGGAGTTAGGAGTGAGGAATGTTGGGTCTGCGACGCTATTCTATAATGCTAAAGCAGTTCCGCAGCTTTTCACTCTTCACTTTTAACTATTAACTGTGAGAATAGCAAAATTAGTTCCAAGCCTCAACTTCTTTAGATGGAGCATCAAAGTCTTCCATACCAAGCTGTTGCATAAGCTCTCTTGCTGCATTGTAGCCGAGTTTTTTCTGTCGGTTGTTCATAGCGGCAATTTCAATAATAATTGCAAGGTTTCGTCCGGGCTTTACAGGAACTGTTGTTGAGGGAACTTTAATTCCGAGAATGGATATGTATTCGTCCTCAAGACCAAGACGGTCGTAAGCTTTCTGGCTATCCCACTGTTCAAGCTGAATAACCATATCAATTTTTTCTGTAAGCTTAACTGCACCAACACCGAATATGTTACGGGCATTTACGATACCGATACCGCGAAGCTCCATAAAGTGACGAATATTGTCGGGTGAGCTTCCTACCAGGGTTTTTGAAGAAACTTTTTTGATTTCAACAGCATCATCCGCAATAAGACGGTGACCTCTTTTAATAAGCTCAACTGCAGTTTCACTTTTACCAACGCCACTGTCACCAAGGATTAGAATACCTTCACCATAAACCTCAACCATAACACCGTGACGGGTTATACGCTCAGCAAGTTCAGTTCCTAAATATGAGATAAGTGTTGCGGTAATCTGCGATGTGATTTCTGCAGTTCTTAAAAGCGGAACCTCGTATTTCTGTGCCATTTCAAGCATAACCGCAGGATAATCGATGTTACGTGTGATTATAACAGCGGGGGGCTTGAAAGAGAAGAAAAGTTCAAGACGTTCTCTTTGAGTCTGTTCATCAAGCTCTTCAAGGTAACTCATTTCTGCAAGACCGATAAACTCAACTCGCAACGGATCAAAATACTTTTCGTATCCGGCGAAAAGTAGTCCTGGTCTGTTGATATCCTGAGAACGAATAACAAGCTCAGAATCAGGTTTGTCGGGTATGTATATTGTTTCAAAAGAATGGGTTTTAATAACCTTTCTGAGAGGGACGGAATATTTACCGCTCAAAACAACTCCTCCTTAATTTTATACAATTATATTTATTATAAAACAAAAATATGGATATGCCAATAGAAAATACAATATTTTTTATATTTTTTAATGTGGAATGTGGAGTGCGGAATGCGAAATGTTGGGTGCTGCGCACAGCATTTATAAAAAATACTTGAAAAATTTGTAAATGTATGCTACTATACTTTCTGTATGAAAAGGCATTGACGGAGACAGTAGCTCTTTTGCTGAAATAAGCGAGTCGGGGAGGGTGTAAGCCCGACAGGATGCAAAGATGTCGAATATCACTCCTGAGCTGAGAACTGAAAATTATAGTAAGTTTCTCCGGTAGTTCACCGTTATAGAGCAACGTATGATGGTACGGTTAATATAGGTGGTTGCAAAGTATGACTTTGTCCTGTATTACAGGGCGAAGTCTTTTTATTTGTTAATAAACATTTATTTTATATATTGGAGGTAAAGTCAATGTACGATCCTATTTTCCCCAACGTGAATTTCGTTGAGCAGGAAAAGAAGATTGAAGAGTTCTGGAGAGAACACAAGATCTTCGAAAAGAGCATTGAGGACAGAAAAGACGGAACACCCTATGTGTTCTATGATGGTCCCCCTACTGCTAACGGAAAGCCTCATATCGGTCACGTTCTTACCCGTGTTATTAAAGATATGATTCCTCGTTACCGCACAATGAAGGGCTGTATGGTTCCCAGAAAAGCAGGTTGGGATACTCATGGTCTTCCTGTTGAGCTTGAGGTTGAAAAAATGCTCGGTCTTGACGGTAAAGAGCAGATTGAACAATACGGTCTTGAACCCTTTATTTCATACTGTAAAGAAAGCGTTTGGAAATATAAGAGTATGTGGGAGGACTTTTCACGTACAGTTGGCTTTTGGGCTGACATGGAAAACCCGTATGTAACATACCATAACGACTTTATTGAGTCGGAGTGGTGGGCACTCAAAAAGATTTTTGATAAAGGTCTTTTATACAAAGGCTTTAAA
>JAZSBI010000148.1:0-2431 GCA_045602345.1 Acutalibacteraceae bacterium | reverse complement strand
GATACTTCTCACAGCCTTCTTTAAAGGTAATAGATTTAGTTGCTTTCATCTTAAGCTTCTGCATTAATAATCCCTCACAATTCATAAAAAAATATAGACACATCATCTGAGAAAACTCAAAAATGATGTGTCTAAGTTTTTAATGATTAAATTTCACGTGATGAGATTTTTTCAAAAACTTCAGGAGTCTTAAAAACTCTCACAAAGCCTTGCAAATAAAGGAATTACTTGCTTGCCTCTTCAATAGCTGCAACAGTCATTAAAGCCTGGGGTTGTTACCTTAATCGATGAGGCGTTTTTCAGGGCAATATAAAGGCTTTTTGTACCCAAAAATATCCATAACGGCACCTGTTGTACCCCGGTGTGTTTTGCTGATGTAAAGTTTTGTAAAGTTTTAGGGTGAAACACAAACTTTCTCTACAATCACTCTTCAGCTGACAGCAACGCACTATCATTCCGAACCCTATAAACAACAGCTTCAAAGGGACGAAAAACACCGTTGGTTTCCTCATCGTAATTACCGGTTATTTTTTCGTAATTTGTCGGTACATCAATCACACTTGATTTATCATAATTGCAGATAATTGCGATTTTCTCATCACCGTATGTACGAGTATAAATAAAGCAATCTTTACGAGCTTTCGTCATATCATCAAAAACACCATATATCAACGCTTTGGAAGATTTACGTAAAGCAATAAGTTTTTTATAGTATTCAAATATTGATTTATCGTTTTTTCTGTCACGCTCCAGATTAATTTCATCCACACGAGAGTGAACAGGCAACCACGGCTTTGCTCCGTTATTAAAGCCGCCATTTATTTCACCATTCCAAGCCATCGGATGACGGCCGTTATCTCTGCTGTCTTTATTGATGAGCTCTATCAGTTCTTCTTCGCTTATCTCATTCTTCATTTCGTTATAGAAGCCAATTGTTTCTGCATCATCAAAATAATCTATAGAATCATAATAAGCATCAGGCGTACCGAACTCCTGACCCTGTAAAATGAAGGGCGTACCCTTCAGAGTGTAAAGTATCGTGGCAAAGAATGTTGCACTCTCAAATCGCAATTTCTTATCATCTGCAAATTTAGAAACACAACGGCATTGGTCGTGATTTTCAAAGAATGGAGCAAATATCAGGTCATTCTTTTCGTACATTATCTGATTTTCTGTAAAATAGCGGTGTATGATATCATAATGCCACTTCTCAGGCAAATAAAATCTTCTGTTGCTACCAACAATATTGCCGGATACAAATGCGGTAGTCAGCTCACCTCTTTCAGCGGCGGTCAGATCTTTTATCGAGTCTTCTTTTGCACCCCAGCATTCTCCGATTGTATATAAATGCTTTGTCTTTTCACGACCGAATATATCATTAATAAATTCGTGTAATCTCGGTCCGTTTCCATTCATACCCGCATCGAAATCCTTTGAAATCATATCAAGCACATCACAGCGGAAACCATCCACACCAATATCAACCCAAAAATCAACAACTTTTTTTGCTTCTTCTCTGACCTTTGGATTTTCCCAATTCAGATCAGCTTGTTCAACTGCAAAGGAATGCAGATAGTATTGCTTTACGGATTCCTCCCACTGCCACACGGAACCGCCGAAACACGCTTCCCAATCATTAGGCTTTTCATCGAACCAATAAAAATAGTCATGATACGGGTTATCTATCGACTTTTTAGCCTCTTTAAACCACATATGTTCCGTTGAGCAATGGTTTACAACGAGATCTACAATTACCTTTATTCCATAAGAATGGAAACAATCGAGCATTCTTTTGAAATCATCAAGTGTGCCGAACTCTTCACCTACATCAGTATAATCAGAAATATCATATCCACTGTCTACTCCTGGACTCTTGTAACAAGGCGAAAGCCATACACCATTTACGCCCAGTTCGGCAAGATACGGGATTTTCTGAATAATTCCATTGAAATCACCGATACCGTCGTTATTCGCATCCATAAAAGACTTGGGATATATCTGATAAAAAATCAGTTCCAGAAACTTCTCATATTTCTCGTTCATCTTATACCTTCCCAATAATGCTATTAAGATTATTCTATACACGGTGTCTTGAGAATACCTGTTGTCCTGAGGACATATTCATAACTCCAGTTTATACCCTCGGTTCTCCATACACCCGGACCGTGCCATTTTTCATTCAGATTCACAAGATGAAGCGGTCCGAATGAGTTATAACGGTGAGTATAAAGCTTTAAGCCTATCTCGTGTTCACCGTCAGGAATATCCTTGATTTCAAGTGTGTAAGGTGGATAAATAATATCTCCTTTAATTTCACCGTCAACACTTACTTCAATAAGTGCACCCATATAGTCACTTGTAGTAACTGTAAGACTACCATTTTCAGTTTTTGTCTTGATTTTATATGTAACTGCACCTGAATAGAATGGAA
>JAZSBI010000147.1:0-2969 GCA_045602345.1 Acutalibacteraceae bacterium | reverse complement strand
GAGGGTATAAAATGGTTGAAAAAGCAATTGAGCTTGCAAAGAAAATTTATGAAAAGGAATGATATTATGAAAAAGGAATTTCAGATGCTTATTCACTTCGGCTCAAACTGGGGTGGAAGGGAAAAAACAGAAATGATGTTTGATTACGATGTATGGTGCAATATCGTAGATAAATGTGCCCTCTATAAGTTTGATACTATCGTTCTTGACCTTCTTGAAGGACTTAATTACACCGGCTATCCCGAACTTTGGGTAGATGGCGGATGGTCCCACGACAGATTGAAGGATGAGGTAAAAAGGGTTAAAGCACTTGGCATTAAAATGATTCCAAAGCTTAACTTTTCTGCGGCACACGACATCTGGCTTCGTGAATTTGGCAGAAATAAGATTTCCACACCCGAATACTATAAAATGGTTAAGGACATTATAGAGGAAGTTTATGAAATCTTCGATGCTCCCGAGTATATTCACGTTGGTCTTGACGAGGAATTCAAGCTTATTGCAAATTCTGAAAATCATTACAGAACAGACGAACAGCTTTTCCATGACTGGAAATATATTTTTGGCTGTGTGAGAAGCACAGGTGCAAAAATATATATGTGGGAATCTACCTGCAAGAACTACCATTATTATCATCATGACGACTGGCAGAAGGTTATAGATGAAGATATTGTTTTTGGTGCAGGTCAGTATTACGAGTTTGAAAAGTCCAAATGGACTCCCATTGAAAATCAGCCTCAAGACGTGCAGAAATATTACTGGGGCGGAGAGTTTGAAAAAAGGGATCAGTATGCAGAGTATGTTGAGCGTTACGGCAATACGAAAATTGAGTATGTGGAGCAGGATCCCGATGTAAGAATCTTTATGGAATTTCTTGAGTATCTTGTGGAAAGAAAGCATAAAATTTTCATCAATACAACTAATTGCTTTATAAAAACAAATGACCGTTCAGCGGTTGAGTATTATTCCAAGTGTGATTATAATGACGCAATTTTAGGACACATCGGTTGTCCTTGGGTAGTCACAACAAAGGAAAACGAAGCGCAGATTCTTGAAGAAATTGAAAATCTGGGTAAAGCACGCATTGAATTTTATTCATAAGCAGACCTGCTAAATAAAGTCAAGAGAAAATTTTAAAAATTTTTCGACCTAAATAACAGCATAACAAACAGACCGGCATTGAAAAGTGTCGGTCTAAATTTTTGATAAAAATATATTTTATGAGTTAGAATAAACCTCTCTAACTCTTGAATAATAAATTCGTAAAAATTTGTTTAATGCTGCAATTTTAGCAACTTTTAACGGTTTTCCTTCGCTTTCTTTTTTAATTAGATATTGATAAACTGCATTATCATTTTGAGGTTGCACTACCTTCAGGGCTTGCATAATCTCATATCCGGTTTTCCTGAGTGATGCAGAACCCCGCTTGGTGATTTTTCGATTACTTGCCCTGAATTCTCCCGATTCATATGGTGGAGTATCAATTCCGGCATAGGCAATCAACGCGGATGCACTATGGAAACGTCTGACATCACCAATTTCAGCGATAATACGTGGAGCGAGCACATCCCCTACACCGGACATTTCTCTGACAACAGAAAATTCAGATAAGGACTTGGCAAGATCGGACATTTGTGCTAAAATAACAGCAAGGGTTGCTTCAACATTGTTGACAGCCTTAGCTGCTTCTAAAACTAACATTTTGGTTGATGGTGATTTTGAGGGCAGCGTAGGGATACATTCCAATGCATTCGCGTGTAAGCTTTTTGCTTTTGTTTCGTTGGGGTGATATCCCTTTTTCTTTGCCCATTTTATGTATTCGGAAACAAATTTACTTTCACTCATACTTGTAATAATATCACAATGCCAAAACTTTTCAACAAAGTCACATAACTTGTTTTTTCCTGTTGTTCTGATATGGCTTTTCAACAAAGGTTTAATTCCCGGTAGTGTTCTATCTAATATATCCGTTAAATTAACCTTTGCATTAGCAAGAACCTTTACGTAATGAAGATATTGACGACTTAAAATTCGCAGTTCGGAATATGTTTCATCCTCAGCTGAATAATTAACAAGATGTCTGTAATTATCGAGAACATATGATGCTAATTTCAACGAATCAGCCTTATCTGTTTTAACTTTTCGTATATCCATTGATGCATACTTCCTGATAATTAAAGGGTTGACAACGCTTACAAATATACCATTTTCCTGCAAATATGAAACTACAGGAAAGTGATAGACACTTGTAGATTCAACCACGCAATATACTTTATCGGAAAGTTTCTTAATGATTTCGCATAACAAAAAAAGTCCTGACTCTGTATTTGCAATTTCAAAGGGAGCCTTGATGATTTCACCGTCATCAGATAAAATCGCTACCATACTTTTGACTTTTGCCACATCAATTCCTACACCAATCATAATAATACCTCCAAAATGATGTTAAAATGGTTTCCATTCGCACTTATTACAATTCATCCTGGTTAGTTACACGGGAGCTAAAAGTCCCAACCTGCTTAATCGAATTCGTATAATAAGAGAATGGCTGACAGTCTTTTTGGCGGATGCGAAATCCAAGGGGCTGTACGTCAGACCATTTCATCTCTTATTATAAAAAAATAAGTGCAAGCAATCAACTACATCAATAGTTAATTGACTTACACTTTTATTGTACCAGGGGCTGTAAAGAAACCGAGTTTCTTTACACCCCCTTGTTTTAATATGTATTAATAAAAACTTTTTAAACAGCCCCCTGGTACAATAAAAGTGTAAGTAAATTAACTATTGATATAGTTGATTGCTTGCACTTATTTTTTTATAATAAGAGATGAAATGGTCTGACGTACAGTCCCTTGGATTTCGCATCCGCAATAAAGACTGTCAGCTATTCTCTTATTATGTAAATTCGATTAAGCAGGTTGGGACTTTTAGCTCCCGTGTAACTAACCAGGATGAATTGTAATAAG
>JAZSBI010000146.1:0-7179 GCA_045602345.1 Acutalibacteraceae bacterium | reverse complement strand
AACTATACAAAATAGATATTTGTTGATTTTATTTTATTGTTATTTTTACTAATTTATTGAGGTGTTTTTTATGTTAAAGTATTGTTGTTTTACTTGTCGATATTATTGTCATTTGGATCCTGATACAGATTTTTGTAATCTTCATAATGTTGAGGTTTATTTTGATTCTGGTCCTTGTATTGATTTTGAATTATTTAAGGATAAATATAATGCTGATAAATAACCAAAGACCCCTAATTAGGGGTCTAATTTTTTTATTATCATCGGTGGTTTTTTGTTTTCTTCTTCTTTTGTTTCTTTTGTCTTTTCTTCTTTAAGTGCATTTTTTATTTTGGTTTTCAGTTCTCCTGTGCCTCTCACTCTTATGAAGTTATATCCGGTTTGTTTATACAGAGCTTCGATAAATTTATCACGTTGTTTCTGTTCTGCATCGTGGGAGCTGTCATCTAATTCAATTAAAAGCATTACCTGCAAGTTTTCGGGCTTTGCTAATGCAAAGTCTATATGTTTACGGTTTATTTTATTAAAATATTTTTGCCATTCAGATTGATTTCTGTTTGGAATCGGTTCCACCAAGTCGGCAACTCTTATTTTTGATAATACAGTAAGCTGCAGCTCGTCTGCTATCGGTTTGAGTGATTTATAGAAGCTCCATTCGTTTTTAGTCAGAAGTAGCTTTTTGCGGTATGGTAGATTTTCTGTTTCGGATCCTAATTCTATTTTTTCGTCTATTGCTTTTTCTTGATTTTTGTTTGTTTTCTTTTTTAATATCGGTAATATTTTTATGGTCAATATTGTTGCATAGATTGCGAGTATAATTATTAAATATTTCATTTTTTACCTCTTTATTATTTATGAAGTGGCTTTGGTTCTTTTACAAATCCGAATATATATTCTGGTGATATGTTGTAGAATAAACATAATTTTATTATGCTATCTACTTTCATATCTCTTCTTTTTGTCTCCCAGTGTCCTACTGTTGCATCTGATACATTACATATTTTTGCGATATCTTCTTGTTTTAAATCATGATCAATTCTTAAATTTTTGAATTTTTGTCTATAATCCATAGTTTTTACCCCCTTGTAATTGTAATATACTACAAAATGTAGTTTTACCTATTGAAATCCTACGAATAGTAGTATATAATAATCATACTACATATTGTAGTATCCTATTATTTTCCCCTCAAATGACACTTGGATAGACAAGCGGTGAGCTGATAACCCGTTATTTTATCGGTGGCAACCGGGAAAGACCGGTACTATTTTGAAATGATGTGTGATTTATGATTGTATCAAATTTTGCTTGTAAATATTATCAGCAGTGTCTAAGAGCAAAGTCTGGTTCTGCCGGTTCTCGTTCTCAGTGTATCGGTTGTGATAATTGCTTCCGTTGTTCCTGTTGTGTTTTACGTTGTAATCAAACTTTTGATTTCTGCTCTGGTTGTTTATCTTGTGTAAAGGATGTGTGATTATGTCTGATTTATTTTTACTTTTTATTATTAGTCTTTTGGTTTCTTTTCTTGTTATTTGTATTTTACGTCGCTATGATAAACGTCTTGAGTTTTTGGAAAACTTTTTTGAGCAGTTATCTGATTGTGTTGATGTAGATGCTTTTAAAGCTTACTGTGATATTAAGTATAAAGGGGAGAAAAAATAATGTTTGACCGTGAATTACTTTCATTTCTTGCTGGCTTCCTTATAGCCGCAGTATCAATTGTTTTAATTTGCATTTTATTTCGTTTTGATTTTCGTTCTTTATCTCATCGTGTTGATGATTTAGAAGATGATGTCCTTAATATCGAGGATGCCCTTGAAGGCTTTTTCAAATTCAATGAAGACGGTTCTATTTATAAGTTGTCTGATTTAGGTATGAACTCATTAAGAGTTGATATAAAAAATAATATAAGTGAGGAAAAGAAAAATGTTTAAAGTTGTAGGTATTGAAAAACTCGACTACGTGTCAAAGAAAACAAATAACCGTGTTGTTGCTACAAATCTGTATTGTATTTCAGATGATGTTGCAGAAAATCTTTCAGGTGTTAAAACTGAGAAGTTTTATGTACCGTCTACCGCAGAATATCCTGCAGGTTTATCTCTCAATGATTCAATTAAGGTCTATTTCAATGAGTTCAAAGGTGTAGCTGCTGTTGTTAAGGTAGCTAAATAATTTTTGAAAGGAGTGTGATTCATGAATACATTAAGGCGTGTCGGTCTTGTTGTTATCTCTTGTATTATACTCCTTCTTGCTCTTTTATGTCCCGTTTCTGCTGCTTCTTTTATTGAAGAAGATGTTCAGCTCGATAATATGTTTGATAGCGGTTTAATGCTTACTCCTAACGGAACATTAACTTCAGGTACTTCTACAACTGATTTAGCATCCTCACCGAATTATCCTGATTTCAATCCGAATATGATTCCTTGGAAAGATTCTCCTGATTATGTTAAGTCTGTTTTGATTGCTTATCTTAATGATTTTAATAAACCTGGTAATCCTCTTTATTTTGAAACACCTGTAAAGGTTCCTTTTGTTTGTGTACGTGTAAACGGTAGCAATGTAATGGTATATGTAGGTTGGAATATTTCAGTTGTTAATCTACATGATTCTAATCGTCCTGTTATTGGTCGTTTTGTAAGTGATGGTTATGTTTCTAATGATTCTTCTAATGTAAAGATGCTTTCTTCTACATTATATAGAGCTACATATAATTTATCTGATATGAGTTTAATTACTCCTTGGTATGATGCTTCTTCAGATTTTTCTATTTGGGATACTGATTTTTGGTCAGACCCTAATAAGCATTCTGTTTTCACTTATACTGGTGCTTTAGTAAATTCTACTAATAAATATGATTTATATTTTTATGGTTCTAATTATTGTTTCACTGATGCTTCAAATCGTTTTCGTATTTGTTCAGCTGCTAAAGATTCTGGTATGTCATCCGTTGCTACTGTTTATTTGAATTATCCTGGTGGTTTTTCTTCAAGTTTAGAAATTTTTTATAATGATTATCCAAATACATACTGTCAATATTTTGTCCCTAAGATAATGCCTGATGTTAACACTGGCATAGTAGGTGACCATTCAGCTGCCGAGGATGAACTTGTAAACGGATATAATCCTGATAATCTTTCAGGTGATATTAATATTGAAGTTGATGCTTCAGCTTGGCAAGCTATTTTTAGTATTTTCAATTTGTTTATTTCAGGTAATGCCGTACTTGTTCATTTGATTGTTACTATGCTATCACTTGGCTTTATTGCTTTATTGCTTAATAGGTAGGTGATTTTATGGGTGAAATAATTGATAGTCTTAATTGGCTTATTGATGTTATTGCTTCTGTTTTCGATTGGTTCAGCGATTTTTTAGAAAATACTATGAAGCTTTTCGGCTATCTTGGTCAAGCCGTTGAGCTTACGGGTTCCTTAATTGCCGCTCTTCCTACATGGCTTCAGGCTTTCGGTACAATAACAATCACTGTATCAGTAATCTATATAATTCTTGGTAGGAGTTCAGGAGGTAAGAAACAATGACACCACGTGATATATCTGACCCTATAGCATATTTTATTAATCTTTTTGCTGGGTTCTTTGCATCTTGTTTTCAGTTTCTTAAATCAATTGAGTTTTTACGTACTGATTTATTATCTTTCAGTGTTTCTATTTTAATTCTTGGTGCTTTATTTCCGTTGTTGTTTTCTCTTGTTCGCTCTGCGTCTCGTTCAGGCTCTTCAAGTAGGGATTACAAATCTAAGAGTAAATCTACTTCTAAAAATGATTCAGGTGATTCATAATGAAGAAAATTCTTGTTTTTTCCTCTGTTTTAATTTTATTTATAAGCTGCATCGGCTTCCAGAGTTCCGCTCTAACTGTTAACTCAACCTATTCTGATGTGACATCTACTTCTTCTCAGGCGGTTAACCTTGTTAATTATGCTATGAGCTATTCTGATTTTATCGATTCTGATTTTGTTATCTTTTGTGATGAGCAAAACAGTTATTATATCGTCTGGGGTTCTCTTAATTATGACGGTAGTACTATTACAGGTTCATATATAGAGTACATACATTATTACCGTTTAGGTTCTGCTGCAAGTTATCAATATACTTACGAATACGGTACTGATACTTCCTTTAGGCTTCAACCTGATAATATCTGTACTTCTAATATACCTGATTTTGGTTTTTCTTCAACTGCATTTCAGGAATTTCAGTTCTATCACTATTTTGAGTATTTTATCATTTTTGCAGGCTCAATGCTTTTTGTTATCCTTATCTCTAATTTAAGGAGGGGCTCACATCATGTCTAATCTTATAGATTTTTTCAGAGACAATTTTACCACCTTGTACGGACCTTTTCCTGCTGCTATTTGTCTTGGTATAGTCTGGATGGTTTGTTATGATTTCTATCATTTGTTTTTCTCTGGTGTTTTATCTTGGTTTAAAAAGTAATTACTTTAAATATTAAAAAATTTTTATGGAGGTTTAAGTATGGAAACTACAACTGCTCTTAGCGGTATCGGTGAAATTTTCACATCTCTTACACAGTGGATGGGTAACATCGTTACTACAATGACTGCAGATGGTAATGAGCTTATGCTTCTTCCCATCGGTATCTTTGCGGCTGGTGCTGTTATCGGTCTTGCATCACGTCTTATCGGTAGATAAAACGTTATTACAATCTCTGCCGCTACCGTGCGGCAGAGATTTAGTAAGGAGTTAATTTATTATGTTTTTTGTTAATCCTTTAACTTATTTATTCCAATTAAATTTTATTCCTTGGATTTTTGGTGCATTTGCTCTTTTTGGCGTTATTTTGTGCCTTAAAAAGGTTTTTGGTAGGGGAGTGTGATTTTTCTTGATAACGTGCTATTTCGGCGTTCCTGGTGTCGGTAAGACAACATTGTTAACTAAATTAGCTACTAAGGCTATTAAACGTAAGGATAAGGGGAAAAAAGGTGCATATGAGCATGTTTACACAAATTTCTATTGTAAAGGTGCTTCAAAGCTCGATTTTAATGATTTGAATACATATAAAATTACAAATTCTCTTATTCTTCTCGATGAAATTACTATGGATGCTGACAATCGTGATTTCAAAAAATTTCCTGAAGGTATAAGAGACTTTTTCATTCTTCATCGTCATTTAGGTAATGATATCATATACGCCACCCAGGGATATGATGCAGTAGATAAAAAAATAAGGTTGTTAACTCAGGAGTTATGGTACATGCAGAAGTCTGTATTTCCTTTCTTCAGTTCCTTTACATCCGCTAAACGTATATATCGTACTATTGCTATTAATGAGCATACATCTGAGTTGGTTTTAGGTTACCGGTTCTGTAATTTCATTGAATCTATAAGTACACGTAATTTTCAATCTTGTTTCCGTCCTCTGTATTATAAATACTTTGATTCATTTGATGAAGGTGTATTACAACATCGTCCTGATCTGCCTCTTTCCGTATGGGGAGAAGCTGCCGTAGATGCCGCAGGTCTTCCTGCGCCTGATGTAGTTTTAGATTCAGATGAAGTTTTAAGTTTCGATAATATAGATCTTTTTAACCACTCGGGCATTTTCTAATTTTTTAATAACTTTTTCATCGGTCAAGCCGCTGCAGGGCGGTGTCCCTGCTATTTACTTAGTGCGTTCACCCGACTTGCTAAAAGGTACAAATTTAAAGAATTATCACTGTTGCTAAATGGCAGCAGTGACATCCGCCCTTAATTACCGAGGGCGAAGCCCTTCAAAGCTCCCTATAGTATATATATATATATATATTAACTCGATTATATGAGAATTTCTCCCCAAAATCCCAAAAAAGGAGTTGAAATTTTAATGCGTCTAACTAAATTAGATGATGATTTTAAAATTTGGGATAATGAAAATGTAAAGCTCTTTTCTATGGGTAATATCTCAGCTATTAAATATAACTCTTCTCCTTCAAAAGGTGGTACTACTAAAAAGCTTAATAAAGATGAATATCTTGATATAACAAGCGGTGAAGTTAAGGAATTTAATCATATAGAGAACCGCTCACAGGATTTACGTTCTGTAGCTCGTTCACTTGCTCAAGGTCGTGATATTATAAATGCTAACGTTGTTGATGTACAGAAATGTCGTTGGTTAACGCTTACTTATAAAGAGAATATGACAGACCCGAAGAAGCTTCGAAAGGATTTCGAACATCTCAATACTAAACTTCGTGATTTTTATGGCCCGTATGAATACATATGTGCCGCTGAACCGCAGGGCAGGGGAGCATGGCATTTGCATGTATTACTTATTTTTAAAAATTCTGCTCCCTTTATGGAAAATATTATTGTTCGTTTTTTTTGGAAGCGTGGTTTTGTTACTGTAAAGAAGCTTAAAAATGTTGACAATGTCGGTGCTTATCTTTCTGCTTATCTCGGTGATATTGACCTTGATAATTTTAAAGATTGTTTTCCTAATGGCTCAGGTCATTCTTTTTCTGTTCAGTCTGTTGACGTCCTTGATGATGACGGAAATGTTATTACTAAGCATTACGTCAAAGGTGCTCGTCTTTCTATGTATCCTCCTGGCTTTCATATTTTCCGATACTCTAAGGGTATTGTTAAGCCTGATTTTAAAGTTGTTAAGTATTCTGAAGCTCGTAGTTCCGTCTCAGGTGTATTGACTTATCGCAAGGCCGTTAATGTGTCGGATGATTCAGGTTTTGATACTGATTTAGTTTATGAATATTATAATTCTAAAAGGGTGGTTGTTAATGAATGAATCTGATAGATTGATTTATTTAATTTACGGTCTTATGTTCTCAGAGGAATCCCGGCTTGAATATGATGTGTATAATTCATTTGAGGTTCTTAAGCGCAATCCTAAAGATTCATATTTAATCGCTAAGTATCTTGCGACTGTTCAACGCTATGAAGATTTTAAAATTTTTCAAAGAAAGGTGATAGAGGTACTCAGGTGCTTTTAGTCACATTGTACATTTTTACATCTTGAACTATACAAAATAGATATTTTGTATAGTAGAGGGGATTGAATTATTAATTTAATCTGAGAATATCTTCGAAAGGCTAAGTTTTATACACAAAAGAATATTTTTTCCAAAAACTTAAATATACTTGATTCTTAAATAATCGCATAAATTAATCAATTTTTGTATTCTGTAAAGGAACCAAAGTGTTTCATA
>JAZSBI010000145.1:0-2555 GCA_045602345.1 Acutalibacteraceae bacterium | reverse complement strand
GTATTGATTTTTGCACCTGCGTTTTTAAGACCCTCCATTAAGTTAACGGTGTAGGGCTTAATAACGTCACCGCCTGAGCCGTAGCCCACAAACATATAATCGTACTGTACTCTGCCGAAAACGGAAATGGTTTCGCTTTCGGAAAAGGGGAGTACATTGTCGTTTCTTAAAAGCACCGTACCCTCTGCAGCAGCAGCTCTTAAAAGCTCAGGCATACCCTCAGTTATGGTTCTGTCAAGATTATCTGTGTTCTGCGCCTCATTCTGACCAACCTTGTTAACAACAAGACCAATCAGATTAAAGGTTTTTCTTTTGATTTTTTCAAGTGATTTCATAATTACACCTCATAAAATCTTTATATTATGGGTAGATTATACGAATTTTTGTTTGTTTGGTCAACATTATGCCGAAAAAATATTATATTGTGGCTTTTTGTTGAAATATGGTAGCCTTATATGGTATATTTTAAAAGTAAAATGGGTCTATAGGAGTGATTTTATGATAGGTCCCGGAATTAAAAAATACGCACAAGAAAAAGGCATGAAAATAACCAAGGATGTTGCCTATGGTTACATTGGCGGTTATCTGGTTACTTTGATTGACGGATGGGACATAAAAAAAGCATCAATTTCCTGTTATTTAACGGATGAAGCTATTAATTTTCTCGATACGGTATTGTCCGACAAGGGCTATGAGAAAACATACAAGATTGATGGCTATGAAATAGATAATTATGGTGTGAGTATTGTATTTACGGACACCATCGGCACAATGGAAAGGGTTATTGGCTGTGTGGAGAATTTTATAGGTATTCTCTGTCAGAATGGAATTCCCTGTGGTGGTGTTTGCCCCTACTGTCAAAAAGCATTTGAGCCTGAAGAGGAAACAAAAATTGTTCTTGAAGATGAATTTGCTTACAGAGTACATAGTGCGTGTGGGGAGCAAATGGCGAAGTTTGCAGACTTTGAGGCCAACACCCGTAAACGAGATAAAAAACCGTTGATTACCGGTATTCTTGGTGCATTTTTAGGTTGCCTTATAGGTACGATTCCTACGATTATCGCATATTACTTTGGTTGGTATTTTTCTGCATTGAGCTTTTTTGTTGGTGTAGGTGCCAAGTTCGGCTACGACATTGCTAAGGGTAAATTGGGTGCAGCGAAACTAGTAACAGTTTTTTCTTTCAGCGTTGTCGGCTCGGCTTTCGCAATATTCTTTTCCTATGTGGCAACCTTTATAGCCCATATGAAAGGGTTGGACAACATCCTTACAGAAGCGGCACTGTCTTTTATATACAGCATAACAAGGCTTACCCCTGTTGGAATATCGTATATTATCGATTTCGGCATAGCTGTTCTTATGGCTTTTGCGGGTGCATACATTTTCCTGAAAAAATCCCATGAGGACGATAAAAAGAAAATATTCAAAGCGAAAATTCTTGAATGATTTAACAGGAGAATAAAAATGAGTTTTAAAGATTTTTTAAAAGCTACTTTAAATAAACCCCTTCCCGAGGACAAAGTGAAATATTTTGGACTCAGAAGCAGGGTTTCGGGCTATATTCTTACAAAGGCACAGCAGAATTCCCCCACCTGCGGTTATAATTACGAAGCAGACATAACAAAATTCTGGGAGGTTTTTCAGGAATTAAAAGATAATTGCGGGTACGAGCTTTCTTTCAATACCCTGATGATGAAGGTGTTATCGGAGGGACTTAAAGCAGCTCCCAAGCTTAATGCACACATTAATTTTAATACAACAACCTCCTGTGGTACAATGATAATGAAAAAGCACATTGATATTGCTATGCCTGTACTTCTGGATAATGGTGAAACCTTTCCCATAAAGGTAAGAGAAACCGAAAATAAATCATTGAAAGAACTTTCTGAGCAAATTGCAGAGCTTTTTAAAAGGCTTAAAACAACAGACCTTGACAAGGTTATGTTTGATGTTGTTACCCAAAGGACAATAGGTTTACTTCTGAAAGGCGATATTAAAGCAACAATAGCACAGACCTTTACCGGTTATGTTGGCAAACACAAGGTTGCAAAGCTTGACGGACGCTTGAAGCCTGCCCCCCGAGATGGCTCAATGTTACTTATTGAAGAGTTGAACGAGGGCTCTGTTTGTATGACAAACTGGGGTGTTCTTTATGATGGCTTAAGCGGAAATGTTACCTATACACCACTTCTTTACCCTCAGGTATTCCTTTTTGCAATGGGTGTGGTTAAGGATACGGATTACGCTTTCAGAAATGAAAAGGGTGAGGTTGATATAGCAACTAAAAAGACCTTGCCAATAACACTTATGTTTGACCATAGAATTGGTGCATTCAATGATGTAATGCCCTTCATCAAAAAGCTTGATGAGATTTTCCAAAATCCCGAAATAATTAAAGAATGGTAAAGAAAAAGGGGGCTGTAAAAAAACGAAAGTTTTTTTACAGCCCCTTTTTCAGGGGATAGGAAAAAAGATGCAGAACGGACAAACCGAGCAAAAACAAGGCTTCAGACTTGTTTTTGTTTACCCGAAGGCGTACAAAGGTACGTCGAGTG
>JAZSBI010000144.1:0-6754 GCA_045602345.1 Acutalibacteraceae bacterium | reverse complement strand
AAGACCCCTCAAGGACTATGAGGTTGATAGGCTGCGTGTGTAAGCATGGTGACATGTTCAGCTAAGCAGTACTAATAGGTCGAGGGCTTGACCATTTCGTTTGTTTCTTCGCTTTATCTTTATTCAGTTTTCAGGGTATATAAAACAAAAACCGAAGCAGATGCTTCGGTTTTTTTGTTGGTTTAATTTGCGAAATTACGAGTTTACAATACAATTATCGAAAATATAGATGGTTGTTATTTAATTTATTCAACCAATCGATATTGACAAATGATGATTTTAGTGTTACTATTTAGAAAAAATGAGAGGAACAACGGTTATGAAGCAGTTTAATGTAGCTACATACTATTATTACTATTACTTTGTTATATAAGTAATAGTGATTTGTGCTGCTGTTTTTAGTCGTTTATCTTTCCTTGCAGTATAATCACTGCAAGGAGTTTTTATTTTATCAGATAATTTGTTGATTCCAAGGAGGAATTTTTATGAATATTGGTGTTGTTGGTCTTGGTCTTATTGGTGGTTCTATTGCAAAATCTGCAAAGAAGAATACAAAATTTAAGGTTTTTGGTTATGATATTGATTCTAACACAGTTAAAAATGCAATTTCTGAAAAAAGTATCGATGGTGAATTAACTGAAAAAAGAATAGCCATTTGTGATTACATATTTGTTCCTCTTTACCCTGAAGCAGTAATTGAATTTGTAGAAAAAAATGCAGCAATTTTTAAGGACGGAGCTACTGTTATTGACTGTGCAGGTGTAAAGAGAAGTGTATGTGATAAATGTTTTGAAATAGCCGATAAGTATAATTTCTCATTTGTTGGTGGACATCCAATGGCAGGTACACAGTTTTCCGGTTTTGAAAATTCTAAGGACACAATGTTTTACAATGCACCTTTTGTTTTGACACCCAAGGAAAATGAAGATATTTTAACTCTTGCAAATGCCAGAGAGGTTATAATGCAGTTAGGTTTCGGTCGAGTTTCAGTAATGACCCCCCAGAAGCACGATAAGTTAATCGCTTTTACTTCCCAGCTTGCTCATGTTGTTTCCAATGCCTTTGTTAAAAGTCCGTCTGCAATTGAAAGAAAAGGTATTTCAGCAGGTAGCTATAAAGATTTAACCCGTGTTGCCTATCTTAATGAAAATATGTGGACAGAGCTTTTCCTTGATAATAAGGATAACCTTATTTTTGAACTTGATAACATTATTTTAGAGTTGCAGAAATACAGCGACGCAATGAAGAATGACGATGCCGAAACTCTAAAACAACTTCTAAAAGACGGCAAAGAAGCAAAGCTTAAAGCAGACTAAGTAGATTAAAAGCAGATAAAACCGAAAAAATGGTTTTACCTGCTTTTTATTGTATTTTGTAGCTAATTTCTTGGGTTTTGTAAAAATGTATTTTGTAAAACTATTAAAATGTTATAATGCCTCGTTAATTGACTTATTTTTTAATTATTTTAGTGCTCTGTTGATAATATCCTGGTAATCTGAAACATCAACTTCACCGTTTGCGTCAGTATCGGCGGCATTGTGGTATACACCGGTTAATTCCTGATATCCGTTAATTGTTCTTTCTGCGCGGGTACAATCAAGTACATCACAAATACTGTCACCGTTTAAATCACCGTAAACAACGATACTAAAGGTTATATCAGGAACCCCGTCAGTGTAAGTGATAAAGGTTGAACCCGTTCCGAAATAATCGGTTGAACCTGTTGTGTAAGAGGGAACAGGGGTGTATTGGCTGTTTTCTCCGAAAGTAACTATATCTGAAAGTTGTGTTCTTTCGGTGTCAGAGGTGAAGAGCATAAGCTCATTAAAGTTTATTGTTGTGCTTCCCTGTGGCATTATACTTGTCTGAGCGTATGTGCAAACAGAGCTTGTTACAGAAACAGGTTCGTTTTCTCCATCTGTACTTGTTGCAACACAGTAATAATATTTAAATTTTTTGTAGTAATCGTCAGGTGAAAACTTACTGCTTCTGGCAGGGTTTATAGGTGTACCTCCGGTGTTGGATTTTTCATTGTTACCATACCACAGATAAGTTCTGTTTAAGCCGATTATATCAAAATAAAGCTCTTGATTGTAAGATTGGCAGTATGGAGCAATATCATTGAAAACGGCTGTTTCGGGTGTTATTTCAATAAAAGTATGACCGTTTTCTGTTGCCCAGCTTTCAGCATAACTACCCTTTGAACCGTAAATGATGATGTCTTCCGTGTTTGATGATGTGATTTCAGTAAGCGATGAGGGGAGAGCAACGGGTACACCTGAGGGTAGATCAGAAATCTCCGTAGGGTTCTCAAAAATAATTTTTTCTATGGGAATAGCTGTTGTAAATGCATTTGAGGTAACTGTAATACCGGCAGGAAAATACAGTTCATTAAGAGACGTGCAACCCACAAAGGCATCTGTTTGTAATGAAGTTACATTAGTGCAATCTAATGATTTTAAGGAGGTACAATTTTTGAAAGCGTTATCACGGATTGTTGTAATTAATGGAGCGTTTAAGCTTTCAAGCTGTGTGCAACCCTCAAAGCAATTTGTACCGATAAATCTGAGGTTTGTAGCATTAAAGGACTTTAAAGAGGTACACCCATAAAAGTTACCTTTCTCCAATTTATTGCCTATAGTATCCAATATGGGGAAATTAACTGATTCAAGACTTTTGCAATTTGTAAAAGTATCACCATTAAATTTAGTGACTGAATCTGCTTCAATTTTCTTCAAAGAGGTACAACCAGAAAAACATTCATTAGTAAGCGTTTTTATCTTTGGAATTGAAACCGACTCTAAATTTGTGCAGTTTTTAAAAACACCACTGCCAATTTGGGTAATATAGGGAATATTTACAGTTCTTACATTAGAATTTTCAAATGCATTGTTTCCTATAGTATTTATATTTTCCAAATCTACAAGAAGAACCCCTGTTGCATTTTTGAAGGAATTTGCACCGATTTGTGTAGCGTTCCTTGTGTCAACAAACTGTAAGGTTCTACAGCCTTCAAAAGTACCTTGAATGTTAGTTAATTTGTTTCCGTCGAATTCCTTTAAGTTTTTGCAGTCCACAAAAGCCTTATTGGCTATGGTTACGCCATTTGCTCGTACATACTGAAGGTTGTCACAATAAGCAAAACAGTAATCGTTGAGATAGTAAACAGAATCGGGAAGAACAAGGTTTTCTAAATAATCAAAGTTTTTGAAAACCTCTTTGCCTATACTTTTAGGTACAACTCCGTTAATTATATCAGGTATAACAAGTGTTGTGTCCCCCTCCTCGTGTGGGGCTAAATATTCTGTTATTTGACCTGATGAGTTTATTATATATTTGTCCTCTTCGTCTGAGAAGGTTTTTGTGTAAGTAACTGTAACCTCATCACTTGAGATAGCTCCCAATTTTCCTACATATGCGGTGACTGTGGTGGTATATTGTATTTTTATTGGTTTTTCGTACAACCTCCAGGCGGTATAACTTGATGTTGAAAGCTTATAATAAATTTTCGCACCTTCTGCATCGCTGAACATTTCTAAATAAAATTCTTTGTTAAAATCTCCCGGTTCTACATTGAATGTGGGAACAGACATTTGAGGAACATCATCATCAAAAATATACTGAACATACATACGCTCATTGGCTTCGAATTTATCTATAGTTTCCGTAATTTCTTCGTAGGTTGTTTCAGGATTATCAAGTAAGAAGTAAGTAGCTGCGGCTGATACAAAAGGGGCTGCCATAGATGTACCACTTAAAGTAGCGTAAGTGTTGTCAATAAACGAGCTTACCACCTGTCTACCAAGTGCCGCAGTTTCACACATAGAACCATAGTTTGTAAAACCACAATATGCATTACTATCAAGACCTCCGGCTATAACAGTTATAACTCTATCGCAACAAGCAGGGGTGTAAGGGATAGAGTCCATACACACACCGTCGTTACCTGCAGAGACTACAACAATAATACCTGCATCGGTGGCTTTCTTTACAGCTTCTTCGATAACCTCGCTTTCACCACGTCTGCCAAGACTCATATTAATAACGTCAACATCGTCTGCAACAGCTGCTTCAATACCTAAAGCAACCTGAGCATCCGTGCCCTCGCCCTCTTCGTTTAAAACTCGATAAGGCTTAACTGTTACGTTATCAAGTGTGTTTGCAACAATTACACCTGCAACGTGAGTACCATGACCATCTTTGTCATCGCTAGAAACACCATCTATAGCATCAAAGCCTGTTGGCTCAACCCTTCCTGCCAAAAGCTCGTGGTCTGCTTCAACGCCTGTATCAATAACTGCAACTGTGAGCTCCTGTTCATAAACAATGTTTTCTTTTTCCAATTTTTTTCTTAATAGGGGAAAACCGTGTTTTTCGGAATTTTCATACATTGATGTAATAATTGATTCCGGAACTGCGTTAGCAACAACATTATTTTCTGTGTTTTCACCGGAGAAATCAATTATTTCCTCAACCTCATATTCTGCAATCTTGTTTACACAGTCTTCTTGTGCATATATAACATTTTCACAATCCTCATAAAATGCGAGTGCTGCTTCCATATCACTATAAGAGTTAAACTGCAGAATGTGTAAATCGTTATAGCCGTCTATATGCTCAACTGCGTTAAGAGTGTCAATATCACCCTCTGCTTTAACAATAAGACGTTTGGTTGAATTTTTATGAGAAACCTCATTTTTATCAAGTGCGTTTGTTGAAAAAAACGAAACTTCATTATCGGAATCATATTCCTTTGTAAGTTGGGTAAGCTTTTGAGTGAAAGCTTCAAGAGATGAAAGTGAAGCACTTTCAACCTCGTAGGCTTGGGTAAAAATTGATACGCTTGAAAAGGTAAGTATCAAGCATAAAATAAAACATAATAACTTTTTCACAAAAATCCCTCCGTTGATTTGGTTAATAGTATTGTAATTGGAAAAAACTAAACAAAGATATACTTAGTCTAAATATTGAATAACAGACTACTATTCAGCTTTTCATAAAAATACCACCTTTTAAGTTCTTTACTCTCTTGCAAAGGCACAATTATTCAATCTGATTTTAGCTGTTGTTTATAAGGTTTTTCAATAAAAATGCCAAAATGCAGAGGAATCGTGCTGAAATGCAAGAGTTTTGGAGTACGAATAGGCAATTGTGCATAATCATCGAAAAATTAGGTGATAATAGAAAGTTTTATTTCCATTGGTACAAACTTTTGCACCTATATAGGTGCAAAAGTATTGTAACATATGTGTAAAATTATGTCAAGAAATTAAGAAGGTGGGGGTTGTATTTGGATATCTTATTCGAAAAGCGAGTAGGCAAAAATATCAGAGATTTAAGAGAAAAATCAGGCTTAACTCAAGAACAACTTTCTGCCAGACTACAGACCTGCGGTTGTGATATAACAAGAAGCGCATTAGCAAAAATAGAGGTAGGTCAAAGGCATTTGTATATAGACGAATTGTTTTGGATAAAAACCATTCTTAATGTTGACTATTCGGAAATAATTAATAATTAAAATAAGAAGCATATGAAACTTGATTTGTTTCATCTGCTTCTTTTAATATATTTCATCAAGTATTTCAATGGCGTGTGATATGCAACCGTCATTATTTGATCTTGTTACATATTTCGCAACGGCTAGTGCTTCTTCTGAGCCGTTTTCTGGGACAAAACCACCGTTAGAAGCAACAAGCATTTCAACATCATTATAACCATCACCGGCGGCGTAGGTGTCCTTTTGCTTGCAACCTAAAGCTTCTGCAAGCTTTAAAAGTCCTGTACCTTTATCTACACCTTTTTTTAGAATTTCTACATAATCCCCTGTGGTTTTCAGGTAATTTATTTCAGGATGCTTTTCAAGAATTTTCTGTACCTCTTTTGAACAACCGTGGGCTGCAATCATAACCTTTGTCCATGGTAGGGGAGCCTCTTCCGGTGAGTTTATAATTTCAAAATTTATTCCCTGGCTTGTGAAATGCTGTTTAGAATGTGAATTTAAGTTAATGGCACAAACTTTATTTATATTATAAAACTCTATTGAAATATCAGGGTGTTTTTTCAGAACATCTTTTACAGAAGGTAAACCTTCCTCACCGATTGCATCATTAAATATTACTTGATTTTTCTCGTAATCGTAAGCCATGGCCCCATTACCCAGAAGTACGGGTGCATTAATATATTCAGGACTATATAAATGAAATCCTTGAAAAATTCTTCCGGTACATACCGTGAATAAACCACCATTTTTAATAAAATATTGTATCTTTTCAATAACATCAGGAGTAATTATTCCATCATCATTTTTTAATGTGCCATCAAAATCACTTGCTATAAGTACATTTTTGAATTTCATAAAATCACCACGCTTATTTTAACAAAATAAAGTTGATTTTTCAATATTACTACAGGTTTTGGCAAATTATATAATAGTTTCAGTATTCTTTTATTGATTTTCTATAAGTAAGAATATTAAAAAACTTGATTATAGCTTTGGTGAGTGGAATAATTTTATAGTTAAAAATCCGGTTACTAATTTGAAGGTGAAAAAGGTGCAGAAAAGAGAAGATATAAGAAATATAGCAATTATTGCTCACGTTGACCATGGTAAGACTACTCTTGTTGACCAGCTTCTTCATCAGAGCGGTATTTTCCGTTCCAATGAGCAGGTTGATGAACGTGTAATGGACTCTAACGACCTTGAAAAAGAAAGAGGAATTACAATTCTTTCAAAGAATACAGGTATTCATTATAA
>JAZSBI010000143.1:0-7004 GCA_045602345.1 Acutalibacteraceae bacterium | reverse complement strand
GGTGTGTTTGATACAAACTTTGCTGCTGACCTTACAATTATGGAAGAAGCAACAGAGTTCCTTGCAAGATTCAAAGAAGGCAAAAACCTTCCTCTTATTACATCTTGCTCACCCGGTTGGGTTAAATATTGCGAACACTATCATCCCGATTTCATTCCTAACCTTTCTTCCTGTAAATCACCCCAGGGTATGTTCGGTTCTGTAGCAAAAACCTTCTATGCAGAAAAAATGGGTATTGACCCCAAAGATATCTTTGTTGTTTCAGTAATGCCCTGTACTGCAAAGAAATTTGAAGCAGAAAGAACAGATCATAGTGCAGTTGAAGGTCTTGCTGATATTGATGCTTCTATCACAGTAAGAGAACTTGCAAGAATGATTCGTAAAGCAGGTATCAACTTCAGAGCAATCCCCGAAGCAGAATTTGATGCACCCTTCGGACTTGGTTCAGGTGCAGGTACAATCTTCGGTGCAACCGGTGGTGTTATGGAAGCTGCTCTTCGTACAGCTTACGAGGTTGTTACAGGTAAAGAGCTTACAGACCTTGCAACCTTCAAGGCAGTTCGTGGCGTTGAAGGTGTTAAGGAAGCTTCTTATGACCTTGACGGTGTAACAGTTAATGTTGCAGTTGCTTCAGGTCTTGCAAATGCTAAGAAGGTTCTTGAAATGGTTAAATCCGGCGAAAAGAAATATGATTTCATTGAAATTATGGCTTGTCCCGGTGGTTGTGTAAACGGTGGCGGTCAGCCCATCGTTCCCGCATCAGTTCGTAACTTCGAGGATGTAAGAGCTCTTCGTGCAGCAGGTCTTTACAACGATGATGAAAATCTTCCTGTAAGAAAATCTCACCAGAACCCCGACATTAAAGCAATTTATGACGAGTTCTTCGGTGAACCCGGCAGCCACAAGGCTCACGATATTCTTCACACTGGTTATACAGAGAGAAAGATTTACTAATAAAACCGCGCTTTTTGCGCAAAACACCCCCGATCTTTATGGCCGGGGGTTAGGCATTTTATCCTGCTCGGAGTATATGTATACACCTTCGCAGTATAAAAAGCCTTCTGCATCAAAAATCATCGGTTTTGTTTCAAAGTACAAAAATTATGGTGCGAATTACACTTTGGGTTGCACTTTGAATTTTCTAAAGTGCCAAAATGTCACCTTGGATGTCACCATAGATGTCACATTAGAATGTTTCTTAATTTATTCTTAATTTTTACGTAATTTAGTCGTTCCTTTACTGTGTTTAAATACAGTAAAGGGGCGATTTTTTTGAAAAAGAAAGTTAAAAACAGTAGAAATAAGAAAAGAAAAAACGGAACTAAAATTCTTGTTTTATTATGGATTTTAGTTTTCTTTGCAATAGGCTTTGAATTGTTTTTCAGGAATGAAATCAAGTTTGTAACAATGGACTATCTTTCACGGGTTTCTACTTGTGAAATAGGTGAAGTTGAAGCAACAAAACTGTCGGGAATAAAAACAGTATCGCTTGAAGAGTTCTTGGGTTATGATAATGTAAGTGTTAATGAATCAATGTTTTTAGTTAACCAAAAGCATAAGTTGAACGAAAACTATACACCTCAAACCGTATATCATCAGGAACGGGCTGTGGAGATGAATGTGTGCGCAAAAGACTCTTTTGATGAATTGAGCAACGCTTTATATGATGAAACAGGAGAAACGCTTTTTATTTCCAGTGCTTACAGAGATTATGAAAAACAAAAAGAAATTAAAAAGGAAGAGGGAGAAACTGCACAAGAACCAGGTTGCAGTGAACATCAGACAGGACTTGCTCTTGATGTTTTTGTTAAAAATTTTGCAGGGGAAAGCTTTATAAAATCACTATCGGGACAATTTGTTAATAAAAACTGCGGTGATTACGGCTTTATAATAAGATATCCTTTTTTCGGTGAGAAAAAGACGGGTATTTCATTTGAACCATGGCATTTGCGTTATGTAGGATTACCTCACTCAAAAATTATTAGCAAAAGCAAAATAACTCTCGAACAATACATAGAGTATTTTGAATTAGGTAAGTTTTATATTTATGAGAATTACATTATTACAAGACAAAATACAAAGAACATTTTTGTGCCGAAGAGTTTTGAAAGTGCCGTTGTTTCTGAAGATAACACAGGGGCGGTAATTATCACATTCAAAATAACAGAAAATTGACGAAAACCGTCTTTTGTGGTATATATTTATACAGTATCTATCACAGAAGGCGGTGTTGTTTTGGAGAAAAAAGACGCTCTTTTAATTGAACCAATTGCATATATAAAAAATGGTTATAAAGAAAAGTTCGGTGTTCCTCGCCAAAGCGGACTTGCACCGTCTGTTAAATCTACAATTGAATTTTGTGAAGAGTACCGTGATGAAAACTGTGTAAGAGATATTGAGCAGTATTCTCACCTTTGGCTTATTTGGGGCTTTTCCAAAAATGAAAAGCAATGGTCGCCAACAGTGAGACCACCTCGTTTGGGTGGTAATAAAAGGGTAGGTGTGTTTGCAACACGCTCACCTTTTCGCCCTAATCCGATAGGACTTTCCTGCGTAAGACTCGAAAAAATTGAGGATAGCAAAAACGGGAAAATCCTTGTTGTCAGCGGTGGGGATTTGGCAGACGGAACGCCCATATATGACATAAAGCCCTATCTTCCTTATGTTGATAGCAATCCTGAGGCTTTGGGTGGATTTTCTGAAGAACATAAAAACGATTTTTCTGAGGTGGAATTTCCTGATAAAGTAAAAGAAAAATTGACGGAACAACAAATTGAAAATATAACAGAGCTGCTTTCTCTTGACCCAAGACCCTCGTACCAGAATGATGAAGAAAGAATTTACGGTCTCAGCTTTGAGAATTTGCAGATAAAGTTCAAATATAATGAAGAAAAAATAAAGGTTATTGATATTTTAAGAGGTTGAAATGTTTACTGTTAAACCTGATTTTTATGATGAATTTAAGTGTATAGCAGATAAATGCACCGACAGCTGCTGCATCGGTTGGGAAATTGGTGTTGATGAAAACGCATTTGAAAAGTACCAAAAATTGCAGTCGCCACTTGGTGATGAAATACGTTCTTATATAACAAAATCGGAAGATGGAAGTTATTGCTTTGAATTATCGGAAAGTGAACGCTGTCCGTTTCTTAATAAAGAAAATTTATGCGATATAATAATCAAATGCGGTGAAAGCTTTTTATGTGACATTTGCCGTGAGCATCCCAGATTCTATGAATGGTTCGTGGGTGTTACGGAGTGCGGTTTAGGACTTTGCTGTGAAGAGGTGTGCAGAATTTTATTGGAAAATGACGAGCCATTTTCATTAATTACAGAAAGTGACGGGGCAGAAATATTTTTTGATACAAAAGAAGATGTTGCAGAATCGGATTTTTATATTTTCCTTTCTGCTTTTCGTGAGAAACTATTTGAAATTCTTTTTAAAAAAGAAATAAGCTTTGAAGAAAAGCTTGTGAAAATTCTTTCAAAAACGGAAAGCTTTTGTGGTGAAAAAATTAAAAACCGAAATTATAAAAACAGTCTTGAGCTTTATAAGAAAACCGAACCTATTGACGAAAAATGGACTCTTTATATAAAAGAATTGAGCGATAATTTCGAAAGTGTTTTAAATATTGAAAAAGAATTTCAAGAAAAAACAAAATGTGATATGCTGTATTCAAAAATTCTTGCTTATATAATTTATCGCCATTTTATAAAAGCAGTTTTTGATAAAAGCATAAAAGAGCGAATTTGTTTTGCAGTTGAAGGTGTAAGATTTATTTACCTTTGTGATATGAAAACATATTTTGAAAAAGGGGAGCTTACATTAAAAGACAGAATAGAAAATCTTAAAAACTGGTCAAAGCAAGTTGAATATAGCGAAGAGAATACAGAACTTTTAATTTATGGAGAAGATTAAATAATGGCAAAACAAGAAAAAACAAATGTAATGCGTCTTTTGGAGCAAAAGAAAATACCTTACCAAATGCACGACTATACTGAAAGCGGTGCAATAGCAGGGGAGGATGTGGCTCGTGTTTTAGGAGAAAATCCCGATGAGGTTTTCAAAACGCTTGTTACCGTTGGAAAATCAAAACAGAATTATGTTTTTCTTGTGCCTGTTAACAAAGAACTTAATTTGAAAAAGGCGGCAAGTGCTGTTAAGGAAAAAAGTATAGAAATGATAAAGTCCAAGGATTTATTAGGCCTTACAGGTTATATTCATGGTGGTTGTTCACCTATAGGAATGAAAAAGGTGTTTCCTACAGTTGTACATAATACTGCAGAAGGTATGGGAAAAATACTTTTCAGCGGTGGCAAAATTGGTGTGCAGGTAGAGCTTAAAACAGAAGATTTTAAAAAGATATTAAACATAAAATTTGCAGATATTACAGACTAAAAGGATGGAGAATATTCTCCATCCTTTTATGTTGATTATAATTATTACAATATTTGTTCAATATCTTTTAATTTGTTGACTATGTGAGTCGGTTTAATGCTTTCGGGTAATTCCTCACCATTTTTGTTAAACCAAACTGAATCAATGCCATAATTTAAACCACCGATAATGTCTGCCGAAAGGCTGTCACCAATAAGGATTGTATCATCCTTTTCAGGGTTTCCTAATTTCTTAAAGCAGTAGTCAAAAAACTCTTTAGCCGGCTTTTGAATACCAATGTCCTCGGAAAGAAAAATATCTTTAAAGTATTTTCTGAAGTCACCTATTTTAAGTCTGCTTTCCTGAACAAAACGAAAGCCGTTTGAAACTATGTAAAGCTCATATTTAGGGTAGAGGTAGTCCAGTAACTCATAAGCTCCCTCAACTGCATAAGCTCCCATAGCTACACCGTTTTCAAACTTTTCTTCGATTATAGTTCCGTCATAATCAATGCCTAATTTGCCGAGGATTATGTTCCAACGGGTTGCACGAAGCTGGGCTTTTGTGATTTCGCCTTTTTCAAGCCTTTTCCATATTTTAACGTTTTCCGTAATAAAGGTCTCAAATACTTTTTCAGTGTATGTAAAACCTAATTCCTCAAAAATATTCATTATGGAATGTCTTGCACATTCGTTGAAATCGATAATTGTATTGTCTAAATCCAAAAGTACAATTTTTTTCATAGTCAATTTATACGCTTAAAGCCTTATTTACTAAATTTTGGTATGTTGTTTCATCAATTCGGTCTGCAAAGCCTGAATTAGCTGCATAAATCTCCATAGCGTCAGGCGTTTTTTTGTTTGTTACAAAGCGTTCAGCTTCAGTTATATCTAAAACGTCACATACGCTGTCACCGTTAACATCACCATTTACAATAATTGTAAAATCACAAATGTCAGTTCCTTCATTTGTTACTGCAAAGGTTGTTCCCGTGCCATAAAAACTTACTGTATCGTTAATGGAAATAGTGATGTTGCCCGAAACAGTGAGCAATTCAGAAATATCGTTGCAGGTAAAGGCATCTGTGATAATAAAAAGATTATCATAATCAATGGTTGTACCGCTTTTTGCAATCAGTGAAAGTATATTGGTTATTTCTTCTTCAAGCCTTACTGAACATTTTATACATTCTTTGTACCTTCCGGATACAATATCGGTATTGGGGAAAGCTTTCCAATCTGAAGAAGTATGGTTTTCTTTTATTTGTGTGTTTTCTTTTGCGGTTGTTAATTTGAAGTTAGGTGTATTGAAAACTTCACAAATATATTTACAGTTTTCATATTTGAATCCGTAAATATTATAGTAATCACCTACAGATAAATCGGGAGAATAAACAATTTCCGAGGTACCCGTTTCAACATCATATTTATATATAGCTGTAGGTTGAGAGTAAAGCAAGTTTTCACCATCTGAGGAAAGAAGAGCAAAATTACCTACCCAAAATCTGTTGGCGTCTGCCTGCCAGTTGTTGCTTACACTTCTACAAGTGGTTGTAACGCCATTTTTTACCTTGTTCAAGGTTTCAGCTGTATTGTCTATATAATAAACATCATTACCTATAAGTTGAAATGCAGTGTTGGAGTTTTGCCAGTAATAATTGTCATAGGTTGTGTCTGTGGGTGTTGTATCGTAATCAGTTGCATCGTGACCGGTTGCCGTAATTCCTGCGGTGGATCTTAAAAAGTTTTTGTGATTTACACGACCGCTTCGGTCATAAACCGGGTCATCCCAAGTGACATCAACATGGTATTTTTTACCGTCAATGTAAACTATGTTCCAAGCGTGGTTAAGAGCGGCAGACTTACAATAGTAGCTATCTACACCAGCTTGAAGTAACAGATAATCATAAGCAAGTGCATAACCCATACAAACGGCAGTTTGCTTGGCTAATACACCATAAGCATTGTAAGATTCACGGGGGATAGAGCCTGCAAGGTAATTTGCATAATCATATTCGCACCAGACGGCTAACCTGTCGTGTAACAAAAGGGCTTTTTCAACATCCGAAAGGTTAGCGTTATTTTTAATACCCTTTAAAAGTGTATCAGCACCCTTATAAAAATCCTTTAACATGGTTTCATATTCAGTTGCTGTGTAGTAATAACTAGCATAAACTGCAGATAAATAACCACCACTTGTTGAAAAACCTAATCCATTTACTTGAAACAATTCAGGTGTTTCATACCATATGTAATGACGCACTGCAGTTTGATTTTCAGCTGTGTTCGGTATTTTAAAATCTTTTATATCTACGTAATTTGGACAAGAAGCGAAATTCTCAACAAGGTGTTCCCTGAAAGTATCAATATCTACTACGGCTTCAATTTTTTCAACATTTGGTCCGATTGAGTTTTTAAGATCGGGGTATTTATAAAAATTCTGGTTCGGGTATTCTTCGGGGTATTCAAAATTATAAAGCAAAGCTTCATCTGATACTGCGTAGGCTATATTTGAGCCACATATCAAAAAAATTATACAAAGAATAAAAGATAAAGCTCTTTTTATATTTCCTGCCATGACCTCAACTCCTAATAGTATTATATATATATTATACAACGAAAAACAA
>JAZSBI010000142.1:0-3507 GCA_045602345.1 Acutalibacteraceae bacterium | reverse complement strand
ATTTTATTGTTTGTATTCAGTTACATTTTTAGTATCAAAAGGCTCGTTGTTGCCGGTAAGAATATTTTTAGCATAGAATTTACTGCCGTAGTTGTATTCTTCATTGATTTTTTTCCAGCCCTTTTTACCACCATTTTCTTCAAACAAAGTGGGTGTATCTGAAAATAGATTTGTACCAAGTGCCAATCTGTCTCCTTCTATTTTTACACCTATGCTTGCCAGAATTGTTGGGAACATATCTGCGTTATACCACCAACGGTTTTGCAATCTTTCTTTCGGAATATTTGTTACATTCGGAGCAGGGTTTAAGATAAGATTAAATGTTGTACGTAAATAATTTTTATCAAAATTTTCAAAGAATTTTTTATCCATACTCAAGTGGTCGCCGATAATAACAATTGTCGTGTTTTCATAGAACGGTTGTTCCTGTATCCATCTGACAAATTTTTCGGTTTCAGCTGCACTGTAAGCAATAACATTTGCGTATTGGTTTGTTCGAGGTGTTGGGGTGTTAGGTCCTACATAGCCGTCAGGAAAATGAGTGTCTGCTGTTTCCATAACGAAATTAAAAGGCTTACCGGTTTCATAAAGTCTGGTGAGTTCCTTTTTTGCAAATTCATATAGCTTGTCATCCTCATATCCCCACCAAACCTTGTAATTGTCCGGAATCCATCCTTTCTCTTTTGCTCCGTCGTGGTCCAAAATATTAAAGTTTCCGTGGCTTTCATAAAAGAAATTTAATCCACCAAATTTGGCAGTAGCACCAAACATCACGGTTTGTTCATAGCCTTGAGATTCAAGTATATCACCAATAGTTATAGCACCCGGCATAAAATTATCTACCGCACCGTATTCATTGCCACCAGTAGGCACTTTCATAGGGATACCTGCATTCATATTAACCATTGAAGCAACAGACCAAACACAACCGGTGGTAGAAACAGGTCCACCCAACCCCTTTTTAAGGTGTGAAAAGCTGTAGCCTTCTTTTGCTAAATTTGTAAGGGGTTCAATGAGGTTTTCGTCCATATAACCACCCATATCCGTTGTGGCATATGAATTTTCCATAGACTCTAAATAAATATGTATAAGATTCCTTTTTGTTTCAGGGAATTGAAGTTTAACCTCTTTTGGATCTACGAAGTTGGTTTCTATAAAATCCGATTGCACAAAATACATTTTTAAAACATTAACAAGATAAAATTCTTTTATTCCGAAAGCACAACCGGCAATGAAAATTGCTAATGCTAATAATATGCATATAATTTTTCGGGCAAAAAGAGATAGCAATTTAAAATTTTTATCTTTAATTTTTATAAAAACTTCAATTGTAGAAAATGCAAAGAGGGAAAAAATTAAAGTAATTGCTATCGTTTGTAGTATAGGTCCTGAAAACAAAGTACTCATAATTTCATCACTTGTACCTTCCTTGGGTGTGATGAGATTAATTATAAGTTGGTCAGCTGCAAGATCTCCAAAGGTGTCTTTTCCCCATATTGTTCCTGTGAAAGCAGCAGTACCTAAGGCTACAAAAACAGTAGCAGCCTTTATGGCTTTAAATTTTTTTTTGCGGGATTGATTTCGTATGAAAGTAATATAACCACCAAAAACAGAAGAGGATAATACAAATATAAATCCACAGATAAGTGTGATTGCAGCATAAATAAAATAAAATCTTAGTGAATGCTCAGAAAGAGGATATATTGAGCCTTCGTTTTTTATTTTACATATAAATTCATAAACTGTAAGCCCAAAAAAATTACTTAAAAAAGCTCCACGTATTATTATGATGATTGATAATAGTGGTTTGTTTTTATTGCGTATAACAGCATCAATAATTCCTACAATTAATCCTGATAATAAGGCGACTAAAATATACATACTACCCCACCTTTTTATTTATATATAATATCTCTTTATTATCTCCCCAAACAACCTCAACAGTAACAGGTACATTTGATTTTACTGTTATATTTGGTTTTTCGTCCTGGGTGTTTCTTTTTTCGCAAATAAGGGTTAATTCGCCCTCTGTACCGAAGGGGTATTTCTCAATTCCGTGCTTATCAAGAAGATTAATGTGCCAGGTTATTTTATTGTTTGCAGCGTCAGGCTTAATACCGAAAACATACTCAAACATAACGGAAATGGGAATAAGTCCCGTCCAACCAACAAAGTCAGGTAATGAAGCATTGCCTTTCATAAACTTGCCGTCTTTCTTTTCGGGAGCATAGTTTTCAAAAACTGTTCCCGTGTCCTTAAATACACTTACGGCAGCATCAAGGTGTGTGCAGGCAATTTCGTGGGAAAGGGTGTATTTTTCGTAAGAGTCAAGACCCTTTAAAACCATGTAGTTTGTGGGAGCCCATACTGAACCGCACCAATAACCGCCCTGATTATCATATTCGGGATGGTCCTTTGAAAGAGTAGGAACTCTGTGATCAGTTTTAAATTCATTTTCATTATTAAGGTGAGCTATAAAGCTCTCTTTTCTTTCTTCGGGAAGGCATTTTGCAAGAAGTGCCCAGAAAGCTCCTATATGCTTTACACCATTAAAAGTATCGTCGCTTTTAAGGTCGTAATAAAACTGAGTTTTTTCGTCCCAGAGTTTTTCATTTATTACCTTAAAGAGATGGTCGCTTTCTTCTTGTAGAGCAGGAATAAATTCCTCTCTTCCAAGCTCTTTTGCCATTTTTATAAGAAGGTTGCAAGCGTTAAGCTCCTGCATACAGGCGTCAACCCATATCATATGACCGTGGCTGTAGCAAACGTGATATTTTTCGTCAAGTCTTGGACAGTTGTCCATACCGCAACCATATCCTGACGAAAAATATGTACCGTCGCGCCATGTGAAATGCTCCTGCATCCACTGATGGTAAGCAACAAGGCAGGGAAAAACTCGGGAGAGCCTTTCTTTATCACCGAAATTAAGGTAATATTCCCATTCGCACCAGGTCATAACCTCAGGCCCTGTTGAAGCAGGGTCGTGACGGGCGAAAACATCTAAGCCTGTTTCTTCTTCAATTTGTCGGCAAATAAAACCATCCACATGCTGATGGGAATAGAAGTTATCAAGGGTTTCCTGGAATTTAAAAATTCTGTCCGCGTATTTTCCGAACATAAGCATAAAAGCAGAATCCCACATGAAAATACAACCATTGAAAGCCGCGTCAATGTAATTTTTTATAAATCCTGTATTTTCTTTTGGTTGATGGAGATTTCTGAAAGCAATTTCCCAGACCTTCCAATAGCAGTTAAGATAGTCTTTGTGGTTTTCCCAAACAGGTTGGGGAAGCTTCTCTTTTACTTCACTGAAAATCGGAAGTGGAGACTTATCAACCTCGGCACCTATAAAGGTGTTTTCTTCCATTAATTCTTTGTCATCATATGTAATTTCGTTATTTTGTTTAAAAGCTATCATAGTATCACCTATTATATAAGCCCCACAAAAACTGTGGGGCATTATTTTTTATTCTACTCCAAAATATTTAATTGCATTGTTGTAGGAAA
>JAZSBI010000141.1:0-2526 GCA_045602345.1 Acutalibacteraceae bacterium | reverse complement strand
TTGCTGTTATCGGATTCTTACCACTTGTTATGGTAATGTATTTCCTTATAGCACTTCTTGAAGATTGTGGCTATATGGCGCGAGTTTCCGTTGTTCTTGACCCCATATTCAAAAGAGTTGGTCTTTCGGGTAAATCCGTAATTCCTTTTGTTATAGGTACAGGTTGTGCAATTCCCGGTGTTATGGCTTGCAGAACAATCCGTAACGAGCGCGAAAGAAGAGCAACCGCAATGCTTGCACCCTTTATGCCTTGCGGAGCAAAGCTTCCTGTTATAGCTCTTTTTGCAGGTGCATTCTTTGAGGACGCTTCATGGGTTGGCCCTCTTATGTATTTTGCAGGTATACTTATTATCTTTATAGGTGCACTTTTAATAAACAAAATTACAGGCAACAAAGCGAAAAAATCCTTCTTTATCATAGAGCTTCCTGAATATAAAGCTCCCAGCCTTAAAAGAGCAACCCTTTCAATGCTCTCCCGAGGCAAGGCGTACATAATTAAAGCGGCAACAATTATTCTTGGTTGTAACACAGCAGTTCAGATTATGCAGAGCTTCTCCTGGAATTTCCAAATTGCAGAAACTGCAAATGAGTCCATTCTCGCGTCTGTGGCTGGTCCGTTCTCTTATTTACTTATTCCCGTTGTGGGCGTTGTTTCGTGGCAGCTTGCAGCGGCAGCAATCACGGGCTTTATTGCAAAAGAAAATGTTGTTGGTACTTTGGCTGTTTGCTTTGTAGGACTTGAAAACCTTATTGATACAGAAGAGCTTGCACTTATGGAAGGCGCAGGGGCAGAGGTTGCATCTGTATTCGCAATCACAAAGGTTGCAGCTCTTGCTTACCTTATGTTTAACCTTTTCACACCACCTTGCTTTGCAGCAATGGGTGCAATGAACTCTGAAATGAAGAGCAAAAATTGGCTTTGGGGCGGTATAGGCTTCCAGATGGGCGTTGGTTTCACAATTGGTTTCCTTGTATATCAGATTGGTACGCTTGTTACAACAGGTACTTTCGGTAAAGGCTTTGTTGGTGGCTTGATTGCAGTATTGGTATTTGTTGCAATTATTGTAGCACTTATTTTGAAGGCTGATAAAAAGCTTAAAGAAGAAAAAGCAAATAAAGCAAAGAAACAGACAGTAACAAAATAAATTGAAAAACAGATTGTGGTTTACATTATAAAGGAGTTAGGCTATGGACAATTTTATCATTGTAGCAGTTCTTGCTGTAATAGTAGGTGTGGCGTTAGCTTACGTGATAAAAGCTAAAAAGAACGGTGTTAAATGTATCGGCTGTCCCGATGGGGCTAAATGCTCGGGCAGTTGCAGTTGTTGCAGTGGTTGCAACAGTACAGAAAGAACTCCTGAAAACCAAAATTAATACATTAGATTTCCATTTTTTCAGGGACGGACTCATGCCTTAATTGGTGTGGGTTTGTTCTTTTTTAGTATTGTTATTTACATTCATAACTGATATACTTAGATTAGCAAAATTTCGAAAGGTTGTTTTTATGGTTTCAAAATGCTTCCCTGGCTGGGGACCTTATGGTAAAAAATATATGGGACTTTCCCGTATTGCCGAACATTCTTTTAAAAGCGGTATCCGTTTTGATTTTACTGTTGCACCTTCTGTTTTTGGTGCAGATATAAAAGTTCCCAATGTAACAGTGCCGTCAGGGTGCCACCCTTGGCTTGCAAGTGGTGATTATTCCTTCTATTCCTATCGTTATGATTTAGAGTGGAAAGATAAAGTCTATGCGGATGTTTCCTATTCAAAAATTGATGAGGAAAGCACACTTGTAAGAACAGAAATTGTTAATAATTCAGAGCTTATGCAGAATTGCCTTATTAACTATTTCAGTTCTATTGAATACCCCTATACCCACTATACAAGGCTTGTAACTCCTGAAAAATGCACCTATAAGGAAGCAACGGATTACGATGAGTATATTTACAATTCGCCCCGCCCCTGGGATGAGGAAAATCCCGACGGACTTAAAAAGGGTGAGTTTCGTAGTTCTGAATTTGTTAACGAAACAGGCCTTGGTGACAGAGTGGGTAAATGGCATATGCCCCATAAAGTTATTAAACCCTTCGGCTATGAAAAAGGGGACAGAGTTTCCTATACTATTGATGTTAGAGAAGATTATGAGGATGCACTTCTTCTCGTTCGCTATCGCACAAGCGATTTGCATTATGAGCAGGGTCAGATGGTTGGGGTTAACCTTATTCCCGGCAAAGAAGATGCAGTTTTTACAATTAACAACGAAAAGGTTGTAACCTTTATTGCAACAGATGACCTTAAAATTGCGGCAATTCCTTTTCGTGAAATAAAAAAGGTGAGTTCAAACTCTCTTTTGTTTCCGAGGGTGAGGGTGCAATTGAATTTGACTTCCTTTGCCTTGTGGAAAAAGAGGATTTAGGAAAGGTTTCGGTTTTCAAAGAGAAAAACGAAACTCTTCCTAAGATTATTGAAGAGAAAAATGACAAAGGCTATACCGTAAAATTAAAATATAAGTATATTGATGGCGAA
>JAZSBI010000140.1:0-3036 GCA_045602345.1 Acutalibacteraceae bacterium | reverse complement strand
AGTTCCTACAGCAAGAAGATTGCCGTCTTTCATGATACCTATACGGTCAGAAAGTGATTCTGCTTCTTCCATATAATGTGTTGTAAGAATAATGGTTACTTTGCCCTTCAACGAGCGAATCATATCCCAAAGTTCATGCCGTGCAATAACATCTAACCCAAGAGTAGGTTCATCCAAAAAGAGAATCTTAGGTTCACTGATAAGTGCCATAGCAATACTTACACGGCGTTGCCATCCACCCGATAGCTTACCCGCCTTTCTCTTCAAAACAGAATCTACAGCAAATTGCTCGGTAAGCTCTTTGATTTTTGCTTTGCTTTTTTCTTTAGAAAAACCATGAATACCACACATTAATTCAAGGTTTTCCTTTACAGAAAGATTCGGAGCTACTGCAGTTTCCTGAGGTGATACACTAATCAATCGCTTAACCTGTTCGGGCTGTTTGGTTATGCTGTATCCACCTATAAATGCATCGCCATCCGTTGGTTTTGTTATACAGGTTAACATCTTAATCGTTGTGGTTTTTCCTGCTCCGTTAACACCTAACAGAGAAAATAGTTCCCCTTGATGTATTTCTAAATTGAGCTTATTCACGGCAGTAAGATTTTTGTATCTTTTGACAAGCTCAACTGCTTTTATTTCTTGCATTTACGTTAGCCTCCTTTTTATTTGCAGTACCATCATAGCAAATGTAAAAGAGGAAATGTTGATTTTTATCTAATCGGTCATTTATCGTATCTCATCGGTTATAAAAAGTATATCACATTAACACCCTATATTTCAAATTACATATCCTTGTGCTTTAAGGTTCAGTGCGAGGATTTTTTGAATGCAAAATTTTTAAGTAAAGGAAGTGAAAAATGCTTTAGCAACTTTTTAAAACTCAAAAACAAAAGAATTTCAAAGAAAGGAAAAAGAATTTAATGGTAAACGAAAAAATTGAATATTTAAATCTCGATTTACTTCATCCGTTTGAAAACAATCCGTTTCAGAGTGTTGATGAAAGTGAATACGATGAACTTCGTGACAGCATTATGGAGTTCGGAATTATCACACCACTCATTGTTAATAGGGCGAATGACGGTTACGAAATTATCTCCGGACACAGACGCTGGCAGATTGCAAAAGAATTAAATCTTTCTGTTGTTCCCGTTTATGTCAGAGAATTATCAAAAGAAGAAGCGGTAATAAATTTTGTTGATTGCAACTTGAGTCGAGAAAAAATCTTACCAAGCGAAAAAGCACGTGCTAACAAAATGAAACACGATGCAATTAAAAAGCAAGGAGCAAGAACTGATTTAACTTCGACACAAGTTGGGACGAAGTTCCGCAGTGATGAAAAGCTCGCAGAAACAATGCCCGATTCAAGAATACAGATTCAGAGATATATCCGTCTTAACTATTTACAACCAGTTCTTCTCGATATGGTTGATGAAGGTAGAATTTCATTTACACCTGCAGTTGAACTTTCATATTTAACTGAAGAGGAACAGTGCAACTTAATTGAAACAATTGACAGTGAAGATTGTACTCCGTCACTCTCTCAGGCACAGCGTATGCATAAGCTGAGTGAAGAAAAGAAGCTCACTATGGATGCTATCTTTGAAATTATGCAGGAGCAAAAAGCTAATCAAAAAGAGTATGTAAAAATCCCAATTGAAACTTTTAAGAAGTATTTTAAGAAAGATATGCCGCAAAAAAAGATGGAAGAGATAACGGAAAAGCTCTTGCCCGTTACGCAATGGTGCTTCAAAAACAACGTCAGTGGGAGAGATAAAAATCGTGGCATAAGTCTTAACAAGCACTGAATTTGAGTGTACAAATTCGCTTGTTCCGACTTTTTATGCCGTGGCATAAGTCTTAACAAGCATTGGATTTGAGGGTACAAATCCGCTTGTCAGGTGTTTTATCACCCCAGAAACCCCGAGAAAAAATCAAAAATAAATTTTTAGGAGATGAAAAAATTAAATGAGAAAAAGAAATAAAAGAGTTCATGTGTATTTTAATGAAGAAGAAAATGCAATTCTTTGTGACTTAAGTAAGCGTACAAAGTTACCTAAGGCTGTGATTCTTCGTCATATGATTATGAATTGTGAGGTGATTCCTGCACCGAAAATTGATTACGAAACTCATATAAGAGATCTTCGTGAGGTTGGCTATAAACTTAATCGAATACTGTTAAATGCACATACAGGCGGTTATATAAATCCAAAAGAAGTACAGTATGCCTGTGACGAATTGCAAATAATTGAAGACAATATGTTCAAAGAAATTCGATCTGTACCACTCGATAATTAAAACTAGGAGGTGTATACTATCACAATTATAGAGTTAATTAAAAATGAAATAGAGCGATTAAAAGCGTTCTGGCGGTTCTTCGAAACTGACCAGCGAGCTGAATACAGATACAGCGTAAAAGGATATGAAGTAATAGCACTGTTTACAGAAAAACCAAACGAAGAAATTTTTTCTCGACTGAAAGAAATTTTATTAGGCACTTCACACATTCGACAAAGTGATGCCCCTGATATTAAACTAAAAGAAAATATCAAGGAGGCGGTTTAATGTCAAAACGAGTGTGCTGTCTTTACAGAGTTTCAACGGGTAAACAGGTTGATTATGACAGCAACAATGAAGCGGACATCCCGATGCAGCGAAAGGCTTGCCACAAATTTGCAAATGAAATGGGTTGGGATATTGTTCATGAAGAACAGGAGGACGGTGTTTCCGGTCATAAGGTGCGAGCTGAGAACCGTGATAAAATTCAAATCATAAAAGACCTTGCGAGGAAGAAAAAGTTTGATATTTTGCTCGTTTTTATGTTTGACCGTATCGGCAGAATCGCAGACGAAACACCTTTCGTTGTTGAATGGTTTGTTAAAAACGGAATTGAAGTATGGAGCACCCAAGAGGGTGAACAGAGATTTGATAATCACATTGATAAGCTCCTGAACTATATCCGCTTTTGGCAGGCTGACGGTGAAAGTGAAAAAACATCTGTCAGAACAAAAACAAGTCTTGGTCAATTAGTTGAGG
>JAZSBI010000139.1:0-2866 GCA_045602345.1 Acutalibacteraceae bacterium | reverse complement strand
ATGCTTCTTGATTCAAATATATTCATAAGAGCATTGATTAACTTTTTTGTTTTTTCAGGGTCTTCGTTAGGATGTGTATTATCACCTGTAAGTACAACAAGGTCAGGCTTTTCAATATCACAGGCTTCGGCAATTACCCATATTGAAGCATCAAAATGCTTGTCATAATTAAGATGTGTGTCAGCAATATGCAGTATTTTAAGCTTGCCGTCAGAATTGAACCTTATTGTTGTATCTGTTTCCTCATGTAAATCAGCAGGTCCATAGTTGATATTTGTATTTTCGGGTTCGATTTCAAAATAGATTATTCCTACAACAAGAACCGCCACCAATACTAAGGCAATAATTCCTATTATTCGTTTTTTCATTGTGTAATCTCTCGCTTTCGTATTACTGAATAAACTTTTCTTTAGTATATGAAATTTATTTAATTCCCGGAGTTCTGAGAATACCTGTTGTTCGAAGAACATACTCATAACTCCAATTTATTCCGTCACTTCTCCATGCACCCGGACCATGCCATTTTTCTTTTACATTTACAAGGTGGAGCGGCCCGAAGGAGTTGTAGCGGTGCGTATAAAGTTTAATACCGACTTCATGTTCACCATCAGAAATACCATTGATTTCAAGAGTATATGGCGGATAAATAATCTCACCTTTGTTTTCACCGTCAATACTCACTTCAATAAGTGCACCCATATAGTCATTTGCAGTAACTGTGAGACTACCGTTTTTCACCTCAGTCTTCATTTTATATGTTACTGCTCCTGAATAGAAAGGAAGTCCTTGATTGATAAGAGAACCGAATGTTATTCTTTCAGGCAATGTGGTTATTGTTGCAAATGAACCTGTTACTCTGACACCGAAATCACCCAAAACGAACATATTTTCAAGGTTTGCGGTTTCACCGAAGGGAAGAGTAATTTCGAGGACATTTTCACCCTTTACGATGTTGCCAAGTTTCATCCTGCCAATTGAAATATCAACATAAAAGCCTTTTTCCCTTTCGGTGATTTTCTTGCCGTTGAAGGTTATTTCTGCGATGTCTGCGTCTTCAAGAGCAAGAACTGCACCAGTATAATCAATTTCACTCCAGAACGTAAATTTAAGTTTTACTTTATGATCTTTAGGAAGCTTTCCGAGTGCCCACGGCTGAACAACACGGTTACCTCTTTTTTTCATTCCCAGACGCTCTCTTACAAGATTGTCAAGACGAAGTATTTCTTCTTTGGGTGAATAGTCCTTATCATCGTCAATTTTCCACTCAGCCATATCAAGTACAAGAACATTTTCTTCAGAAAGCTCGTACTCGCACAGTGTACCGGGCATTTCGCCAGCTTTTTCGGGAATGTGTTGTGTTTCATTAGAATCGCTCTTACCATAGGTGAGCTTAAGAAGAATTGAATCATAACCGAAAATATGATATCGGATAATTGTCTTTCCTTCTCTGTATTCTGCTTTAATGGGATACACTTCACCGTTTTCGGTGTTATATATTTGAGGAGAAAATGTACCATTCAGAATAATCTGGATATCGTTGCCATCATCTATTTGCTTATTATCCGGTTCTTTTGAGCAACAAATGAAAAGCCATCTGCAATCAGTGTCTTGTCTGAGCTGATAAATATAATTGTCCGTAAGTCTGCCGTCAGCGTATCTTATTGTGAGAGTTCTTACATCGTGGAGTGCAGTAAGAAGCGATGCACGGGAGAAATCAATGTTTTCACTCTCTTCAAAGAGTGATTTTACACAGTCACAAGGCACGACCTCAACAAGAGAGGGTGCATCGCCCATAAATATAAGTTTACCACCATTATCGCGGAACTGCTGAAGTCTTTCAACAGTTGTTTTTCTTAAGGTTTCACAGCCGGGTACAATAATTGCATCGTATTCCATTTCACCAACCTTGAGAGGTGCAGAGCCTTCCTTACAAAGAGAAGGAAGAAGTGATTCTGAAATAAAGTTAAAATCAATACTGCCTTCAAGAAGCCATTTTGTAACATTTTGAAATCTTTCATCAAGGCTTTCTCTGAATACTGCAGATTTATCATTAGGCCCCCAATGAAGCCAGAAACTCTCAACGGGATGAATTACACCAACCTTTACAACAGGCTTGCCACGTGTAAGTGCAGTGTTAACTCTTGCAAAATGGTCTTCAATAAGATTGTATTTTTTGTGCCAAGGAGACTGATAATGTATCGAAGCGGGGTAATCTCTTTTCGCTTCACCTTTCATAGCGTACCACGAAAGATGAGGAACACGTATTGTGACGCCAAGACAAGCCTGCCAGTCACCCTGATGCTTGTATGTTCTGAAATCACAGTCCCATGTGGTAACGCCGTAAAGCTCTGAGAGCATACCTTCATAACCGTACTGATGAACAGCAGACTGTGTCTGCTTTGCGGTGGTGAATTCGTGACGGTTGCAAAGCATATCGATGCCGGGAAGTCTGAAGCTTCTGTATGAACGCATTGCCTCGCCAAGTGCTGCAGTCTGTGAATGTAGTGTAGGCTCTTCCATCATATGTCCTGTAAGAGCAATTCCATTTTCTTTGCACCATCCTCCGACAGTATCAGCGAATGAACTTGCAAAAAGTTCTGCAATAAAGTCATGATATCTGTAACGGTGCACAGAGGGTTCAGAGCCGGGCTTATCCCAGAACACTTCGGGAAGAGTGTCAAAAATATCTTCACCATACATTTCTTTGTAAAGCTCAGGCACATTATCAGTCCAAGGCATTGTGATATTCATTTTATCAAACGAATTATTAAGAACTGCCTTTCTTGTAAACTGAGGCTCATCTGTAAAAATAGCAGGAATGGTCTTATCAAATTCATCACCCACTTTATCTTTATATTTTTCGTGA
>JAZSBI010000138.1:0-3436 GCA_045602345.1 Acutalibacteraceae bacterium | reverse complement strand
GTTTTTTTACCTTCCTGCGCTATTGGAGGGGAAATGGGGCTTTGCCCCAAGCCCTACAACCTTTTGAAAAAGGTTGACGAAAACTTTAAATAGAAAGATATAGTCATAGTAAAAACTCTGGCGACTGGTATCTGGTGGCTGGCGACTAAATAAATCACCGCTATGCGGCGACAGGGAACCCCCGGCGAGGGTTTCCTGCAAAAAACAGTCACACCGGACTGTTTTTTTACCTTCCTGCGCTTTTGAAGAATTAATTTCGGATTCTGCGAATGCGCCAATGGGCGTTGCCCCTTGACCCTACAACCTTTTGAAAAAGGTTGACGAAAACTTTAAATAGAAAGATATAGTCATAGTAAAAACTCTGGCATCTGGCATCTGGTGACTGGCGAGTAAAGAAAAACCAACACAGGAAAATCTGTGTTGGTTTTTTCTTTATATTGCTTTCATTGTAAGAGAAAATCTCTTTTTCTGCGGTTCTACGGAGAGGACTTTTACCTTTACAACCTCGCCAACTTTAAGAACCTCGGATGGGTGTTTTATATATTTATCACAAATCTGTGAAATGTGAACAAGTCCGTCCTGATGTACACCGATATCAACAAAAACACCAAAGTCAATAACATTTCTTACAGTGCCTGTAAGCTCCATACCTTCACGAAGGTCGTTCATATCCATAATATCTGTACGGAGCATGGGCTTAGGTAATTCGTCACGTATGTCACGACCGGGTTTTTCAAGTTCGCCCATAATATCTACAAGGGTGGGAGTACCAACGCCACATTCCTCTGCAGCCTTTGGTAAACCGTATTCCTGCACCTTGCCGCTGATGCCTGAAGCACCTTTATCTGCAACGTCCTTCTGTGAATAGCCGAAAAGGTCAAGTAGCTTTTTAGCAGCGTCATAGCTTTCGGGGTGAACTCCTGTGTTATCAAGGGGTGTTTTGCCACCGGGAATACGCAGGAAGCCTGCACATTGCTGGTATGCCTTAGGTCCAAGACCTTTAACCTTTTTCAGGTCTGTTCTGGCATTGAATCCACCGTTTTCTTCACGGTATGCTACAATGTTTTTAGCTGTTGCACTTGTAACACCAGAAATATATTTAAGGAGTGAAACGGATGCGGTGTTAAGGTCAACACCAACAGAGTTTACACAGTCCTCAACAACACCTGAAAGTGATTCCTCAAGTCTTGCAGGGGGAACATCGTGCTGGTATTGGCCAACACCAATGCTCTTGGGCTCAATTTTAACAAGCTCTGAAAGCGGGTCCTGTAAACGTCTTGCAATTGAAACTGCAGAACGAACAGATACGTCAAAATCGGGGAATTCCTCTGCACCTAATTTGGATGCGGAGTAAACAGATGCACCTGCTTCGTTAACCACCATGTAGGAAACGGGGCGTGGTGATTTTTTTATTGTTTCTGCAATGAATATTTCGCTTTCCTTACTTGCGGTACCATTACCGATGGAAATGCAGTCAATGTGGAATTTTTTAATAAGCTCAAGCACCTTGGCTTCGGATTCTGCGGTTTTGTTCTGTGGGGGAGTGGGGTAAATAACGCCTGTGTAAAGCACCCTTGAGTTACCATCAACAACTGCAAGCTTGCAGCCTGTTCTGTAAGCAGGGTCAACAGCAAGAACTGTTTTGTTCTTAATAGGGGGCTGCATAAGAAGGGGCTTTAGGTTACTACCGAACATCTTAATAGCCTGTTCATCTGCCTTTTCGGTAAGGGTTGAACGGGTTTCCCTTTCAAGAGAGGGGAATATAAGTCTTGTATAACTGTCTTTAGCTGCTTCACGGCAGAATTCTGTTGAAGAGCTGCCTTCTTTAATAAAGAGCTTGTCAAGAAGCATTAATGCTGTTTCTTCCTCAACACCAACGCTTACCTTTAAAAATCCCTCTTTTTCGCCACGGTTAATAGCAAGTATTCTGTGAGAGGGGATTTTGGAAACAGGCTCGGAATACTCGTAATACATAGCATAAACGCTGTCCTCTTCTGTCTTTGCAACAGATTCAATAACACCGCGTTTGGCTATTAAATCCTTTAAAACCTTACGGGCTTCGGGAGCATCGGAAATGATTTCTGCAATAATATCGGATGCACCCTGAAGAGCATCTTCAGGTGTTTCCACACCTTTTTCGGTGTCTACATAGTCATTTGCAATCTCTAAAAGGTCAACACCTTTAAGGGTAAAGGAGAAAAGAAGCTCTGCAAGGGGTTCAAGCCCTTTTTCTTTCGCAACCGATGCCCTTGTTTTTCTTTTTTGCTTATAAGGACGGTAAATGTCCTCAACCTCGGCAAGGGTTACCGCATTTGCAACAGCCTGGCTGATTTCCTCATTGAGTTTGCCTTGTTCTTCAATAGAGGATAGCACCTCTTCCTTACGCTTTTCAAGGTTGCGAAGGTAGGTAAGGCGGTCGTTAATGTCACGAAGCTTCTGATCATCGCAGGAGCCTGTCATTTCCTTACGGTAACGAGCTATAAAGGGGATGGTGTTTCCGTCATCAATTAATTCCACAATGTTTTTTATGTGGTGTTCGCTGACGGAAAACTCTTCTTGTAGTGTTTTTAAAATGTCCATAAAATCTTCCTTGTGTATTTAATAAATAATGTATATATAATACCATAAAAGAGTACAACGTGTAAAGTGCAAAATGCAAAACGCAAAGCGCAAAGTGAGGCTTCGCAAGGAGTGAAGAAAGTGCAATAATTATCCCTCTTTTTTCGTTTCACGAAAAAAGAGGGATAGGCTTCGCAATACTTTTACATACTGGCGGCTGGCGGCTGGCGACTAATTATCTTTAATGTTTGGAAGCGAAGCCTCCCCCTCACTCCTAATTCCACACTCCTCTCTGGTGACTGGTAGCTGGTATCAGGTAGCCGGCTGCTGAATTTTATTTACAAATTGTTCATAAAGTTGTGAAAATGTTGCAATATTGGTATGGTATACAATAGTCATAGACATTAATTGCTTTAAAAATTTCATTTTCTCTTTCCAAAAACGAGCCCCCTTGCCGTTATGGCAGGGGAGTTCGTTTTTTAGTGCGGAGTGCAAAGTGCGAAATGCGAAAAAAGCTTCGCAAGGAGTAGAGAAAGTGCAATAATTATCCCTCCTTTTTCGTTTCACGAAAAAGAGGGATAGGCTTCGCAACAATTTTACATACTGGTGGCTGGTGGCTGGAGGCTGGCGGCTGGTGGCTGGTGGCTGGAGGCCGGCGACTGTCGACTTGTGGATGGTAGCTAGTGGTGGTAGGGCACAGGCAAGCCGGTGCCTTACGGTTGCTTCCTATTCCGGATTTCGCACTTCGCACTTCACACTTCACACTTCGCACTTCGTACTTCGCACTTCGCACTTCGTACTTCGCACTTCTAACTATTTCTGCGTTTTTTACAAAAAACAGTTGACATATTTATACATATATGCTATAATCCCTTTA
>JAZSBI010000137.1:0-4344 GCA_045602345.1 Acutalibacteraceae bacterium | reverse complement strand
AAGGGGTATATATGATAAAATACGGCTTCGTCATACCACGCCATATAGTAAGCCTCCTGATTTCTATTGAAATATAGTATTCTATTTTATGATTTCCTTGATACAGTCTTTCATTTTACGTTTTGAAATCTCTTTATTAATTTTCTAAAGACCATTTTTGTTGCATTATAAAGGCGGGGTCGCAGTCATAATCGCTTTTTCGTGTGTAAAATGCAGTGATTAAGTCGCCGTTATCAAGTTCTATTGTTGAGGGATAACCCAAATCATCGGTGTCATAGCCGTGATGCAAAACAACTTCATCGCTCCAGGTTTCACCGTTATCTTCACTGAAAATTGCCCATATTCCATATGGTCTGCTTCTGTGAGAGAGGGTTGAAATCAAAACGCCTGAAGAATGCATAAATAAGTGCCCGGGTGCGCCACTGTCATCTCTTGCAATTTGGTGCGGTTTACTCCACGTTACACCATTATCAAGGGAAATAGTCTGGTAAAGAGTAAACAAGGTTTCATCGTCATTTTCAGCACGAAGATGGCATATTATTTTTCCGTCAGGGAGCTGAATTGCGTGTGGCTCGTAAAAGTGAATATCCTTGAATTCGTCGTATTTGTAAAGCTCCATATCTCCACGCAAAACCATTTCACCTGTTTCGGTGTTTATGGTATGAGCTTCAATATGGTTGTGTATGCCCTGTATTCTGCCAACCCATAAAACTGTACCATCATTAAGCACAGTTGGTCCATGGGGGGAGGAAATCGGAGATTTATATATCTTCCCGAAGGTTTCACCAAAGTCTTTGCTTATTCTGAAATTTACACCCAGAGCTTCTTCTTCGTCTTCAGCAGAAACAGAATTTATGTAATCAAAACATTCCTGAGTCTGAGGCATATTTTCTCTTTGGAATTCAATAGTATTGTTAAATGAAGTAGCAATAAGACCACTTTCACCGAAAATGCAAAGTCCAACATCTCTGTCATCAAGCACAGTATCAAAAACAGGTACGGGCTTTGTGTATGTTTCACCGTTATCATCGCTGAAAGCTAAAACGCCCTTGCCGAAGGGACAAATATGCTCCACTCTGTAGCCTGAAGCACCAACGCAGATTTTACCATTCTGGAGCTTTGCAATAGTAGGCCATGCAAAGTAAGCGTGGTGGCTTTCGGTATTAGTCATAACAACCTTTGGTGAGCCGATTAATTTGATGTTCAAAAGAATTCCACCTTCTAAAAGAATATAAATTCATTTTATATAATTATTTTGTTAGTGTCAATAATTGAAGTTTTTGCTTTTTGTATATGTAGTGATATAATTTTTAAGTTGATAGTATTATTGAATTTTCTATAAAATAATGAAATTTTTCGAAAGTAATCACCGCATACTCTTGTAAGGGTTGAGATAATGTGGTAAAATCCTTTCTGTATAGTACTTATTATGAAAGAAGTGAATAATATGGTGAAAAACTATGATGCAGTTGTTGTCGGCGCAGGTAATGGCGGCCTTGTTGCAGCTGCACGTCTTGCTAAAGAGGGCAAAAAAACTTTGCACATCGAGCGTCATAACTTGCCCGGTGGTTTTGCAACAAGCTTTGTGAGAGGCAGATTCGAATTTGAAGCATCACTCCATGAGCTTTGCGGTGTTGGCTCTATTACAGGCAAATCACCTTTGCAGAAGATTTTTCAGGAGGTTGGCGCAGCTGATAAAATTGAATGGGTTTCCCTTGACGAAGCATTCAGAGTGATTACTTTGAATGAAGCTGAAAAGAGCGATTATTCTATGCCATTGGGAAAATCTGATTTCATTTCAAAGCTTGAGGAATATGATCCGGGTTCATCAGTTGTAGTTTCAAAGATTTTTGAGCTTATTGAAAGTATTGAAAAAACCTTGGATTTTGTAAGTAATATTGAGGATTTCAAGCCATCAATGATAAAAGAAATTTTCTCTGAGCACACAGATTTCCTTAAGGTTGCAAACTATTCTGTTGATGAAGTGTTGAAATCATTCGGAGCAAGCCAGAAAACAAGGGATATACTTAATGCTTATTGGTGCTATCTCGGTCAACCAACAGATGAGCTTAATGTTATCCACTATTTCACAATGCTTCATTCATATATTATTGACGGTGCAGTTATTCCGAGAGGCAGAAGCCATCAGATAAGCACAGCGTTGCTTGAAGCATTTACCGAAAATGGCGGAGATGCCTGGTTTAATACAAGCGTTAAAAAGATAGTTGTTAAAAATGGCGTTGCAACAGGCGTTGAGCTCTGTGACGGCACACAGGTAAATGCTAAGGCAGTTATTTGCAACGCTTCACCATATAATGCCTTCACAAAGCTTATAGATGAAAATGAAATTCCCGAAAAGCTGAAAAAAGAGGTTAATGCAAAAACATTGGGTGCAAAAGGCTTTGCAGTATTTTTGGGTCTTAACCGCTCTGCAGACGAAATAGGGCTTAATAACCATACATATTTCATTTATCCTACAAACGATAACAGAAAATGCTACGAGCTCAGCAAAAAAATTGCAACTAATGATGTTCAGGCAACTGTTTGCCTTAACAGAGCTTTTGATGATTGCTCACCTGAGGGCACAAGCATTCTTTATATGACATCTATTTTTGCAGGGGATGAATGGAGCAAGGTTTCCGTTGAGGATTACCATAAAACAAAGATTTCCTTTGCAGAAAAAATGATAGATAATTTCGAAAAAGCAACAGGTATTAAAATCAAGGACTATATAGAAGAAATTGAGATTGCAACACCTATGACATATGCCCGTTATACAGATGCACCTGCAGGTACAATTTACGGCTATGAAGCAACTAAAGAAGACGGTATTGTTAAGAGAATTGTTTTTGATATGATCGATAAGGGCATTGAAGGGCTTTACTTTGCCGGTGGTTATACAACAAGGCATATGGGTTATTCACCTAGCTATACAACCGGTGATATGGCAGCAAAGGCTGCAATTCTCGCTATGGAAAAGGAGGCAAAGTAAATGGGTAAGAAAAAATTCTCTGTAAACGGCTCCTTTAAGGATAGCGTTAACACAGTAAAGTTTTTAACAGAAAGAAAGCAGTTTATTAATAGTGCTCCGGCAGTTTTGCCAACTCGTACTGATGATTTTGGTGTGAATAAGGTTGCTAAAAGCATTCATCCTAAAGAGCAGCTTCTCGAAATCAGCAGAATTGAAGAGCACGGAGATATTGCAAAGAGCTATTATTTCAAAAGTGAAGCAGCACCTCTTGCATATTTTAAGGCAGGTCAGTATCTTACCTTTAAGCTTGAAATAGGTGATGCGGTTGTTACTCGTTCATATTCAATTGCATCTTCACCCTTGAGCGCATTAAATGGCGAATATCAGATTACAGTTAAAAGGATTATGGATGGCTTTGTTTCCGATTATATTCTTGATAACTGGAAGGTGGGCGATAAGGTTGTTGCTTATGCGCCTGAAGGCAATCTGATATATAATCCGTTGAGAGATGCAAAAAATATCGTTGGTATTGCAGGCGGTAGCGGTATTACACCATTCCTTTCAATCGCAAGAGCAATTGCTCAGGGTGATGAGGATTGTAGCCTTACCTTACTCTATGGTTGCAGAACATCAGATGAAATTCTTTTCAAAGCAGAGCTTGATATGCTCTCTGAGAAAAATGAGAAAATCAATGTGGTTTATGTGTTGAGCCACAGCGACGAGGAAGGCTATGAAAAAGGCTTCGTTGGTGCAGATATCATAAGGAAATATGCTCCCGAGGAAAACTACAGCATTTTTGTTTGTGGTCCGGGCGGTTTATATAAATTCCTTGACGGAGAGCTTCCTAAACTTCAGAAAGAAAGAAAATATATTCGATTTGAGGTGTTCTCTTCAGGTAAGAAGACGGAAGAAGAGCCAAAGGAATATAATATAACTGTTATTAACCGTGGCAATGAATCTGTAATTAAAGCAAGCAGCAGTGAAACAGTTCTTTGCGCATTTGAAAGAGCGGGTATTGTAGTGCCTGCAAGATGCCATACAGGCGAATGCGGTTTCTGCAGAAGTAAGCTTGTGAGCGGAAAGGTTTATATCCCTGAGGGCGAAGATAAGCGTCGAATCGCAGATATGCAGTTTAATTTCATTCATCCTTGCTGCTCTTATCCTGAAAGCGACCTTGTTGTAAGAATTAATTGATTCGCTACAGGTATAACAATAAATATTTAATATTCGGATATATATGAGACGAATAAAGTATTTATAAAAAAGCTGAAGTATACTCCACAATGATGGATTTAATCTATCATTGTGGAGTTTTTGTTCTAAAATCCAGAAATAATACCGAACACCTTGAATAAAAGGTGTTCGGTATTTTT
>JAZSBI010000136.1:0-23493 GCA_045602345.1 Acutalibacteraceae bacterium | reverse complement strand
GCTTGATGTAAACCTTTTCCTTCATTCCGAAGAATGAAGCCATAATAAGAGCACCACCGATAATAGCGAATATCAACGCTGAATAGAAATAACCCATATCGGATTTATCCTTCATTCCGTTACCTAAAAGCCCTGCCATTGTCCAGATAAGAACAGAGGGAAGAACTGTACCGAAGGAGCCGATTGTATTTGATATTGAAACTGCTTTAACTCGGCTATCCTTCTGAGGGAAAACAAGAGGATTAAGGCTGTTTCGTGGAATATCAATAGCAGTAAATGCGGTAATATAAACCATATACATAATAAGCATATAAATAAAGTTACCTGCATTACCCAGATTAGTTCCGTCAGATGTGATAATATCCCAGCTTGCAGGGAAATTAACGGGTAAGAACAATAACGCAGTTGTTATTGCAAGCGGAATGGGAACCCATAAGAGATATGGTCTGCATTTACCCCATTTAGTTCTTGTTCTTTCAACAATCTGCCCCATCATAGGGTCATTGATTGCATCCCATGCCTTTGTTCCGAGAAGAACAATAGAAACAAGACCCATACTGAGCTTAAGAACATCAGTCATATAAAAGTTAATTACTGTATAAACTGTGCAATCAATAAAGAAAATTCCCAAGGGCAAAATTGAAAAAGCAAGAATTTCTTTAGTTGAAGCATTTTTTAAATCAATTCTTTTTCCCATATCCATTCTCCTATATATTTTTAAGATAGCCTTCAAAGGGTTCGTTTATAATCGGTACGGCTCTGACTTCAAGGAATGAAACCTTACCGCAATCAGTAATTGTAAGAAAATCTCTGTAATAAGCGTTTTCTTTTATTACCTCGTTATTTTCTATATAAACTGCTCCGCCTCTGCTACCTGTCAGGCTCATTTCACCTATTATTGTTTCAAGCAAGGCTTTTGCACTTATAAGCATATCCTTATCATAAAAATAATCGCTTAATGACCTATGCTTAAAGGGTAAAGCAGATAAAATATCGTTTATCTCTGAAAGTAATTGTTCACATTCCTCCTTATTACGAAGGAAGGCTGCAAAATTGCTCATTTTTGTTTTTATGAAGGAATAATCAACTTTTTCGTCAATTTCAAAGCCCTTGTACTTTTCAGATGCATCAATCTCAATATCTGAAGCGCTTTCAACACCTGATTTGCTCTTTATGTGCTTTGCACACAAAAGACCGCCAACCTGAGTATCGTTAAGAGCAGTGCCACCGGGACGAGCAAGACCGAAGGTTCCTGCCGCCTCACCTATTACATAAAGCCCTTTTACATCGGTTTCGTAATTATTATCGGTAAGAACACCGCCATTGTTATGCTGAGCACAAACAGCAATACGAAGCATCTGAGTGTAAAGGTCAATGCTCTGTCTTTTATAAACAACAATAGCCTTTGGATTTAATTTTTCAAGGCGTTCAATTGGAGTTTCGCCAAAGGCGTTGTTTTTAAAAAGATATTCCCTTGCTTCATCACCAAGTAAATCCTTCGAAAAGCCTTCGGGATTTTTGGTGTAATCAAGGTAAACTCTTTTGCCATTTTTAATTTCATTATGTACTGCAATATCAATCCTTGAGGAAAGCTCTGTCCTTTCATAGCTGAATGGCCATTGATAGCCTTTAAGAAAGATATTGTCGAACATTTCCGTTTTATCAGAAAAATAAACATTTAAAAACTCGGCTTCGTTGCCGTTTTCATCCACGCTCACAAATCTCGGTACAACCTGCATAAAGCTACCGGAAACATTCCATCTGAAATCAACCGATGCCATTCCGTACTGCCATTGGGAGAAATTGCAGAGCCTTACACCTGCGTCCAGAAGAACACCCGTCATACCATGCTGAGATTCAGGATAAACGGAGTTTTCATAAATGCAGGCAGGTGCGCCTGTAGCACAGATGATATTTCTGCCGTAAAAACCTTCGAAATCATTTGTTTCTGTATTCAGAACAGTAATACCGATAGCCTTATTTCCATCTTTTAATATTTCAATAGCCTGACGGTTATCAAAAAGAGGTGTATGGTTTTTATTTATAACAACTTCTTCTAATCTTTCGGTCATAACCTTTGAGGTTAACGGACCGATTGAGGTTGCCCTTACGGTGTTATCATGGTCGGTTTTATAACCGGGAAAGCCACCGAATTCATCCTGAGGGAAGCCTACCCCGTAATCACACAGTCTTAAAAAGCATCTGCTGCTGTGAAGAGCCTGAAGGTACAGCTTTTCACCGTCGCAGGAGCCACTTTTAAAAATATCACTTGCCATTTTATAGGGGCTATCCTGAGAAAAGCCATCCATAGAAAGCTTGTAATAGGTCTGCTTATCGCTACCTGTGTTTCTTGATGTTCCGCTCAGGCGGTTTTCCGTAACTATCGCAAGGTCAGTTATATTCTCTTTATAAAGCCAGTCAGCAACGCTGAAAGCCGCAGCGCCACTACCGATTATTATTGCATCATAAATTTTTCTCATAAAACTCTCACATTAAAGCCGCCGTCACAGTCAATAACTGTACCCGTGCAGAAATCAAAATTACCCTTTGCAATTGAAAGAACGCATTTAGCAATATCCTCAGGCTGACCCATTCTTTTAATTGGTGTCAGACCATCCGCAATCATAGACTCATATTTTTCTTTAACCTTTGCGGTCATATCCGTTTCAATAATACCGGGCCTTATTTCTATAACGCTGACACCATATTCTGCAAGACGAGCTGCAAAAAGCTTTGTTGTCATTGAAATGCCTGCTTTTGAAATGCAATATTCACCGCGATTAAGCGATGCGGTATAAGAAGACATAGAGGAAATATTTACTATTCTTCCGCCTTTATTTTCAATGAGAAGAGGAGCAAGCCTTTGTGTAACGAAAAACGTGCCCTTTAAGTTAATATCAACTACCTGAGAGAAATCCTCGGGAGTGATTTCAAGAATATCCTTTCTCTCATTTGGTGCAACACCTGCATTGTTTACAAGCAAATCAATTGTTCCGAATTTTTCTTTTACCTCTGAAGCAAGATTTTCAATATCAGCCTCAGATGAAATATCGCAGGAAACAAAATGCACCTTACCGCAATATTCTTCTTTCAAGCTTTCAATTTCTTCACCTATCTTTCTTGCAGAAACAACAACTGAAAAACCATTCTTAAGAAGCGTCTTTGCAATACCAAGACCGATACCTCTTGTTCCGCCTGTTATAACAGCAACCATTTCTCTCACCTCTTACTTACCTAATACGTATTTCTGATAGTAAGGCATATAAACCTCGCTATCTCTTATGGGGCAACCTGCAACAGTTCCTGCCCTCATAAGAAGTGAGCATTTACTGCATTTAAGACAAACCTTGTTTTTATCAAGTGTACCCTTTTCAAGGTAGTCTTTATAGAATGACGGATAAGCAAAGGTTAATCTGCCAAAGCCTGCAAAATCCGCAACACCATCATTTATAATTCTCTCTGCATATTCCATAGCAGAATCAGCAGGATATGTAAGCCCCGATGCTATGAAGCTTATTTCAGGGAATGCTTCATTAAGCTCTTTTGTAACATCATAAATTCTTTTAAGACCTGCTTCTCCGTCCTCAGGAGCATTCATACAAGGTCTGTTAATATGAGGAATGAGGTAGGGATTACCCAATGTAAGGTTAATAAGCCTTATGCCCTTTTCATAAAGTTCTTTTATAATAAGCTTGGTTTCACTTAAGTCGATATTGCTATTCTCATCAACACCGAAGCCAAAGGGATAAGGGAAGCAATCGCAGGCATTAAGGCGTGTTGTAACAAACACATCCTCACCTACTGCTTTTTTTACTGCATCAATACAATCAAAGTAAAGTCTTGTTCTGTTCCGGAGGCTACCACCGTAAACGCCCTCACGCTCTGTTGCACTCAGAAGCTCATTGAAAAGGTAACCATGACAGCATTTAACGTCAATTCCGTCAAAGCCAACCTCTTTTGCAAAAACTGCTGCATTGTAATATTTATCGGGAATTGTACTGAGATAATCATCTGTTGCAACAATATAAGGCTGATTTTCCTTGCCGATTTCCCAGTGAGAATTGCGATATGCAACAATGGGCTCAGGTGTGCCATTGGGCTTGCTGAAGCGTCCGCTATGGGTCAGCTGAACAATAATAACGGGCTCAAAACCATTTTCTGCAAGAGAAACTGCCTTAATCTCTTTAACAAGAGCCCTGAAGGAGTCCTTTGTATTTTCATTCAGAAACAGCTGACGAGGATTTGCTCTGCCCTCATTGGTAACTGCAGTTGCTTCAAACCAGATAATACCGGCTCCACTTTTTGCAAAGCGAAGATATCTTCTGCGAGTGAGCTTATCAATACCACCATCAAAGGTGCCGTCGCACCCCTCCATAGGGTGAAAAACCACTCTGTTGCATATTTCTCTGTTATGTATTTTCAATGGCAAAGAAAGAACTGTTTCCATAGTAAACCTCACAAAATCCATAAAAAAAGTTTATATATAAATTCAGTATATCAAAAACATTATAAATAGGCAATATTTTTATTTTACAGTAATTGAACCGAGCATTCCCCATCCATTTTGCGAAAATTGTCTTTATGTGTCGTTTTTTCAGGAATCTATTAGTGGGGATATAAAGCTTTAATAGACTGTTCGGTTTCTTTGATTTATGCAGCAAAGATTTTTTACATATTGACAGAACAAAAAAGCAGAGTAATATCACATATTTTGTGTACTACTCTGCTCTGTTTTATATCGAATAATTCAATAAATTTTTGGATTACTCATATTATCTACTTCTGCCAAAAGTGTTTCTGCAATTTCACGATTTTGCAGTCGCATCATTGTTTCCTGACTTGTGCCGAAGGAAAGTAAGTTTATACTACCGTACCACACAGTTTTACCCTCCAAAACCGCATACTTCTGATGAATCATACTATGGGTTACTACATTTATACCACATTTCTGAAGTAATCCGATATTTTCTTTAACTCGTTGTGATTCATCTTCATTATAATCTTCAGGACATCTTGTTACAACAGTTATTTCTTAGATATATCATACTTGTTTAGCTGCTATATCAGATGCAATTTTGTTAAGGTTGGATATTATAAATTTTTGAGCATTTGCATCATAAATATTCTTTTTATATGGTACACCTTGAGGATTAACTGCATCAATCGTTAATATACCGAGTTGCTCACCTTTTGGGGTTGTAACTTTCTTTTTGCTCCCTGAATATATGTTTTCCACAAGATATCCGTTATCAACAAGCCAATTAGCAATATGTACTGCAGGAAGTGTCTTGACATTTTCGTCCAGCACCTCCCCTATTCTTTTTGAAATTATAGACACACCCACCGGGTCCTGTGTTATAAGAATTTTTGAACACTGTTCATCTGTAATTGAAAATGCTGTTTTCTGAGGTTTTGCTATTCTTCCTACGACACCGCCATTATTAATAACCTCCTGAAGAACACCCGAAACATAAAACAGGCATCTGCTTATACGGACATTGTTTATGACGGAATCATCCTTGATAGTCTCATCTGTTAACGGATCAATACCATTGGCTAATTTATCTATATAATTCTTTGCATGTTGCATTGTTTCAAGTTCGGTCATAATCAAATCCTCCTGATAAACACCAAAATAAACATTTTTTCATTTTTGGCTAATAGAACCTCAGCAGATATTACAATTTTTCTAATTTCAACCGGGTTTTGTATTATTGTTTATTTCTTTTTTCTTTAAGTGATTTTAAAATGTCGTTGATATTGGATTCTTTCGCAACCTTTGGATAATCCTTTTCAAAATCAATTAAAATATCTTTTGACTCTACTTCGTCCTTTTTTACTGATGTGTAGATATTTTCAAAATCACCATTTTTTAGCGCATCTTTAATAAAAGGTTTTGAATCTTCAGGGAAATCATCCCAACCGCCATAAAGATTTGTAACTGCCATTTCTATTTTTTCAAAAGTAATAGGTTCACATTTCTTTTCGTGTTCTGCCAAAATTCCGATAACATCAGAAAGATCGTTTTTATATTTTCTTCCTGAGCGAAGCTTCATAGCAATCAGATATTCTGCTGAAATTGTACGAATATTGAGAACACCGTAAAAAGTTTTGTAATAAACCGAAAATTCATTGAGCTTTGGCGAATATGAACCGGTCTTTACAAAATCTGCATTTAACCATCCGGTTGGCAAATTATATTTATCTCCAACCAGATTTATAGCATCCTTCATTGCTGAACCTGCGTGAATTACGGCATCAACATCCGTAGTCATATCTCGAAAACCATAATTAGTGAGAATAGCTGCACCACCTACAAGCACAATTTCTGCAGGCATAGATTTACCGTTAATTTTTCTGAATTCTTTTGCTAACTCTTTGAGATAGGTATCAAGATTTTCTTTTGTAAAACTGTTAGATGACATTTCTAATCTCGCTTTCTATAATGTTGAATCTCCTGAATTCGGGAATACATTCATCTATTGCTTTCTGCTTTATTTTTTCATTTTTAGAAACCTTTGCCGCAACCAATACACTTGCAGGGAAAAGAGTAGATTTTAGTTTTAACGTACGCATATTATCGTATTGTGTGCAAAGTGGTATATTATTCTCTCTACTGATATAATCAAGCATAGCAAGAAGATACAAGCTTTCGGAATACCATTTTTTCTTATAATATTTACGTATCCGATCTTCTTCTAAAAGTTCAATAACAAATTCAATATCACCCAACTCTTTAAGTCTATGACAGGTGTTACTTTTAAACAATTCAAAGTCACTACGAACCTCTAAACAAGGTTCTACAAGGCTTTCCATCGAAACACCGAGCACCTTTGAAATACGGTAAATTGTTTCGGCAGAACATTTTTCAAGCTGTGCTTTACCACTACATATATCGTTTATTGTTGTATATGCAATGCCACTATCTTTGGACAAGCGATATTGCGTAATATTTCTGTTTTCCATTAATTCATTTATAGTCACGATGTTTCACCTCCTGTTACTATTATTATATCGGTCAACCGTTACAATGTCAATAGTATTGGTATTTTATTTTCGGTTATGCAAACAACCGTTATTCAAATTCCCGTTTATTTGTCATCTTTTTGTTTGATTTTTTCTAAATTTGGCTTAATGCATCACTTTTTTCAATATTGTTGTATTGGTGAAGGCCTCCGTCTTGCTACAGACAGACTCAATGCAAAGAACTTCTACGCATTCAACCCAAGCTTTGATGGGAAGAATTTTAAGCCGAAAATGAAATAATAGTACAACAAACAGCAGATGGATTGCCCATCTGCTGTTTTAATATCTGCATTTAACATTTTAAAGTTTAATTAGCTATTTTGGCTTTTTCAAATGCTTTAAATAACTTTTCGGCCTCCTCTAAATTTCGTTCAACACCCCGACCGTTCTTATACATTTCACCTAACATTTTATAAACCTCAGGTGGTGCAAAATCAAAATCATTCTCATCAAATTCGTCTTCATAATACTTTAAAAACTCAAATGCCTTGCCATAATCTTGCTCTGTACCAAGACCATAATAGTACATTTCACCAATTTTATATGCTGCAATTTCCACACCCTGCTTAAGTGCATCATGATAAAGTCTGAAGGCATTGGAATAATCTTTTGTAACGTAAAAATACATATCTGCGCATATATAATACGGAAGCTCACGAAAACCATCTTTATCAAACCAGTAGAATGCCTCCTCGTAACTCTGCTCTACTCCTTCGCCATAATAATACAGGTGTCCAACAGTGTATATGGCATCTCTGTTTCCGCCTTCGGCAGCTAATTTATACCATTTAAGGAACTGATCTAAATTTTTTTCAACCCCGTTACCATATTGATACATGTCGCCTAAATATTTTTGAGCATCAACACTACCGTTTTCTGCAGCAAGCTTACACAATTCAGGAAATTCTTCATCATCGTCATCATAGTATTTTTCAATCAAATATAACAGAGCCTCATTGTCCCCATTTTTTGCGGCAAGTTTATACCATTTGATAGATTCATCAAAATCAATAGCAATCCCTTTCCAACCGATTTCATATAACTCTGCTAACTGAATCAGAGCAACTGAAAAACCCTTTTCAGCAGCAAGCTTATAGCATTTTATTGCGTCTTCTGCAATTCCTTCATTCAAGAATATATCACCGTAATTATAAAGTTCTTCTCCACTGGCTATACTAAGATCTATATCTTCGAATTTCACGCCTACAACTCCCTGTCTTTTTTATACTATCATTATAACACAAGATCTGATAAAAACAAGAATTTCTACGCATTCACCCAAGCTTTGAGGGGGAAAATTTTAAGCTGAAGATGAAATAATTACTGTAAAGCAGCAGATGAGGTTATCTCATCTGCTGCTTTATTATTGGGGAATTTAATTGCATATTCATACATACAAATACCCTTTTTAAATAACGTTTTCGACATTTGCGTAACCCCATATTGCTCTTTTTACACAAAACAACAAACAATATACCAATAAAGAATATATTCGCCATCTTCAACAGCTCAAAAATTGTTGCTTTTTTTTATGTACGTGGTATAATCTACTTGTATTCAAAGACTATTATGAAAGAAGTGTAAATATGGTAAAAAACTACGATGCAGTTGTTATCGGTGCAGGTAATGGCGGTCTTGTGGCATCAGCACGCCTTGCCAAAGAGGGAAAAAAGACGTTGCTTATTGAGCGTCATAATTTACCGGGTGGTTTCGCTACAAGCTTTGTAAGAGGTAGATTTGAATTTGAAGCATCTCTACACGAGCTTTGTGGTGTTGGCTCTATTACAGGTAAATCACCCTTGCAGAAAATCTTTCAAGAGGTTGGTGCAGCAGATAAAATAGAGTGGGTTTCACTTGATGAAGCGTTCAGAGTGATTACATTGGATGAAAATGAAAAGTGCGATTATTCGTTACCTTTGGGAAAGGAAGCTTTTATATCAAAACTCGAGGAATATGATCCGGGTTCATCAGTTGTAGTTACAAAGATTTTTGATCTTATTGAGAGTATCGAAAAAACCTTGGACTTTGTAAGCGATATACAGGATTTCAAGCCCTCAATGATAAAAGAAATTTTCTCTGAACATACAGATTTTCTTAAGGTAGCAAACTACTCTGTTGATGAGGTTCTTAAATCATTAGGTGCAAGTCAGATAACAAGGGATATAATTAATGCTTATTGGTGCTACCTTGGTCAGCCTACAGACGAGCTTAATGTTATTCACTATTTCACAATGCTTCATGCATATATCATTGACGGTGCTGTTATTCCAAGAGGACGCAGTCATCAGATAAGCACAGCTTTACTTGAAGCATTTACCGAAAATGGTGGCGAGGCCTGGTTTAACACAAGTGTTAAGAAAATAATTGTAAAAAATGGCGTAGCAACAGGCGTTGAGCTTGATGATGGTACGCAGATAAACGCTAAAGCCGTAATTTGTAACGCTTCACCATATAATGCTTACACAAAGCTTATAGATGAAAAGGAAATTCCTGAAAAACTAAAAAAAGAGGTTAATGCAAAAGTATTAGGTGCAAAAGGCTTTGCAGTATTTTTAGGTCTTAACCGTTCTGCAGATGAATTGGGTCTTAATAACCACACCTATTTCATTTACCCCACTAACGATAACAGAAAGTGCTACGAATTAAGCAAAAAAATTGAAACCAATGATGTTCAGGCAACTGTATGCCTTAATAGAGCTTTTGATGATTGTTCGCCAGAGGGCACAAGCATTCTCTATATGACATCTATTTTTGCAGGTGATGAGTGGAGCAAGGTTTCTGTTGAAGATTATCATAAAACCAAGATTTCCTTTGCAGAAAAAATGATAGATAATTTTGAAAAAGCAACAGGTATTAAAATCAGAGATTACATAGAAGAAATTGAAATTTCAACACCTATGACCTATGCCCGTTATACCGATGCTCCTGCAGGCACTATCTATGGCTATGAAGCAACCAAGGAAGACGGTATCGTTAAAAGAATTGTTTTCGATATGATAGATAAAGGCATTCAGGGACTTTACTTTGCCGGTGGTTATACCACAAGGCATATGGGTTATTCACCCAGTTATACAACAGGTGATATGGCAGCAAAGGCTGCAGTACTCGCTATGGAAAAGGAGGCAAAGTAAATGAGCAAGAAAAAATTCTCTGTAAACGGCACCTTTAAGGATAGCGTTAATACAGTAAAGTTTTTAACAGAAAGAAAGCAGTTTATTAATAGTGCCGAAGCAGTTATACCAACCCGTACTGACGATTTCGGTGTTAATAAGGTTGCTAAAAGCATTCACCCTAAAGAGCAAAATCTTGTTATCAGCAAAATTGAAGAGCATGGAGATATTGCAAAAAGCTATTATTTTAAAAGTGAAGCAGCATCTCTTGCATATTTTAAAGCAGGTCAGTACCTTACATTTAAGTTTGAAATAGGTAGTGCGGTTGTTACCCGTTCATATTCAATAGCTTCCTCCCCTGCAAGTTCATTGAAAGGTGAATACCAGATTACTGTTAAGCGTATTAACGATGGCTTTGTCTCCGATTATATTCTTGACAATTGGAGCGTAGGCGACAAAGTTATTGCTTATGCACCGGAAGGTAATTTGACATACAATCCATTAAGAGATGCAAAAAACATTGTTGGTATTGCAGGTGGTAGTGGCATTACTCCCTTCCTTTCAATTGCCAGAGCAATAGACCAAGGTGATGAGGATTGTAGCCTTACTTTACTTTATGGCTGCAGAACATCAGATGAAATTCTTTTCAAAACAGAACTTGATTTGCTTTCAGAAAGAAATGAAAAAATCAATGTAGTTTATGTATTGAGCCACAGCGACGAAGAAGGCTATGAAAAAGGCTTTGTTGGTGCAGACATTATAAAAAAATATTCTCCCGAAGATAATTATAGCATTTTCGTTTGTGGACCCGGTGGTTTATATAAATTCCTTGAAACAGAGTTGCCCAAACTCCAAAAAGAAAGAAAATATATTCGATTTGAAGTGTTTTCTTCCGGCAAGAAAGTTGAAGAAGAACCCAAAGAATATAACATCACAGTTATTAACCGTGGTAATGAATCAGTTATTAAAGCAAGTAGTAGTGAAACGGTGCTTTGTGCATTTGAAAGAGCAGGTATTGTTGTTCCCGCAAGATGCCACACCGGCGAATGCGGTTTCTGCAGAAGTAAGCTTGTTAGCGGAAAAGTTTATATACCTGAAGGCGAAGATAAGCGTCGTATAGCAGATATGCAGTTTAATTTTATACATCCTTGCTGTTGTTTCCCTGAAAGTGATCTTGTTGTAAGAATAAATTAATGCATACGGTGCACTTAACCAAGCAAATAAAATCTTTGTTGATATCGATTCAGGAAACTACACTATCAAGGACATTGAGGAGTTAAGAAATTCCATTCCCGATTTCCAGAATATTCCAATTAATGATATTGGAAGAGTAAACTAATAAACCTCAATTTATCTAACTAAAACGGAAAGCAACAGTCTAAAAAACTGTTGCTTTTTCTTTTGAAATGAAGTTTTTATATGCTCAATTTTTTATGCTCACTAAGAACAACTCAGGTAATACATCCACCACGCATTCGCATATGACTGCGTAAAACGTCAAGCATCTTTCCTCATTATTTATATTAAACTCTATTTATTCCTCATCTGGTTGCTGTCCATCATGTGCTAACCATGTACATTCTGTAATTTTCATATTTGTAAATATTGCTTTGAATGATGGATCTTCAGGACTGCAGGCATAAATACCAAAGCGAATCCTTCCCCCACCATTCCACATATGGCATACTCGCATTTGTCTGAATTTTACACCATCCTCAGAACATTCAATACAGTAATCATCTTCTCTTCTGCTTAATCTGTACCACATTGATTTTATATCAGCATCAATTTCTGTTGTTGCCCAATCAGAATAACCGTTGTTTGTAACCACAGAACCAAGATGCTGAAAATCCTCATTCTCGTATTCAATCGACCCTTTAAGCCAGTTTTCACTGTCAAGGTAAATTACAACTCCGCACTGATCAAATCTGTGCTTACTTTCAAAATCTGTTTTCACAATAAAAGAGAAGAATTTCTCATCGGTTTCAAGCTGTAGCACGGGTGCATTATCATTCCTGAAATGGTAATATGTTCTCTGCCATAAATCCGTATGCGGCTTTGTAACAATTTCAATTTTATCATCACTGATTGTGTAATCTGCCGGTTCTCTTACCCATTGCAATTTATCAATATCAAAATCCATAATAACACCTCGTTAGATTCTTATTTGTTAAAAGCATTATATCATTCAATTAAAACAAAAAGCAACAGTTTTACTGTTGCTCTTGTGTGGATGTAAATTTTTTATTTTGTAGCAGGACCTACATTTGCAAACTGATTTCCGCCTTTGACAATGGCAAACACAGTAGTTGTTTCTCCGTTTACCATAAATCCACCCATGGCACCACCCATATTATTGGGCGGAGTCATATTTTCTGCATCGTCAGGTATTTCAGGTCTTTCCCCCTCAGGCATTTCTGGTGAAGTAAAGCCTTCAGGCATTTCGGGTCTTTCACCTTGTGGTATTTCACCTTCAGGCATTTGGAAATGCTCCCCATTCGGTGCTTCAGGTCTTTCCATACCATCATGTTTTTCGGGTGGTGTTAAATCTTCACTATTTTCTCCTTTAGGCATTTCAGGTCTTTCTCCATTAGGCTTTCCACCCTGCATTTTATCAGATTTAACTGCTGAAAGCTGAGTGTTTCCTTGCCAGAATGTGTAATCACCTTCGGAAAGCTCATCACCTGCAATAATAAGGTACGTAAAATCATTTTTTGGTGTATATTCTCCCAGAACTTTACCATCTTCATTTTTCAGAGTGTATGTGTTACCGCCGCTCTGCTTATTTGCGAAGTTAAACACAGCATATGTTTGTTCACCACCAGCAATTTGATCAAGCATATTGCCCGATGCAATCACTTTACCGCCATTGAGATAAATGCCTTTATCCGAGTCAACACCTGCATCACCGCTTGTGGCACATGCCTGTGCAACTACAGTACCGCCATTAATTACAAGCCATCCATTTGAGTCGATTCCATCACCCTCACCGGTACTACCATCGCAAACAATGTTAAGCGTGCCACCATTCATAGTAGTAACAGAAACATTGTCTTCATTAGTATTAATTCCATCGTTACCCGACGTTATGTTAATAACACCACCATTAATGGTAAGATGTAATTCACTATCAAGTCCTTCGTTTTCAGCATTGATATTAAGAACTCCATCACCTGATTCGCCACCATTGATATTCATTGTTTTCTTTGAATAAAAAGCTGCATCGTATTTATGGAGTTTTTCACTATCAACAACCTCTGTACCATCTTCGTTAAGCTCGTAGGATTTGTATATTTTTGCAACATAAGCACCATTGATATTGTTTTCTGTACCGTCTGCAATAATAACATTTGCACCTGCTTTAGATGTATCAACATCCTTTGTCGCCTTCTCTTCATCGGCAACCCCACATTCATAAACATTATAAAAAATAACTGCCGGGGCAACTGTGCAAGTAATATCAACACCGTTAAGAACAAGTGTAACTACTGATTCAGGATTTTCTTCTGCATTCTCTCCAAGATCAATTGCAATCTGGCCTAAAGAAAGCCTACCACTTAAAACATATTTACCAGGCTTGGTAATATGAATAACTGTATGAGAATCTGCCTCAGCCTGTGAATGTTCATCATTTTCTGAGCCCTCACCATATTTAAAATCCTGGCCTTCGAGGTAAAAAATAATGTCATTAGCTGAATAAACTGCTTGAGTTTTTTCATTTGTTATATCTTGACCGTCAACTGTTATTTTTTCATCAGAAAGTTTGATTTGAACACCATCAATTTCCGGTTCTGTGGGCGTACTGCAACCAGTCAAAAACAGAACAAAAACAAGTATACACACTAACACTCTTTTCATTATAACAAGACCTTTCAAAAAAACTTTATGCCCTAATTATGTTTTTGAAAAGTCAAATTTAAATAAACAAATTGTAAATTTTTGTTAAATAAAAATACATCACATAACAAATCAAGGAGCAGTTTTTCTGCTCCTTGATTTCAGAATTCAATTAAAACTTTTTACCCATGTTACTAAAGAACCATGGTGCGTATTTTCTCTTACGGTACCTAACATATAGTCGGTAACAGGGCCGTTCTTTCTCATTTTTTGAAGAATTGCCTCTTGAAGTTCTTCTACAGACATATCCTCATAAGTTTTATTCCAATCCACAACAACGTTTTCGGTTATTTGTTCTTCTGATTTTTCTTCAATAGCAGGAATCTTTATTTTCTCAATATTTACATATTCTGTTGCATTATCTTTTTCAACACTGTTGATAGATTTAGGAAACTCTTCAATTTCTACTGTTTTTATGGATGAAAAAACCTCTTCAATATCACCATCAGAAATCCAGATTTCGCCATAATTTCCAGGCACTTTAACCTGAATGCTACCATTCACCACAGTCACTTTTTCACCCGACAATACCCCAACATATTCCTTGAAATTACCGCAAAGAAGATTCATATTAACAGCATTTTCTGAGTTGTTAACAGTAACAATAACAGATTTGCCCTCAAAAGTTCTCTCGTAAGCAAAATGTGTGGTTTGCAGTTCAAGCTCCTTATAATCGCCAAAGCACAAAGCAGGTGTTTTTTGGCGGATTTTTCCGAGAACAGAGATAAGCCTTGTACAAGGATTTGTAGTCACAGAATCTTTGTAATCATTATAATCTAACGCAGGTCTTAATGAAGCGTCTGAACCTTTTTCTTTTCTTCCTTCAATACCAAATTCGGAACCATAGTAAATGGACGGAATACCCGGCAAAGTATAAAGCATAATGTGCACAGGTACAAAATGAGCTTTGTTGTTGAGCTTGGTATAAATTCTCTCAACATCGTGATTATCAACGAAAGTATAAAGTTTAAGGCGATCACCCGTCATATTGCTGACATACTTGATTGTGTGGGCGACCTCAAAATAGTTATGGTCGTTATGAGCAGAATACAACGCCTTGTGAAGCATATAATTTGTTACACTGTGAAGTGTTTCACCATTTACCCAACGGGAGTAATCGCCGTGAATAACCTCACCCATAAGCCAGAAATCAGGCTTCACTTCATTTGCTACCTGCCTAAGCGATTGCATATAGTCAAAATCCATAACATCAGCCGCATCAAGACGGAGTCCGTCAATATCAAATTCCTTTACCCAGAAACGAATAACATCACAAATATAATCTTTAACCTCAGGGTTGCGTTGATTAAGTTTTGCGAGAAGGTCGTAACCACCCCAATTTTCATAGGAAAAGCCATCATTGAAAGAGTTGTTCCCCCAGAAATTCACACTACAATACCAATCTTTATATTGCGAGTTTTCTCTATTCTGCTTAATATCCTTAAACGCAAAAAAATCACGACCTGTGTGGTTGAAAACACCATCTAAAATCACTTTGAGCCCTTGCTTATGACATTCCGATACAAAGTTTGTCAAATCCTCGTTTATGCCAAGTCTTGAATCTAACTTTTTGTAATCCGTTGTTTCATAACCGTGACCGACAGACTCAAAAAGAGGTCCGATATAAATTGCGTTACAACCTATTTCTTTAATGTGCGAAATCCATGGCACTAACGCATTAAGTCTATGCACAGGCTCACCATAAAGATTCTCTTTCGGGGCACCCGTCATTCCCAAAGGGTAAATGTGATAAAACACGGCCTCATCATACCATGCCATATTTATCCCTCCTATTTTTAGAAAATATTTGTTTCATATTATGAATAAACTATAGTAAATGTTTAATTGGTCTTTGTTACCATTATATCCAATTATACACTTTTTTTAAAGTTATAGCAAATGTTATGATACACTAAACTCATCCACACAAGTTCTAAGGGCATTTTAGCAAATAAAATACAACAACTTAAAACTTTTTTTGATAAAAACAAACAAAATATCTTGATTTTTCAATATGGAATGTTATAATTATATCATCAAATTAATAGGAGGATTATATTATGTTCTGTCCAAATTGCGGTCAAGATTGTGGCGATGTTGCTTTTTGTGCTAATTGTGGCGCACAGGTAGCTGAGTCTCAAGCAGCACCCGAAACTACTGACACCTCTTCAGGCTTCGCTCCTGAAAACTTTACACCAGAAGCTCCCGGCGGCAAAAAGTTTTCTAAAAAACTTATTGCTATTCCTGTTATAGCAATACTCCTTGTTGTTGCTATTGTTTTAGGTTCAGTTGCTGTTGGCTTCGCAAACAGCCCTCAGGCTAAAATCGCTAATGGCATTAACAAACTTCTTTTCCAGACTGAAAGCTTTGATTTTGACGCTGAATATGTATACGAGTACAAATCTTCCAGCTCTGATTATTATGGTTATTCAGAAGGTTACTCCAGAACGATGAAAATCACTGCTACCGGCGCCCTTGCTTGGGGAAAAGATTTAGCAAGTTCAAGCTATTTTGCTGACGTTACAACTTCTGAAGACTACAGTGGTGGAGATAACTATACCACTGATTTCAGTGTCGTTTCCTCAAAGGGTGAAACTCTCATTTACAGCGAAGAGCTTCCCGCAGGCATATCTTTCAACACACCCAATGCATACGAATATGCTAAAGCAAATTTAGAAGACGTTGCAGATGAGCTTTTATACGAAGACCTTGACGATATTGAAGACGCACTTGATGATGAGTTCGGTCTCAATATTGAAACAATCACCGGTTGGATTGAAGATATTGTTTCCGGCAACAAAATCAACGAAAAAGTTTTGGCTGAAGTTTATGATGACTATGCAAGAACCATGGTTGAAGAGAATCTCGATATCGATGCAAAAGATATCCCTGACTACTCTACACTTAAAAAGGTTATTACCAAATTCGTAGCCAAAGGCATTTCTGAAGAAGCATTTGAAGTTAAGGATAAATTCAAAGAAGACGGTATCACAAAATATGATGTAAAAATCAAATTTGATGTGCTCGCAGAAGACCTTTACAATTACATTAAGGAATGCAAAGAATTAGAAGACCTCCTCGACACTGACGAAGGCGAAGAGTTCATGGAAGAATTCGAGGAAGCCATCGATAATGAATATTACGAAGATGAAGAACTCGAATTTATTGCAGGTATTTCCAAAGGTTGCCTTGCTTACTTTGAATACACTCAGGAAGAAAATTGGGATGGCACAGAGTATAAAACTGTTGTAAAAGTTACTTTATCCAACTTCAATAAAAATGCTAATTTCAGCGGCAAATACAACGAAGTTCTTGAAAAACTTGATGACGACGAATGGTTCAAAATTGAAGACCTTGACGATGTAGAAGACTTCTACGACGAATTCTAATACTTACTAAATTTCGGCAGATTGCAAAAAGCAATCTGCCGATTTTAAAAGGACTGTGTTTGTTTGCAATTATTGAAAAAATATCTGAATGAACATAACTTTATATTAAAATGTTGCGCTATTGCTCTGGTTTTGCAAGTAGCGTTTTCTTTAGTTATGCCTTTTTTGATGGGTAACTTTATTAATATAGGTATCCAACAAAAAGGGGTTAACGAATCTGTGCCACAGGTAATGACTGACGAGGCTATGAACTTATTCGAAAAAGTTTTACCTGAACACATTTTTACAGAATTTTCAAGTTGTTATACATTCTGTGAAGAAGCACCTGACGAATGTGACAAATATATTTCCACACTAAAAAACAGATATTTTTTAAAAGCTGAACACAAAGAGCAAGCTCGCTATATTTATGAAAACACTCTTGTTTCAGCACTAATTTTTGCACAAGATACTTTTAACGAAATAGAAAACATAGACTTCAACGCACTCTATGAGTTTGTAAGTCTTAAATTTCTTTATGAAAAACTTGAAGATAAAACAATCTCCCCTTCTGATGCAGAATATTATTACAATCGTACAAACGAAATAAGCCCTGCTGTAAAAAAACAGATAGCATCAATGATTATCCCCTACATCTATGAAGATGCAGGTGTTGATATTGAAGAAACAGAATTAAATTACATTATTCACTCAGCTATTTTTATGATAATATGCACCACAGGTCAACTGGCGTGTATGATTTTTGTTCATATTAAAGCTTCTTTCGTTTCAGCCGAAATTGAAAATACTTTAAGAAAAAAATTACTGCAACACACAGCTGAATTCGGAAAAAGAGAATTCAGAAAGCATTCCCCCGAAAAAATCAACGCAATTGTTAATAGTGATATTAACCGTGTGGGTATGACAGTAAACTATTTATTAAAGCTATTTATGTACGCACCTTTATTAGCTTTAGGCGGTACTATAATATCACTTTGTAAAAATCTTTTTATGGGATTTTTGATACTTATAACTGCAATTGTCATTGTAGCTGCTTTGACTATCATCTTTAAACTTACCGAGAAAAAATACGAGCTTATGAATAATATTTACGACAAGCTCGCCAAATTTTTTAAGGTAAGTGTTGAGCAAATACTTACAATTCGTGCTACAGGTATGGAGCAAACCGAAGCTGAGAAGGTTAACAAAGCATCAGCAGATTATCAAAAAAATGAAAACTTCGTTATGCGTTCCGTTTTTATCGGAACAGCAATGATAAACCTTATAACCAATGCTATTATTGCGATTATGGTGTTGGTTGGTGGCAATAATCTGTTAAATTCTTCGCTTTCACTGGGTGACATGGTTGCATTTCTACAGTATGCATTGCTCACAATTTCTGCCTTTATGATGATTGGAGCACTTTTCCTGTTTTTTCCAAAAGCCATGATTTCAATGAAAAACATTGATTCGATTCTTTCGGAAGAAATTCACAGAACAACTAATGGAAAAATAACGGAACTGGAAAAAATTGCTGACATACGTTTTGAAAATGTAAGGTTAGAAGAAGTCCCGAATGCAGAGTTCAATTTTACAATTCCGCAGGGTACGAAAATCGGTATTACCGGTTGTACCGGTTGTGGTAAAACAACTCTTATGGAACTACTTTTGCTAAGAAGCTCTCCCCTTTCAGGAAACATTTATATAGGCGATACACCAATTTGCAACATCGATGCCGAACTATTACGTAAAAAGATTTCCTATGCACAAAGCTCCAGCATACTATTCACAAAAACATTACGCGAAAATCTTATGCTTTATGGTTGTGAAAACAATGAGCAAAAAATGATGACCGCTTTAAAAAATGCACAGTGTGACTTTTTGCCAAAGCAACCTCTTGACAGAATAATTATGAATGCCGGTGCCAACTTCAGTGGCGGGCAGAAAAGCCGTATCGCTATAGCGGGTGCATTAGGAAAGGATGCCGACCTTTATATTTTTGACGATTGCTTCACCGCCCTTGATAGCGACACCGAGGAAAAAATTCTTAACAAGCTTATTGAGGAAAAATCCGATGCAACAATAATAATTATTTCACAGCGTATAAAAAGCATTATGAACTGTGATAAAATTATTGTACTATCAGAAAATGGTGTTCAGGCAGAAGGAACTCATTCACAGCTTCTTGAAAAGTCGGCATACTACCACAGAATTTCACAAAACCAATTAAACGAGGTGACTGCAAATGGCTGAAAAAAGTTCTGTTTTTAAAGTCAGGTTTGACACCTCAGCACAAACCCAAGCCACTACAAGCTTCAAGGGCTATAAAAAACCTTTTTTACACTCTATAGCCCCTTTTACACCACACATCATATTGGTTTTTGTTTCAGCTCTGCTTTATGCATATACATTTGTAATGACTACAAGAGTACTTGGCAACCTTATTGATATTTTTGTTTCTGCCATTATAGCATCTGTGGTAAATGGCAAAAGCAGTTTAGTAGCAACAGAGTTTGTACCTGAAATAATCAAGGTAATAATTTTCATTACCGCTAATACTTTGTTCTCTTTACTTCAAGGTATAGCATCATCTTCCTTTTCTACTAAATATTCCCACACCATACGTACAAAAGTATCTCATAAATTCACCCTTCTTCCAATGAATTTTATAGATGCTCATTTCCACAATGAATTCTATAACCTTTTCACAGATGGTACAGATGCGCTTAACCAAAGTCTGAATTTATTTTTTGGAAACTATATCTCATCATTATTTGTTGTTGCAGGAATTTTAATTGAAATTTTTCGTATTGATTCATTTATTTCGGCTATTGTTCTTCTTATAATAACCATTGGGTTAATTATGGTGTATGTGGCAACATTTTTTGAAAATAAAAACTCTTCAAAACAACAATATAAGGCTGGTGAGCTTTACAATAATGTAAATGAGTTTTATAGCGGTATAAAAATAATACAACATTCCGGAAATGGCAAGAGCATAGTAAAAAACATCAACCAGCTAAGCGAATCCCTTAATACAGAAGTGAAGAAAGCCAGAAAGTCAGCATCTATTGCCTCTATTGTTACGGAAGGTCTGACAGCACTCTCTTTGATTACAGTCCTCGTAGCCGGTGCTTTTAGGATTCATTCCGCCGTAATAAGCTTGGGCACACTCATAACTCTTATAGTATATATAAGAAAGCTCAACCAACCACTTTCCCAAGTAAGCTCTTTTTCAAATATAATAAGAACCATCAAGGTTTCTTTAGCAAGTATATTTGCTTTGCTTTCAGAAAAAGAACTTCCCGCAGGACAAACCGGTGAAACAGCTATTGCAAGTGATCTTGAGTTTGATAATGTAAGCTTTTCATACAATGGAACAAACAAGGTTGTTGAAAAACTTAATTTCAAAATCAGAGCTCGTGGCATAACTGCAATTTCAGGAGAAACAGGTGCAGGTAAAAGCACAATCATAAAGCTTATTCTTAACTTTTACGATCCGTGTGAGGGAACAATAAAAATGGGTGGTAAAGATATAGCCCAATACGACCCTTCATCTTACAAAAAATTGTTCACAATTATTCCGCAGAATGCACAGCTTTTCGATTGCACTATAAAAGAGAACATAGCATACGGCATAGAAAATGTAACTGATGAACAAATAAAAGCTGCTGCTGAAAAAATCGGTGCTAATCATTTTATTGAATCACTTCCCCAGGGGTATGATACGGATTACTCTTCTTGTGATGGTAATCTTTCATCAGGTCAAATACAGTTGATACTACTGACACGTGCATTTTTACAAAGAAGTAAATTCATCATTTTTGATGAATCCACCTCCTTCATTGATGCCGACACCGAATTGAAGCTTAATCTATTGTTGAAAAAGTTATCTGAGGATTGCGGAATAATAATTATTGCACACCGACAAACCGCAATCGGTATCGCAGACAACATTATAAAAATAAGTAAGGGCAAGCTTATTTAAATAAAAATTAAATGCGATGCTAAGCATTTCTTTGCTTAGCATCGCATTTTTATATAATAATCTTTACAAATACATCAGAAACACAGAAAAGTCATCTGTTTTGTAATTGCATTATCTCGTTCAACTTATTTGTTAATTGGGAAATTTCATTTTCCGTCTGGGAAATCTCGTTACCACATTTATTTAAATCAGTAACTAAATCCTGAACCTGTTTTTCAAGCTCTCCGGTATTTCCTGTCAATCGTTTAATTTCCTTATGATCCTTGTATGCTTGTATATATATCAAATGTGGAAGGAATGCAGCCTTAATATTTCTGGATCTTATTTCCTTTTTAGTAAGGCCCAGAACATCTTTTTTTATCTTGTTTGAAAAAACACCGCAACCCACTGCAAACCCAAGCATCACAATGAAAAATATTGCAGACATCTCGTAACTTACCGCAACACCAACAAAGAAAAGGAACAAAGAAATCGACAAGCCAATACCCATAATAGTATTCTTCCTTGCGAGCTTCCTGTTTTTTTGCTGATTATCTATCTGGCTTTTTTTTGTGGTGTATTCCTCCTGAATTCTATTATATTGAGATTTTTTGCTTATAAGTTCACTCTTTTTAGCATTAAGCTTACGTGTCAGATTTTCTTGTGCTGTCTGAAGATTTCCTAAACGATCTGCTTCCTTGAGGCATTTTTCTCGTAATTGCTTAGAATCTTTATAATCATTAACATCCCTAAATGCCTCTGCAGCCTTCTCATATCCGCTACGACCTATAGCATCATTCATTATCTTAACAGCAAGATTATACTGGTTTTCTCTGTATTCAGCCAGATATTTATCCAATTCAGCCTTCAACTCATCATCAGCAAAGCGGGTTGCTTTGATATAATCCTTGTTACTTGAATAATCTTTTCCGCTCTTTGCCAAATCTTCAGGCTTTCTAAATCTAAATGCCGCCAGAGTTTTTCCCAGATACGCTCTTGCATTGCTGGGTTCAATGTCAAGTACTTTTTCACAATATTCATCCGCACTTGCAAAATCGCCATCTTCGAGGAAAAAATATGCACGTGTAAGGAGCGGCGCAGTATTTGTAGCTGCTGCAGGTGCACCGACTATAACAGGCTCAGTTTTTTCTTTTTCCTTTACAAGAATCTTTTTTATGCCTCGTTCAATATCATTGATAAAGCCTATTTTGCTCATATCTTGCGCCTGTAGATGAGAAAACTCCTCCGGTAAATCATAGGCGTCCATATCACGATAACAAGGAATAAGAAGCTTTGAACGATCATTCTTTAAAAGCTTCATAAAACGTGACCATTCGTTTTTAACCCATACAGCCTCAAAATATTCCGGCTTTGTGCCAATAACAAGCATAATTTTAGCACTGTTTAATGCAGCAAATATGTATGGCTCATACTCTTTGCCAAGCTTATCCTCAAGGGTGATTGCAGCATAAAAAACTTTGAAACCATCGTTAGATAATTGATGATAAATATCATTGGCAAGAACACTATCCATTGTACGCTGTCCGTTTTCATCAGTTTCCTTATAGCATATGAAAACATCAAAGGGAGCTTCATTTTTTACAATATCAAGTATGCCTCTTTGTATTTCATTGATTCTTTTTGCTTCTTCTTCGTAGATAGCTTTCTGGTGTGCATCTGCATTAGCAACAGCAGAAAGATATGCAGAATCTGTAAGAATTACATCATAAGAAGTACGGTGACAGGTAGGAACACGGGTATATGTCTGAGGATCTTCCACATACTCAATACCATATTTACAAAGCACTATACCCCAATGTGCTTCAGCCTCTGTATCATCTACTTCAAGAATTTTTTCATAAACCTGCTCTGCCTTATCAAATTCGCATTTAAGGCGAAGATTGTTTGCTCGATTATAAAGATTAGATACAATCTCATTATCACTTTTAGGCAAAGTCTGCTTAGTGCCACAATATTCGCATACTGCAACTGTTTCATTATTGTTAACCTCAAGTGTGCCACCGCACATTTTACATTTAAAAACCGCCATATTTACACCCTTTTATTAGTTTTTTATTATTTTAAAAGCTTACACTTACTATTCCTGTCCTGAATAAGAATAAGA
>JAZSBI010000135.1:0-3877 GCA_045602345.1 Acutalibacteraceae bacterium | reverse complement strand
AAATCTCGCCACTCGACGTACCTTTGTACGCCTTCGGGTAAACAAAAACAAGTCTGAAGCCTTGTTTTTGCTCGGTTTGTCCGTTCTGCATCTTTTTTCCTATCCCCTGAAAAAGGGGCTGTAAAAAAACTTTCGTTTTTTACAGCCCCTTTAGTTTTTTATTCAGCTAATTTATAGTGTCTTAAATAAACACCTACTGTTTTATCGTAGTCAAGAACGTGAATGAAAGTACCATCTTCCATAGGGAATACTGTTACACCCTCAGCTTCGTTACCTGCTGCAGAGGGAAGTGAACGGGTACAAAGCTCTTCAACAGCACCTGTTTTCACATCAACTGTCATAATCTTATCATCGTTGCTGTGTTCAATATCAGAAGAAAGGTAAAGAATCCCATCATAAACCTCGCCGCCTTGAATACGAACAACCTGCTCTGATAAGGGAATCACATGTGAAAACTCCATTGTATCAAGGTCAAAAGCAAGAATCTCATTTACCTCGTTAAACTGTGAGCAATAGAGGTAGCCTTTTTCACCATCCACACAGCACCACGGAATACCATCGGGAAGGTTTTCATTAGGTAATTCAAAAATATCAGCAATATGAAGTGTACGAGCATCGTAGGTTATAACAAGGGGCAAATCCTCTGCTTCATTTTCAACAGCGGCATAGATTTTACCGTCATAATAGCTGATACCGCCAACATGATCACTACCATAATCATCAATATACTCTTGAGGAATGGGCGAATCGTTTTTAACAAGTATCTCCATTGTATCTGCGTCCCACTTAGTAAGACTTGTCATACCGAAAGCTGTTAATGAACCCGATGTGTAAAAATATTTACCATCAGTTGTTACACCCTGCCCCGATTTAAAAGCATCAAGGAAAACAAGCTTGTCTTCTCTTACAAGCTCAACCTCAGGTGTTGAAGTTGCATCCCCTGAATCCATAACACCTGTGAGAAGCATACAAATAGTAACTAAAATGCTTAAAAAAGCATCAATAATATGTATTCCTGTCATATAATCTACTCCTTAATTCAATATACAAATAGAATATACCAATTTTTACATTTTTTCAAGTATATAAATATTGATTATTAAAAAGATAAAATGTATAATAGCAAAAGAAATTTTTATTAAAGGTGTAAACATGGAATATAAATACGAAATACACGCCCACACAAAAAACACGAGCTGGTGCGGTCAGTTAGACGCAGAAGAGCTTATAAAAAAATATAAAGAAGCAGGTTATTCGGGAATTGTTATTACAGACCACTATTCCCCTATGACCTTTCACATTTCTGAATTTTTCAATAAGAAAAAGGCAATAGAACATTTTCTTGAAGGCTACAGAAAAGCAAAGGAATTTGAAACAGAGGATTTCTCTGTTTTACTTGGTGTTGAATTACGATTTTATGCTACGGTTAATGATTATTTAATCTATGGCGTGAATGAAGAAATGCTTTATGAGCTCCCCTTCTTGCTTTCACTTTATATTAAAAAAGCAAGTAAATTATTCAGAGAAAAAGGCTGCGTTTTCATTCAGGCACACCCTTTCAGAAAATATATAACAAGAGCCAAACCCGAACACCTTGATGGTGTTGAAGTATTTAACGCCAAGGCTGATAAAGAGGCAAATGACAATTCCCTTAAATGGGCAAATGAAATTAATGCAAAAATCAAAACAAGCGGTAGCGACTGTCACCGTGAAACAGGTGTTGGCTTAGGCGGAATAATAACAGAAGAACCAATTAAAACCAATGAAGATTTATTAAGAATCCTCAAAAGTGGGAATTATAAATTAATAAAAAACCAAAAATAAAAGTAAAACACCATTTCTTACGTTATGTAGGAAATGGTGTTTCTTTAGTTTTTTAGTATTATGGTTCAATCATAGAACCGTCCCCTGATTGGCCGTCTCTCCTTTTTTGATTATATATCACCAAAGCACAAAAGTCAATTTTTCTCAGGTGTAGAAAAAGTCGGCTGCACTTGTGCAACCGACTAAAAAATTTATTTAATCATTGATTCTTCCCATGAAGCATAGGGTTCGACACCGAAAATTGTTGCAACTGTGGGAGCAACGTTTGCAAGACCGAATGCACCGTCTTTAAGCTCATAGGAGTTTTTGCTGTAAACGATGAAAGGAACTTCATTAAGGGAGTGTGCTGTTCTGGGAGCAACATTACCCTTCTTATCCTTTTCAAGCATTTCGTCAGCGTTACCGTGGTCAGCAGTAATAAGAACTGTTACGCCGCATTTATCTGCTACTTTAAGAACTCTTGCAAGACCAAGGTCAACTGCTTCAACAGCTGTGATTGTTGCATCAAGGTTACCTGTGTGGCCAACCATATCTCCGTTGGGATAGTTGCAACGGATGAAGTCATATTTACCGCTTTCCATAGCTTCAATAACTGCATCTGTAACCTCTGCGGATTTCATCCAGGGTCTTTCGTCAAAAGAAACCTTATCGGAAGGAATTTCCATATATGTTTCAAGCTCTTCGCTGAACTTGTCACTCTTGTTACCATTCCAGAAATATGTTACGTGGCCGTATTTCTGAGTTTCAGAAACTGCAAACTGATTCATACCCTTTGAAACAAGAAGCTCTGAAAGAGTGTCTTTGATTTCGGGAGGATTAACAAGGAATCTTGCAGGAAGCTTGAGGTCACCATCATACTGGAGCATACCTGCATAAACAACATCGGGTTTTGCACCCCTGTCAAATGCTGTAAACTCGTCATTATCAAATGCCATTGAAAGCTCAATAGCACGGTCACCACGGAAGTTGAAAAGAACTACGCTGTCACCATCCTTGATTGCGCCAACAGGTTCGCCGTTTTCAGAAATAACAAAGGGAGGTAAATCCTGGTCGATAACGCCATCGTTTTCTGCACGATAGGTTTCAATAGCTTCAGTTGCATTTGCAAACTGTCTGCCGATACCTTTTACATGAGTATCCCAACCAAGCTTAACCATATTCCAGTTAGCTTCGTAACGGTCCATTGTGATAACCATTCTGCCACCACCGGAAGCGATTTTACCACAGAATGTATCGTCATTAAGCTCTGCAAGAGCATTTTCAAGCTCTGCTACATAAACAAGACCGGATGTTGCAGGAACATCACGACCATCAAGAAGAATGTGAGCACGAACACTCTTTACACCCTCTGCTTTTGCCTGTTTCAGCATTGCAATAAGGTGAGAAATATTTGAGTGAACATTACCATCGGAAAGAAGACCTATAAAGTGAAGAGTTGAGTTTTTATCAACACAGTTACCTGCAACCTCTTTCCAAGCTGTTGATTCATAAATTTTACCTGATTCAATAGATTCATTAACAAGCTTTGCGCCCTGTGAATAAACCTGACCACAACCGAGAGCATTGTGACCAACCTCGCTGTTACCCATATCGTCATCAGAGGGAAGGCCTACTGCTGAGCCGTGAGCTTTTAAGCGAACGTTGGGGCATTCTTTAAGAAGTTTGTCAAGAACGGGTGTGTTTGCAAGTGTAACAGCGTCACCAAGACCTGTTTTTGAGTAACCTACACCGTCCATAACAACAAGAAGTACTTTTTCAGACATTTTATATCACCCTATTAATTTATCTTAACAGAAAATTCGGGCAGACGGTAAAGCCTGCCCTGATTTTTATTTTGAATTAAACGCTTGCTGCTTTAACGATTACAGAGAAATCTGCTGCTCTAAGAGATGCGCCGCCGATAAGACCACCGTCAACATCAACCTGAGCGAGAAGTTCTGCTGCATTACCTGCATTCATAGAACCACCGTACTGAATTGTTACACGGCTTGCACATTTGGGACAATAGATTTCACCAAGAACCTCACGGATTGCATGGTTAACCTCATTTGCC
>JAZSBI010000134.1:0-7482 GCA_045602345.1 Acutalibacteraceae bacterium | reverse complement strand
TTTGAAGAGCTTGCTCTTTGAGCCATAATAACCCTTTGCGAGTTTAAGAACTTTATTTCTTCTTTTGCGAGTCATCATCGCACCTTTAATACGTGCCATTATAAGTTACCTCCTACCGTTTTCTTCTTATTTATAAGGAATAAGACGTTTAATCTGCTTCTGATTTGTAACGTCTGCAACATTAGTCTTACGAAGACCTCTTTTACGTTTTGTTGTTTTCTTGGTAAGGATATGTGACTTATTTGCATGTGCGCGAATCGGCTTACCGTTTTTAGACATTTTGAAACGCTTTTTAGCGCCTGAGTGAGTTTTGATTTTAGGCATAATAAAATCCTCCTTAAAATTACTTGGATGCTTTGGGAACAAGGAACATAAGCATTTGACGACCTTCAAGTTTAGCAGCCTTTTCAACCGAACCTGTTTCTGAACAAGCTTCTGCAAAACGCTGCATAATTGTAGTACCATACTCGGTGTGTGCCATTTCCCTACCTCTAAAACGAATTGACACTTTAACCTTATCGCCATCCTTCAAGAAGCGGAGAGCGTGGTTAACCTTTGTGTTAAAGTCACCTGTGTCGATATTCAAAGACAAGCGAACCTCTTTGATATCCATAACCTTTTGTTTTTTCTTTGCTTCTTTAGCACGTTTTGTCTGTTCGAATTTGAACTTACCATAGTCCATAATTTTGCAAACAGGGGGAACTGCATTGGGAGCAATTTTAACAAGGTCAAGATTACTTTTTTCTGCTAAAGCGAGAGCATCTTTCGGGGACATAACACCGATTTGTTCTCCATCTGCAGAAATAACTCTAACTTCCTTATCTCTGATTTCTTCGTTGATTTGATTCTCCTTGCTGATACCTAAGCACCTCCAAAAAATAATGAAAAGCTCGAACAGAAATTCCGTTCGAGCCCCAAAACGCACCTATAGCGTTTAACATTGAAACTATTGACCAAACAATACTCTCGGTTGGTGAGAACGGAACAGTTCTGCTTTATTGCCTTGATATAATACCAACTTTGTTACTATTTGTCAAGTGTTTTTTTATTTTTTATTAAAGCTCAGTTGAATCCGAACTTTCTATACCATCAATCGGTGTATCATCCACAGGAGCATCAGTAATTTCTTCTGTTGTTTCCTCGGTGGTTTCAACATATTCACCGTAATAATACACAATTATTTTTGCACTTGCAGAAAGATGTCTGTCATCAGGTATAGCAGCCCAGCTATCGGTCTTAGAATCTTTATATACTACGCTATAAACCTTTAGCGAATCTTCCGCTTTATCCGCAACATTACTTGCATTTGTTTCAACATTTTCAAAACCTGCCAGTTCCAGATCGGCAAGTGCATCTTTGAGTTCCAAGCCCTCAACATTGGGTACCTGCAATCCGTTACTTACACGCAAGGTTATATTACGTTTTTCAAAAACAACCGTACCATCTTTGATGTCTTGTGAAATAATTGTTCCTTTTTCTTCCTTGCTATCTTCATATACTGTTTTGAAAATCAAGAAATCTTCATAGGTAGTGTCTTTTCTCACATCATCAATTGTTTTACCTCTGAAATCAGGTACAACAATACTTGCCGCACCAATTTCGCCCTCAGTATCCTCTTCAGTAGAAATTTCACTTGTTGATTCCTCTGTTGTTGTTTCTTTCTCTTTATCTCCGGGGAATCCTTTGATTCCGATAAGGGCAACAACTAATATACCAAGGCAAAGCACAACGCTTATAACGAACACTGCAATTGTGCTTTTTTTGATTTTGGGAGAATCAGGTTGTTCATCAAATACCTCTTCAACAGGAACCTCCTCCACAACAGTTTCTTCAACCTCTTCTTTTTGCGAAGCATATATTGAAGAATAAGCTTCAGACGCAGTTCCTGCCGCTGCAGGTGATGCAGAAAGTTCATTTCTCAACTCTTCTGCTGTAACAGTTCTGTCATTAGGAAGTATCTGCAAACCATTAACGAGAGCATTTATAACATACGCCGGTAATTGCTCAGCAAATTTGCCGGGAATCATAAGTTTGTCGTTAGTAAGTCTTGAAGCAGAGCTCATAGGAACGCTACCTATAAGAGCCCTGTAAAGAACTGCTGAAAAGGCATAAATATCGGTACTTGTGCCCAAACCTTCACTGAACCCATATTGCTCAACTGCTGCATAGCCATCAAATAATTCACATTCCATTGTGCTTTTTTGACGTCGTACTGCTTCAATGGAATAACCACTGATACGAAGTTTTCCGTTTTTATCCAGAATAAGGGTTTCAGGACAAAGGCCACCATGCACTATTCCGGCATTATGAAGTTCACCTAATGCAGAGAGTACGGGCATAAACAGAACCATTGCATCATCCCATGATATATAGCCTGTTTCTTGTTCTAAAAGGAATTCTCTCAAAGTTTTACCTTCTCCGAGATATTCACTGACTGCGTAAACAGTACCTAGATCCTCTACCAAACCATAAACTTGTGTAAGCGCAGTAAATCCCTTAAGCTCAGACAAAGTTGTCCACAACTTTACAAAATCTTCCTTCGCATCAATAAACTGGGTTGCTTTTCCTATATTTACAAGGCAATAGTTCCCCTCGCCTCTTGAAAGAATCCCTTTAGGGAAGAGTTCTCTCAAGGTAACGGGAGTCTTCTTCTCCATATCAAAAGCGTAATAGGTAGCACCTTCGCTGTTTGATGCAACAAGCTTTCCCACAAGATACCTACCGCCAACGATAGACTTCAGCGGCAAAAAGGGATCTTTCTGGGGTTCGCTGTTTTCCTTGCGACAATAGGGACAATAATCATTGTTTCCTATTTTACGCATACAGCGCAAGCAAAGTTTTTCTTTTTCCATTCAAGAATTCACCTTAATCTTCAAAACTTGGTCTTACAGCATTATTATGTGCAAGAGCATCCTTAACACTCTTACGAAGTTTTCTTATATCATTAACACTGTTTGTAAGAGTCTCGTCTGTATCTCTTATAATAGTTTCAACATAAGAACTTGCATTCATTCTGATATCATTAGCCCACTTTTCTGCTTTAAGAGTAACCTCTTCAGCATACTGTTTGGAAGAAGCAACAAGTGCATCAGCTTCTGCTTTTGTCTGACGGAAAATGTCTTCTGCAGCACTTTTAGCCTCTTTAGTAATCTGATGCTCTTCAACCATTGCATCTGCTCTCTGACGAGCTTTGTTTATAATATCTTCAGCCTCAACTTTAGCCTGGTCAAGAATATCACGTCTTTCCTGAGCAATTCTCTTAGCCTGATTAATTTCATCGGGCATATTAAGACGAATATCTTCTATAAGTCTTGAAAGTTCCTCTGTATCCATAAGTGTTCTGTTAGAAAATGGAACTGTTTTCGCCTCATCAATAAGCTGCTCCATATCAGCAAGAGACTTTTCCACAATACTTGTACCCATTATAAAAACATCCTTTCATATTTCTTTGTTTTAATCTTTGGATAATCTTTTTACTATATCGTCGCAAATTTCAGCCGGAACAAAAGTTGAAACATCTCCACCCAATCTGCAGACCTGTTTAACTACGCTTGAGCTCAAAAACATATGCTCTGCGTTTGAAACCATAAAAATTGTTTCCATTTCGGAATTAAGCTTTTGGTTTGTAAGAGCCTGACGGAACTCATCATCATAGTCAGAAATAGCTCTCAAACCTTTAACAACTGCCGATGCACCTTTTTCACGTACATAATCTGCAAGAAGACCTGCATAACTATCGACACAAACATTTGGAAGATTTTTGGTGCAACGTTTTATAAAATCAACACGTTCTTCTATTGTAAAACTGCCAACATCCTTGTTAGGGTTGCGCATTACAACAACTATAACCTTATCAAAAAGCTTTGCTGAACGGGTTATAATATCAAGATGCCCTATGGTAAGGGGATCAAAGCTACCAGGGCATACAACTGTTTTACCCACTAAAAGCTCCCCTTTCTATATACAGTCAAGGCAATTTTGCCATATTTGTAACGCTTTGAAGTAAAGCCTTCAACATCCTCTGGAAGAACCTCTCTTTCGCCTGTTTCACAGACGATAATGCCACCATCTGCCATATGGGGAGAAACCCTTTCAATTGCATCCTCCATAATACCTGCATGGTAGGGCGGGTCAAGAAACGCAATATCAAAAATTTCTGAAGTTCTGTCAAGATATTCAAGGGAATTCCCAAGAACTGTTTTCGAAACGCCCCTGAAACCCGTTACAGTAAGGTTTTCTTCAGTAACAGCTATTGAAGCACGGGAAATATCAACAAATACTGCAAATGCCGCACCTCTGCTCAATGCCTCAATACCCAGCTGACCGCAGCCACAAAACATATCAAGCACACGTCTGCCCTCAATATCAAACTGAATAATATTAAAAATTGATTCCTTAACTTTATCGGTTGTAGGTCTGACACTATCTCCTTCAAGGGTCTTAAGTTTTCTCCCCCTTGCAGAACCTGTTATAACTCGCATCAGCCAACACCTCCGTAAATACAGTCTTGATTTTACACTATATCACTATATATAAAATCATTATATTATTGCATTTATTTTATATGTTTGTCAAGTTTTTGAAAGAAAATTGACAACTAAATCTTATAATGCTACTATTAACAAAAACAGTAACGGAAGCGAAAATACTATGTCAAAAATAGAATTAACCAATATGGTTATGGTTCAAAACCCTGTAACCAAAGAAGTCTTGGTACAAAAAAGAATTAAATATTGGTGCGGAATAACATTTCCGGGCGGTCATATTGAAAACGGTGAAAGCTTCTATGACAGCGCCGTAAGAGAAGTTAAAGAAGAAACAGGTCTAGATATTAAAAACCTTAATTTTTGCGGTTGTGTTCATTGGCATAACACTGAAACTAACGATAAATATATTGTGTTTTTTTATAAAACAAACGAATATAGCGGGAAGCTTTTAGAAAGCACCGACGAGGGCGAGGTTTTCTTCACACCTGTTGAAAGCCTAAAGAATATGCCACTCTCCCCTAATTTTGATAAATATCTTAATGTATTTTTAAGTGATAACTTTACAGAAATTTTCTGCAACTGGAACGAAAAAATGAAAGAAAATTGTAATGGCGAACCCGATTGGAATTTTCAGTACAGATAAAAGCAAGGAACAGACTTTGCGGTCTGTTCCTTGCTTTTATTCACCTTTAAAGGCTTTGATTATTTCAATTGCGTTTGCTTCTGTTATACCGGGAACACTCATCAATTCTGCCTTTGTTGCCTTACCAATGGCATCCATTGTCCTAAACTTCATTATAAGGTTTTTAGCTTTCTTTTCGCCAATGCCTTTTATATCTGTAAGTGATGCGGTAAGAGCAGATTTAGTATGCTTTTTATGGTGATACGCAACAGAATATCTGTGAACCTCATCCTGAATATTAGTCACAAGCTGAAACGCCTTTTTCCTCACATTAAAATCTATTCTGCCTCCTGCGGTAGAAATAGCCGATGTTCTGTGCTTGCTGTTTTTTACCATACCAAAAACAGGAACATCAATGTTATATTCCTTTAAAAGCGGTAAAACCGCATTGACCTGACCTTTGCCACCATCAAGTAAAATTAAATCGGGAAGCCTTGCAAAACCTACGGTTTCGCCCTTTTCTTTGTGGGCATAGTATTCTCCAAAACGGCGTGAAAGCACCTCATTCATTGAGCGGTAATCATCCTGACCGCTGAAGCCTTTTATGGCAAATCTGCGATAGGCAGCTTTGAGAGGTTTACCATCCTTAAATACTACCATACCTGCAACATTATCGCTACCGCCTGTATGGGAAATATCATAAGCTTCTATATATTCAGGAATTTTTGACATACCTAAAAGAAGTGAAAGTTCTTCAAGTGCCTCTCGGTTTCTGTCGTTTACCCTGTATTTATCAAGTAGCTTTTGAGAAGCATTACTTTTACACATCTCAACAAGCTTTGCCTGAACACCCTTCTGAGGTATAACAATATTTACATTTGTACCACGCTTTTCTGAAAGCCATTTTTCAATGTTTTCTTTATCTTCAATCTCTCCGTCGATTTCAATTCTTGGAGGGATTTTTCTATTCATTGAGTAGTAAGAAGTAATAAATTCTTCTCGCATTTCGGAGATTTTCTCGCCCTCATCGGCAAAAAAATGCTCGGTATCAAAAAGCCTGTTATCAGCAAAACGTAAAACAGAAAAGCACGCCTTACCATCCATAACAGAAAGTGCAAAAACATCCTGCTCTTTGTAGGTAGAGGAAACAACCTTCTGATTACTTCCGACCTTCTCGATGCTTTTTATGGTATCACGAAATTTTGCAGCTTTTTCAAACTCAAGATTTTGCGAGGCTTCGTTCATTTGCTCAGTTAACCTTCTTATGGTTTCCTTACTTCCGTTTTTAAGAAAATCAAGAGCATCTGAAACATTTTGCTTGTATTCACTATTTTTCAATTTACCGGAGCAGGGTGCACAACAAATACCCAAATGATAATTAAGACATGGTCTGCCTTTTCCCATATCACGAGGAAACACCTTTGAGCAAGTTGGTAGCTTGAACACTTTTTTTGCTTCCTCAACTGCACGGGTAACTGAAAATCCGGCAGTATATGGCCCTATATACTCTGCATTTTCGTCATCCTTCTGTAGAACAGCATAAATATTTTGCCAGTCACCTTTTGTAACTTTAATGTAACTAAAGCCCTTATCATCCTTTAAAAGGATATTGTATTTAGGCTTATTCTGTTTTATAAGACTGCATTCAAGTACAAGTGCTTCAAACTCGCTGTCAGTGAGTATATAGTCAAAATCCTGTACATTTTCAACCATTTTCTGGACTTTAGTAAAATGCTTTTCCTGTGCACCAAAATATTGGCTCACACGATTCTTAAGAGCTTTAGCTTTTCCGATGTAAATTATTTCGTTATTCTTATCCTTCATAATATAAACACCGGGTGATAAAGGTAATTTGTTAGCTTTATCTTTTAACCTACGTAATCTTTGTTCCATATACTCACTCCTTTCAATTCCGATACTTTAAAAAAGGGTATATTTACGGGGTAACCCACCACCGCTAACGCGGTCCCCCCTATTTCATCAAAGATGAAACAGGGATGATAAAAATCGCTCTAACCAACATATTTCCGCATTTCGCATTCCGAATTCCGCATAAAAAAAGCGGTAAAGGTCGCCCCTTTACCGCTCTAAAATCCGAATTAAGCCTCTGCGAAGCCGCTTTCAACCAATGCAACAAGAGAGTTAACTGCCTGCTCTTCGTCAACACCGCCTGCAATGATGCGGATTTCAGTGTCACCCATAATACCGAGAGAAAGAACACCGAGAAGACTCTTTGCATTAACTCTTCTTTCTTCCTTCTCAAGCCAGATTGAAGACTTGAACTCGTTAGCTTTCTGAATAAAGAAAGTAGCGGGACGTGCATGAAGACCTACCTGATTTTTAACTGTTACATCTTTAACGTACATAATAATT
>JAZSBI010000133.1:0-7412 GCA_045602345.1 Acutalibacteraceae bacterium | reverse complement strand
AAGACCCCTCAAGGACTATGAGGTTGATAGGCTGCGTGTGTAAGCATGGTGACATGTTCAGCTAAGCAGTACTAATAGGTCGAGGGCTTGACCATTTCGTTTGTTTCTTCGCTTTATCTTTATTCAGTTTTCAGGGTATATGCCTTGTAAGCAGGAGTTATTCGCACCTTTAGCTCAGTTGGTAGAGCACCTGACTCTTAATCAGGGTGTCCAGGGTTCGAGTCCCTGAAGGTGCACCATATTCCTTGAAACGTTCCACGTTAAATGTGGCCCGTTGGTCAAGTGGCCTAAGACTCCGGCCTCTCACGCCGGCAACACGAGTTCGAATCTCGTACGGGTCACCAAATTTTTTAGGAATAAACGGTCCAAAAGCTGTTTATAATATATTAGTCGGTGTTGATGGCGTTGAGGGTCCACCCGTTCCCATCCCGAACACGGTAGTTAAGCTCAACAGCGCCGAAGATACTTAGTGGGAAGCCGCTTGGGAAAATAGGGCGATGCCGACATAAAATGCCTTAATAGCTCAGTCGGTAGAGCACTCGGCTGTTAACCGAGTTGTCGTAGGTTCGAGTCCTACTTGAGGCGCCAAAAATAAAGGATACCATCCGGTATCCTTTATTTTTTTACTCTTCAGAAGAGCTTCAATTTACGACAATTTGTTTACGGCAGACGAGTCGGCTGTTAACTGCTCGAAACCATGCCGCTGCCGGTGGCAGATGTAGGCAAGGTTTCGAGAGGAAGAAACAAGGAGAGTTGCGAGTGAATAGCGAAGCAAATCGACTATGTTTCTGACCGGAGTTGTCGTAGGTTCAAGCCTCTTTGTATTGATTTTTTAATATTATATTGATATAATCAGGCGAGAGGTGATTCAATGAAGACATTTTCAGAAAAATTTGGAGAAGCAATGTTAACAGTTTTTATTGTTACGCTTTTAGTTCTTGCATCACCTTTTATAATTGTTTGGCTTGTTATTTCAACATTCAGAGATTATTTTAAATATATTGGCTCCCGATATTATCACGACACTGGCGAAAAATATTCATGGCTTTGCGCTGACTCTTATCATGTTGCTTTTTATAATGATATAAAGGATGCACAATTGCCTATTGATTACTACAGAAATAAAGAAATCAAAATTACAGGGTATGGTTATTTTATTTATAAAGATATTTTGCTTTTATGTGATTATGATTCAGACACCTTGTTTTTTGATAAAGATAATGATGAGTGGCTTGTTTATGAGGAGAATGATTATTTGCTTTTAGAAAATGAAGTAAATGAAGAAATCAAAAAAGTTAACGATTTTTTAGGGAAAGTAATTTGCAAAAGAGCTGTTTTATTTGTTGAAAGTGATTTACTGGATGACGTACCTGAAAAATACTATAAAAAAATTGACTTTTTGCCAATTACAGATGGAGACAAAATTTCAGCAATAAAAAGTATAATTTTGTAAGAATATTTTTTGTCTTTTTAACAATAATATGTAGATTTGTTTCAGAGGAGTGGAAATATGGAAATTTCAAAAATAGTTATAACAGGTGGGCCTTGTGCAGGCAAATCAACGGCTATGAGCTGGGTACAAAACGCTTTTACACAAATGGGATATGTGGTTTTGTTTGTTCCCGAGACTGCAACTGAACTTATTACAGGTGGAGTTGCTCCCTGGACCTGCGGAACTAATGCAGAATATCAGAAATGCCAATTGAAATTGCAAATTGAAAAAGAGAATATATTTGAACAAGCAGCCCGTACAATGAACGCTGAAAAAGTGCTTATTGTTTGTGATCGCGGAACACTTGATAACAAAGCTTATATGGAGCCAATTGAATTTGCTGAAGCAATTAAATCCATTGGCTCAAACGAAGTGGAGCTTCGCGATAACTATGATGCGGTATTCCATCTTGTTTCTGCAGCGAAAGGTGCAGAGGAGTTTTATACCACAGCAAACAACTCCGCCAGAACTGAAACTGTTGAAGAAGCAGCGGCTTTGGATGATAAACTGATTTCGGCATGGACCGGTCACCCACATCTGCGGGTTATTGATAATACATCAACCTTTGAAGATAAAATGAGAAAACTAGTTGCGGAGATTGCTTCATTTTTAGGTGAGCCGGAACCTTATGAGATAGAACGTAAATATCTGATTGAGTACCCGGACATTAAATGGTTGGAGAGTAACCCTACCTGCAGACGTATTGAGATTATTCAGACTTATCTTAACAGTGATGCAGATGAAGAAATACGTGTACGTCAGCGTGGTGTTGACGGAAACTACATTTATTTTCAGACTATCAAGCGAAAAATATCTGATTTGAAGCGTGTGGAAATTGAAAGACGTCTTTCGCAGGCGGAATATTTGAATCTTCTGATGAAAGCAGATACTACAAAAAGGCAGATTCGTAAAACCAGATATTGCCTTACATACGAAAACCAGTACTTTGAAATTGATGTATATCCTTTTTGGAATGATAAAGCTATTGTTGAAATTGAGCTTAGCGATGAGAATACAGCAATAGTTTTTCCGAAGGAGCTTAGAGTAATTAAAGAGGTTACAGATGATGATTCTTATAAGAATGCATCATTAGCAAGAATATAAGCTAAAAGTGCGGTTGTCAGAAATTAATTTGTAGCTATTTTTTAACTTTCTCTATAAAACTAAAGTGGCTGTAAAAAAACGAAAGTTTTTTTACAGCCACTTTTTCAGGGGATAGGAAAAAAAGATGCAGAACGGACAAACCGAGCAAAAACAAGGCTTCAGACTTGTTTTTGTTTGCCCGAAGGCGTACAAAGGTACGTCGAGTGGCGAGATTTGTTCGTAGCATAAAACTCATTTTTCTTAATTAATTGTGTTTTTGCATTGTTTAAGGGGTTCTTACAGGTATCAATCCTGCAGGAACCCCCTTGATTTATATTGTTTTATGCGGTCTGCGCTTTTTTTACAGCCCCTTTTTTATATTTTACATTTCTAATTAAATTCTACCCCGATTTCCTTGAAAAAAGTGAAAAAATATTTAAAATTAAAGACAGAGGTGATTGCCGTGAATATGTATAAATTCGGAAATTATGTTTGCAAACTGCGAGAGAGCAAAAATCTCACACAAACTGAACTTGCAAAAATTTTAGATGTTTCTGACAAGTCAATATCCAAATGGGAAAATGGTCAGGCATTTCCCAGAATAGAAACATTTGAAAAACTGGCGGTTGCCCTTGATACAACAGTAGAAGATATTTTTTCTGCAAGTAAGGACGGAATAAAACGAATTTGTATAGCAAATAGTTTTTGTATGTTAATGCAAATTGATGTAAACGGCAAATCACATTTAATAGAATACGATGAAAGCAAATGGATTGAAATTGAAGATACAACAGATTATGTTAACCTTAAAATTACAGGTGAAATTTTAAGGGAAGAGGATTTTGAAGGTGTAGAAAGTGATAAACCTGATCTGAGAGAAAAAATAGCGGTAAGTTTTTTAAAAAGAGCAACAGAAGAAATAAAAAACTTATTCTTACAGGCTGATTGTACTTATAAAATTTCTAACATATTGCCTGAATCATTAATAACAGTTGAGTTTGACGATTTTGATTTGGGAGATAAAACCTGGATGTTTCAGGATTTTGAAGTTATTTACCCTAAAATTATTTGTGATGAAAGAATGCAGGTTGAACTAATCAGTGCAAAAGGAAAAAACAGCAAGGAAATAATCAAGGAATATAAAAAATTAGGCCTATGGTCAGATTTGGGCGATGGTTTTTTAATTATGTTTTTGGCATACCCGATAAGGGGACTGTATTTCAGGCATCTTTGTAAGCCCAATATACTAAAAAAGAATATTTTAAACGCTTCATATTATAAGCAAAAATCCGAAAAACGAAATAAGGGTAGAAAGCTGGGATGTTTGAGCGGATGTCTTATTTTTATTCCTTTAGTTCTTATAATTGCTCTAATAACTACAGTTGTTGAAGGGATTTTGTTTGTTGACACAAACCAACCTTATTTGTTAGCACCGGATTATTCCACAATTACATATTACGATGATGTATATGTGCGTATTGATGAGTTACCTGAAGATGCTGAACCGGTCAAGCTTTTTGGGGCAACAATATGGGAAGATACACGAACAGACGGACTTTCAAAACTTGACCAGGCAGTTGAAGACAATAAAGTTCAATTGTTTGAAGATGATGAAGGCAACCAATACCTGTGGCTAATAGAGAATTATACGGATTCCCCTGTATTTCTTGAAGATAAAGAGTACGACGATTTTGAAGAACATTACGTATATGTTTGCGAAAATTAAGAATGAAAAGAGGATGTAAAAAAGCTTTTGTTTTTTTACATCCTCTTTGGTTATATTAAATCATTTACATATTTTTGCATTTCATCTTTTGATTTTATATTATGGGTTCCGTTAATAATTTCTTGTTTTTTGTTTTCATCTAATAACGCAAATTTTTTCATGGCGTCAGGGTTAAGGGCTAAAGCCATAGAAAAACCTATTGGCATTTCATAATTTTTCAATGTTATTCCTCCAAATGTTATGGTATCAATATTCTCTCACTGAATTTAAATGATATACCATTTATTCTGAATAATGCGGTGTTGCTGTGTGAATTCTAAAAATAGAAAGGAGTTTTTATGGTTACACCTATAAATAAAAATAATTATAATGTAACACTGCCTTGCGTTAATGATAATTCATGTTACGAAATGCGCCTTGAAAGCATCGGTGGTCTGGGTGCAAACCTTTGCGGAAAATTGCTTGGTGAGCTTGGTGCAGTGTATTTAGGTTTGAATTCTGCATCATTTTCAAGCTATGGTTCAGAAAAAAGAGGTTCACCTGTTAAATCTTACGTAAGATGGAGTGACCCTGAACAGGAAATATTACAAAACAGTCCTATAGAAAGACCCCATCTATTAATATTGTTTCATCAGGCTCTTTCGAAAACATTGCCTGTAACTGCAGGAGTTGGAGATAGTTGCATACTTGTAGTTAACACAAGTGTAACCCCCGCAAAAATGCGGGATGAGTTGAAATTATATGCAGGAACAGTTTGTTGTGTGGATGCCTTGGAGTTAGCATTGCAAAGCAAAAGCCGTGTAAATATGGTTATGCTTGGTGCAGTTGCTAAAGCATCGGGCTTTATTCCCTTTGAAGCAGTAAAGGATTTAGTAACAGACACATTAGGTGAAAAGTATCCTGCTATGTTAGAAAATAATCTTGCAGGATTGGAGTTGGGTTTTAAAAATGTTCAAAGTCAGACTTTTCTGCCTGACGGAAAATATGAAAAAGTTCCATATATCGAATTAAAAAGCAAATGGGGTTATAAAAACGCACCTCTTGGTGGTGCAAACCCTCATTTTGGCAGTACTGTATCAAGTGATTTATCTGCATCAAGAGAGGGTTTTATTCCTCTTTTTTTACCTGAGAAATGTATTCATTGCGGTTTGTGTGATACAACTTGTCCTGATATGGTTTTTCAGTTTTTGCCCGGTGAATATAAGGGAAAACAAACTATGATGAACAGAGGTCTTGACTATCATCATTGCAAAGGTTGTTTGCGATGTGTGGATGTATGTCCTACCGAAGCGTTGGTAAGCGGTAAGGAACAGGAGCATTCACAGAAAAAATGGTTTGTTCGCAATAAAGATATAATAACAGATAATCTTGATTTTGAACCTGTAGGTGCAGACCCTTGGATTACAAGCGAATCATATTTAACCGAAAAGCGTATGGATGGGGGATTGATGTAATATGGAAAAAGCAGAGCAAAAATTGATATTTGAAAGCGGAAATGAACTTGCAGCTTTCGCTGCAAAGCAAATAAACTATCATGTAATGGGGTATTATCCCATTACACCATCAACTCAGATTGCGGAATTTTTAGACAGAATGGGTGCAGACGGGGAGCATAATATATCATTAATTCCTGCGGAGGGTGAGCATAGTGCCGCAGGCATTTGTTATGGTGCATCCGCAGGTGGTGGCAGAGTTTTTAATGCAACTTCTGCTAACGGTTTACTTTATGCACTCGAACAATTGCCCGTACAGTCGGGAACAAGACTTCCTATGGTGCTGAATGTTGCTTGTCGTACTGTTTCAGGTCCTCTTTCCATAAAGGGCGATCATAGTGACATAATGTATACCCTGAACACAGGTTGGGTCATTCTTTTTGCAGACTCTCCCCAAGAGGTATATGATTGCAATATTTGTGCAATAAAAATTGCGGAAAAGCTACGCTTGCCTGTTATTGTTGCATTTGATGGTTTTTTCACCAGTCACCAAAAACGCAATTATTATGTGTTTTCAGATGATAAAACAGTCCAAAATTTTATAGGACCAATAAGGGATACTTACTCAGCTTTGCATCCCGAAAATCCTATAACTATAGGCTCGTATATGAATGAACCTGACCTTATGAACAACAAATATCAGCTTCACATAGCAATGGAAAAAGCAAGAAATATTATTCCTGAAGTGTTTAATGAATATGAGAGGTTATCAGGAAGAAAACTCAAAGAATTAAAATCATATAAAACCGACGATGCGGAAATTTTGTTATTTGTTTTAGGCTCTGCATATCTTACCGCAAAATCGGCGGTTAATAGGCTTCGTGACGAAGGGAAAAAGGTGGGAGTGTTTACTCTTGGTACACTAAGACCTTTCCCGTCTGAGAAAATTGCAAATTTGTGTAAGAATGCAAAAACAATTATTGTTGCCGATAGACAAGATAGTTATGGTGCAGGTGGCGGGAATATGTCTTTGGAAATTCGCGCCGCACTTCAGGAAAAAGGCATCACAGCCCGTGTTCTAAGCCGAATATATGGACTTGGTGGACGGGATTTTTACGAGAAAGATGGTATTGAGTTATTTGAGAGTTGTAACGAGGAAGACGTAAAAAGCTTTGATTATATCGGAGTTTATCCGGGAGAAGAGGATTTTCAGCCGAAACGCTATTTTAATCCGGTTACAGAGTCAAAGGAAAATCCTTGTCTTATTTCTTGTACCGAAAATAATGGTAAAGTACAGGTAAAAGGCGGTACAGTTCGTGATACTACTGCAAGGGCAAAAAGACTCGCTCCCGGTCATGGAGCTTGCCCCGGTTGCGGAATACCTGTTAATGTTAATTTACTACTTCGGGGAATTGAAGGAAATGTTGTTCTTTTGTTTCAGACGGGTTGCGGAATGGTTGTAACTACGGGATACCCGAAAACATCATTCAAAGTGCCCTATGTTCACAATCTTTTTCAAAATGGTGCGGCAACTTTATCAGGTCTTTCTAAAATGTACCACAAAAAGCAGGAGAGGGGAGAGCTTCCCCAAGGCGATATCACTTTTATTATGGTTAGCGGTGACGGCGGTATGGATATTGGTATGGGTACGGCTATCGGCACCGCTTTGCGAAATGAC
>JAZSBI010000132.1:0-7959 GCA_045602345.1 Acutalibacteraceae bacterium | reverse complement strand
CCCTTACTTGCGCAATATGCTGTAATGGGGCTGCCTGCCATTGCTACTGTTGAATGAATTGAACCGATGTTGATAATCTTGCCGTAATTCTGATTTATCATTACCTTGCCAACCTCACGCGCTACGTAATAAACACCGCTGAGGTTGATTCTGATAGTGGAATCCCAAAGATTGTCTTCCTGCGATTCAGCAGGCGCACCGCTGCCGATACCCGCATTGTTTACAAGAATGTCGATTCTTCCGAAATCTGCAACAACGTCTGCAACGGCATTTTTAATGCTGTCATTATCGGCAACATCGCATTTAACGGCAATGCATTTTACGCCTAAAGCTTCAACTTCAGCCTTTACCTGCTCAAGCCTGTCAACTCTTCTTGCAAGAATTGCAACGTTGGCACCCTCTCTTGCAAGTGCAAGAGCAAACTGACGGCCAAGTCCCGATGAAGCACCTGTAACAACAGCGAATTTTCCCTCAAGATTAAACAAATTACTCATTTTTATTCCTCCGTTATTTTTTTCTAAAATATCATATCTGTACTATAATTGTCAATCATTTTTGATTAAATATACAATACAGTAAAAATTTGTGTATTTTTATATCCATAGAATAATTATTGCTTGGTGTACCGTCATCTTTGAAAAAAATAACCCAAAAAGTTTTTCTTTTATTTCATAATGTTATTTCTTCCGGTTTAAATTCAATTATACTATCTGTTATATTTATCAAATTCCCTCCCGAATCAAAATTTTATAAAAAATATGAATTCCCTTCTCAACATTTATTATATTTATGTTTCACGGAAGGTTGTGCTTCTGCCGTTATATACTTCGGTCATTATTTTAGCACCGAGTTTGAAGCCGGATATGTTGCCATAGTATAAATCTTCAAGTGTTGTTTGCTTCATTTTTTATCACTCCTTACAAACAAAAAAGTGCAACAAGATTATATATCCCATTGCACTTAATAGTTTTATTATTTAATTAAACTAATTGGAATTGCCTATTTCATCCTGTTAATCTCATTTTGCAGATTCTCCAAAAATCTGCCTGCGTGAGACCCATCCATTTGCGTGTGGTGAAACTGAAAAGAAATTGGAAGGTAATATCTGAATCCCTTTTTTCGGTATTTTCCCCAGATGATAAACGGATTATTAAAAATGCCGCTATTCATACCAACAGCACCGTCAATTTCTGTATCGATAATCGCAGATGTGCCGATTACCATACTATCACTTGACAGGTCTCTGTCCTGAGCGGTTTCAGCCACTTGCGTGGTATACTTCAAATACTCCTGACTAAATGTTTCCAAATCATCGGAATACAGGATATCACAGGAACTCACTTCTCCGTCTTTGTTTTTCACGATTGTGTTGACTGCTATACTATCATATTGCATCAGCTTTTCACCAACAGGAAGAACATAGAACTCCTTTATGCTAACAGTTGCTTTTCCGATACAATAATCAAGCAACATATTAAATTTCAGATGTTTCCGTTTAGATATCTTGATGAGATTTGTCACATCTAAGGTCTTGAAAAAAGTAACCATTGGATTCGGTGCTTTCATCCAAAGCTCATATGCGAAAGCTCTTGTGGTATCTTTTGGGTTGATTTCTCTTGCCATTGTATCCTCCATCAAATTCTCATTTGTCGAGTTGAATTATACCATACTTATATCAAAAAATCTACTATGAAAACATCATCTTGACGACGTTAACGAAAGTTCTTGCCGACCATTGGGATATTTATACTCGGTCTGTCGTCGTCTTTTCGTCGTCGAAAGTGGGTTTTAAGGATAGTTTGCGGTGACTGAAAGCATAAGAAAAACCCCACAGAAGTTATTACTTCTATGAGGTTCAATATCAAATATTGTTATGGAAATAATATAGAATTTGTGCGTCAACATCAAAATAGTAAACATCATAATTTTCGAACTTACGATATGTTCTTTGTCCAATCGGTTCCCCTTCTTTTGTTTCTATGTAGAAGAAATCCCCCTCGGACACAATGGATTTATCAAAGTCATAATTTTCCTTGAGTTCTCCGCCACAAGCTTCAACCCATCCTTCAAAATCGTCAATATGTAATAGGATTTCTTCAACATCATTTGCGGTTGTTAATGTGAAATATTCTGAGGATTCAAGGTCTTGTATTGTTATGTTGTCATAAGTGTATTTAGCATAATCGGTATAATCCTGAAAACCACCTGAAGTATAAAACTCTTCGGCTATGTAATCAGGCAGAGATAAAAGCGGCGAGTCAAAATAAGAGCAACCATTAAAACTAAAAATCAAAATTAAGATTAATGCAACCAATCCAAACTTTTTTATATTCAACCTCCCATATTATTCGTTACATTTTTACCAACAATATTTACATTCTTTACAACTTTCCTGTAATTTTTCTTTGTCAATGTCAGAATATTCTGTCTCGTTAAAAAAGTCATTTAAAATCATTTGTAATTCTTCACAACTCTCATCATCAACATACTCACTATAATACTGACAGAATTTATATTTGGATTCAATGTTTTCTCTAAAAGCTCGCCATTCATCATTTAATCTGTTTTCTTCATAGTACCAATGACAATACATAATAACATCATCGTCTGACATTTCAGAAACTTTCTTCATTCTATACTTATACACTTTGTGTTCTTTTAAAAACTGTCTTGATATTTCAGCAAGAAGATTTCTTGATTTCATAATCATCACCGTATACATTATACTTCAATAAATAATTATCTGCAATACTGGATAGCAAGGAGATATTTAAGTGTTATTTCTCTGTGTGCTCGTTGTGTGCCGCTTGTTTGTCAAATTTACCATGGAGTAGTCCCACGCCATCACATATTTTAGTTGCGACGGCAGAAATTGATATTTTAATCATACTTATTTGGAGTATTTATGTCACCGCTGTCGTCGTCTTTCCGTTGCCACAAGTTGTGTGCTAATGTAAATTATATTAAATTAATAACAGCAAATATATGCAACACTATCCACAAAAAATATTTGTTCTGTTGCCACAAATCTATCCCAATCTTGACCTTCAAAGAACTGATGATAAATATTTTCCGGCATTTCTATTATATTGAAATTCATATTATTTTCTTTTGACTTTAGAAGTATAATGTTTTTTCTTGCATATGGCACACGCAAAACACTTTCCGTATAAGAAAATCTGATATCATTACCATCAGGACTCATATCATTACAAAAAGCAACATCATAAATCTTTTTTCCGGATTCCTTTTCATATTCTTCAATTTCACTAACAACCAATTCTGCCCAAACAGAATCCATTGCATTTACTTTTTTCAAACAATTCTCACATTCTACTATTTTCGAAACATTGATAAACAAAACCGACATAAGCAAAGCCAAAAAAATCAGAAGTGTTTTTTTACTCTTAAAACAAATCAGTACCACACAACTAATAACAAAAAACATTGTATATAATGCAAATAATTGGCGAAATCCGTCACCATCTGTAATAATACCGGGAATGTACGCTACTACATATGATAAGAAAGCAAGTGTTAAAGTTATTATAGCATTAACATACTTTTTTTCTTTGATTGCATATAAAACAATCGCAAAAAATGCAATAGCAAAAAAAATCAAAAAACAATGAAACATTATTTTTGAATCGTAAAAGCCTCTGCCAGATAAATATAATTTTTGTTTTTCAATAAAGAAAAATACTTTATCAATAATTAATTCTAAAGAGAATGCCAGTCTTTCACTACCTTTTAAATTAAACTTTTCTACAATATAAAACGAAAGAACCATATACAAAATCCCACTTATGAGAACAACGAATAAAAATCTTTTTATAAAAGAAAGGTAATCTTTAATTGTTTTCATATTGTCATCTAAAACTTTTATGCACAAAAATGCAAAAATATAGATAATAAACATAAACAAGAATTGTTGATAAACAGCCGTAGCAAGCAACAAAGATACAATCGAAAATACACTTGATTTTATACTGTTAAATCGAACAAATATCATGACAGCAGTAAAGCACAAAGCAACCCCAACAGCTGTAATGAAAATACACTCCGGAAAGGATAAAAGATTACAAAACCAAACATTTAATATTGATATCAAAATAGATGCATCAAGAATAAAAAACGTTATATTTGAGTGTGGCTTAATAACTTTATAAAATTCATTAACTAAACAAGTAACAGATAACGAAGAAAGAACAATAAAAAAAAGAACATCACAAAAACCATTAAAAAAAGGAATATGACCGGTAATTGAAAGCAGATAATATAGAAAAGCTCCAAAGAATCTGTAACTTCCTATAAAAGTGTCAACATGCAATTCGGAACCATTTAAAAGAATGCCATAGCTATCCGTTTGATAGTTTTCCCCTGAAAAAACCATCAAAAAAAGCATTACGAACAAATTGAAAACGAACAAATAAACACAATTAACTCGAATGTTTTTTATCAACCCGGAAACTTTAGATAAGTACATCGTCACATCTCCCTATAAACATTTACTACTTTTGATATTAGCATAGTATAACATTCTAGTCAATCAGAAAAACCGTTTTATAAACTATTTGCAGATTTACAATAGAAATGTTACAAGCAAAATTTATAACAAAATATAATCTTAGTATTCTCGTTTTATTATGATAAGGATTCAGGCGTAGATTGACTCATTTTTATCAGCAGGAAAAGATAAAGAGGAATGTATATTTATTTACTCAATGTTACAAGGTATTCTGAATACATAATATCATCGACAACACGTCAAATTTGGTCTAAAAATAAGATAAATATACGATATGTAATAAGCTCTTTTGAATCGATGTTTCTCAAGGGCTTTGGTGTTTGGTGATGTATATGATAAAAGTTATGTTACACGATTAATAGTTGTTAAGCGAACTTTTTGGCTGTTTGAATATTTATATTTCACGGAAGGTTGTGCTTCTACCGTTGTAGACTTCAATCATTATTTTTGCGCCAAGTTTGAAGCCGGATATGAAATACTCACGTTCTGTTTCGGACAGTATTCGGATATAGGCTGATTCAATTTCATTCATTTTATTTATGTATTCTTCGGACAACTGACTGCATACGGACTTTGAAAGCTCCGTTACTTTATAGGGTAAAAAGAGTCGACTGAATATGTTTTTATTTTTAAAGTTATGAAAGAGCAGATTTTTGCCAAGACAAGGAAGAAAAGCGAAGGAATACGACCGTATTTCAAGCTTTAATGACGCAGTATCGGTGAAAATATGCCTTTCACAACCGTATGAAGTTCGACTCTTTTTACCCTTCGCATTTACCGTATTCAGAACCCTTCACAAAGCTTATTTCATTAGGGTTTATATTGCCATAGAATAAATCTTCAAGTGTTGTTTGCTTCATTTGATTTGCTCCTTTACAAATAGAAAAAGTGCAACAGGATTTTATATCCCATTGCACCATTTTTATTTATCATTATTTGTTTGATTAATTTGAATATACGCTCCGAGATTTGCGAGATTTTCTCGCAATTTTTTAACAGATATGTTTCTGACATCTTCGGTTTCGCAAGCAAGAGAAGCTGCCACACCCGCTGCCTGACCTGTTATAAAACATCCGGGCATAACTCTTACAGATGCCTGCATCTGCCTGTCAGTACCGATGCATCTGCCGGCAACAAGCACATTTCTGAATGAAACAGGTATAAGACTACGGTAAGGTATGCCGTAGGATTCGCCTTTCTTATATCGGAGCTTTTGCTGATATTCTTCTTTGAAACGCTCATATTCTTCCTTGTCAGTATTCACAACATGAATGTCAACAGGATAGCAGTAACGCCCGATTTCATCTTTAAAAACAGCTCGTGATATAAAATCGTTCACATTAAGCATATAATCACAAACAATTCTCCTTGATTCACGTACTCCGAGTAAAGATGCGGTTGAACAAAGTTTCATATTTTCATATCCCGTGAAATATGTTTTGAAATAATTATCAAATTCAAGCATTGATTTTCTGCCCTCAACCATTGCGGAGGAAAGTGATTTTTCATCTATTGGATTTATACCGAACGTGTGACCTATATTACCGCCGCTTATACCGTCTTTTCGATGAAAAAAACCTGGTATATGTCTGTCCTCATTAGTGAGCACACCGTCATGGTGAGCCTGTTCAACATATTTGTTCCACGGTTCGTTGCATTTTTCTTTATCAATATCCGTCCAGATACTGCAAAGGGTCTGCGGCATAACCTCTCCGTTTTCATCGCCTATTTCATACTCAGCGCCGCCAAATGCACACAAGTCACCGTCACCTGTACAGTCAATATAAATTTTAGCTTTGACTGCAAACAAACCGCTTTTTGAGCCGAGAATTACACTCTCAACTCTGCCGTTATCAACAATAACGTCATAAACAGATGTAAAAAACGAAAAATCCACACCTGACTCAACGATTATTTTATCGTATTCTCTTTTGAGTTCTTCAATGTCGAGAGTTGTCCAGTTTCTCAAAGGTGTGCTTTGGGCAAGTCTTTGACGGATTTCATAACCGATTCCGCTTGCAAGAACATTTTCACCATCGTCAAAAGGCGCAAATGCAGGAACAAGACCCGACGTTCCCAAACCACCGAAACAACCTGTTGCTTCGGCAAGAAAAACCTTTTTCCCGCTTCGTGCAGTAGCAACAGCCGCAGCTACACCCGAAGGACCTCCGCCTGCAACAAAAACGTCGGTTTCATATTTATAATTCAAAGATTTAGTATAAATCATTTCAAACCTCCGCTGATTTATATAAGTTCATTATACATTAGTTTCTGTGAAAAACAAGTAGATTTATTAAATCATTTACCGTATTCAGAACCCCTCACAAAGCTTATTTCATTAGGGTTTATTTTGCCATAGTATAAATCTTCAAGTGTTGTTTGTTTCATTGAAAACCTCCTTAAAATAGTTTAAGCCAAGAACTATCACAATTCTTGGCTTTATTAGTTATTAATATTTGCTTTCTACGATATCCCTTGCAGAAATACTCATTTCTTGAAAGTGTTTTTCTTCTATTACATTTACGGTAAATGACATAGTTTTGAAATCATAACAAATCACACCATAATGATATCCTATAAACAAGCAATCGTATTTTTCTTCAAAATCCTTTTGAAAGTCGGACAGCTTCAACAAGGAATCAGAAACATCAAAAGGTATTGGTGGTTCATTGAACATTATAAATAGACCCATTTTAACAAAGCCTTTACTTTTATAAGCGGGTAATAACTTTAGTTTCTTACTTAATACGTTTAAAATAGCATTCCATTCGTCATTGCTATTAACTTTCGGAAAACTTACACCAAAATCATCAATTCTTCCGCCACTCGATTTGATTTTATCGATGCATTTGTTCTTTTCATTATCATCCTTCTTGCCAAACTTCAGTTTTGTAAATTCACCTTTAATATGTGCAATTTCAGGAACAATAGCCTCTGTCACTTCAATACCACATTTTCCATCAACTGACACCAAATCCGGTTTATCTGATACCTCAAAATCAGAATAGCCATCAAAAGAATGCCTTAACATTAAAAGTAACAGATGTTCAATATACCTTCCATGCAGAGTAGATTTTAATGGTGTTTTGTATTTAAAATCAGAAAACATTTTCCACCTCTACAATAATTTATTTCAACAAGATTATAGCATACACACAACCAAAAATCCACTTTAAAAACATCAATCGACGACGAGTGCGGAAGTTATTGCTGACCATTGAGATATTTATTCTCGGTGTATCGTCGTCTTTTCGTCGTCGAAAGTGGGTTTTGGAGATAGTTTACTGTGGGTGAGAGTATAAGAAAAACCCCACAGAAGCCTTAACTTCTATGGGGTTCTGGCGGAGAGCATGGGATTCGAACCCTCGAACAGGTTATAGCCCGTTACACGATTTCCAACATATAAGAAAAAGCGAGAAAGTCCTTGATTT
>JAZSBI010000131.1:0-2092 GCA_045602345.1 Acutalibacteraceae bacterium | reverse complement strand
GTCGGCTAATCCCCCTGCAGCCTTTGCTGTGATTTGCCTTATCGGTTATTTCTGGGGAATGGCAGTTGTTTTTATTTCAAAGCCCTTAAAAAATGCAGAAAGCTTTTCAATTAAGCCTGTTGACAACGCAGGTAAAACTGAAATCCGAGTTTACTACGGCGGTATTTCCTTTGCTTTAGGAGCATTTCTTTTATACCTTGCCCTTACCTTACATACTGCAACCTATTCCCTTGTTGGCGGTGTTATTTTCGCAACAACTGTTTTAGTTACAAGAACAATTTTCCTTTGTGTTGACAAAGGTTGGAAATGCCCTTATACAAAACTTGCAATCCCTGCAGAAAGCGCTTTCGTTATCGCTCTTTGGGTTTGCTTTTTCCTATCGAAGAATGTATAAATAAAAAAAATCCGATGCAAAGCATCGGATTTTTTTATTTTTTAAAGCTTTCAACCATACTTGAAACATGTCTTGCAGCATCGTGCATATAGCGGAGCATCGAGGGATAAAGCTCTGTGGGAATATCTGCAAGAATATTATCACTTTCAAGAGTTATGTAACCCTTGTAATCAATATCTGCAAGAGCTTTTGCAATTTCTGTCCAATTCAAATCAAGTGTAAATGGTGGAAAATGCCAATCATCAAAGGTGTCGTTATCGTGAACATGAAGACATCCTACCCTATCACCAAGACCACGAAGCATTGCTTCGGGGGTTGAACCAACAAGAGCACAATGGCCTATATCAACACAACAAGTGAAATGCTCTCTTGGAAGAGCATCATAAAACTCTGCAAATTCTTCAGGTAAACTACAAACGTTTGGTGTTTGTTTTCTTGTTTCGGGATTCTTTTTGCCAAACATATTCTCAAGAGCAATCTTAACACCTGCGTTTTTTGCATCAGAAAGAAGCCCCATATACATTTCTATATTTTTTTCAAATTTATTTTCTTTGAAAAACACGGGATGAACAACGATATTCTCTACCCCAAGCATACCTGCAATTTCAATGGAACGTTTAACCTTTGGAAGCATTTTTTTGTTGTATTCTTCATCACCATCTCTCAATGTAGGGAACGGTGCATGAGCCTGACAAAATGGCTTGCCGTATCCGTCCGCAATATTTTTAAGCTCTTTAACAATATCTTTATATGAAGCGGTATTTAAAGGACAGTCATCCTTTGCCATATGGAACATTGAAAAGTCAATGGCATCAAACCCTGCCTCACAAACCATTTTCACTGCTTCATAATCATTCAAACGAGCAGAAACATATTCAGTCTGACTTGCTATTTTCATAAAACTCTCTCCTTATTGCAATATATTTAACCTACCAACCATTTGTATTTTTCAACACTATACAAAGGAATGAATGGTACCATAATCGGAACACTTTTTACATATTTCTGATACTCGGGGTCATTGCCGTAGTTTTTATTCTGACGGATTTCGAGGCGACGAGCACCACTGAACATAACAAAAATTATGCCGATATAACCAATTGCAACCAAAACCCACTGCCAACCTGAAACTGCACCTATACCTGACAAAAGAACACCTGTCCAGAAAATCATTTCACCAAGGTAATTAGGACAACGAACAAGACGATAAAGACCAGTATCGACAAAGCGACGAGGATTTACTTTTTTAGCATTATTTTTTTGAATATCTGCAGCTGATTCAAGAACAAGACCAAGAACCATAACAACCGCGCCTATGTAAACAAAAACATTGTCTTCAGTGTTGTTATGCAAACGATAGAATACACCTGAAACCTGAGTTACATAAAGTAATGCACAAGTTACCCATATTGCAATTTTCACTCCAAAAGGAACGGATTTACCGTCTTTAATTTCGCCTTTCATATTTTTCTTATATGAACTGCCACCAAATTCACGGATTGCAAGGTAACCACCCAAACGGCAACCATAAATAATAAATAACACGCAGCAGACAATTGTGCCGATGGTCAATTGCTTACCGTAAAGAAGCAGCATTAAAATACCCTCACCTGCTATAGAAAAACCATAACCAAGCGAAATAAACCAAACATAATTTTTAAAACCGATAGAACTGATAACCATAGCAGCTATAAACAG
>JAZSBI010000130.1:0-37981 GCA_045602345.1 Acutalibacteraceae bacterium | reverse complement strand
GAAGAAAATGGTGGTAAAAAGGGCTGGAAAAAAATCAATGAAGAATACAACTACGGCAGTAAATTCTATGCTAAAAATATTCTTACCGGCAACAACGAGCCTTTTGATACTAAAAATGTAACTGAATACAAACAATAAAATAACCTGGCACATTAACCTTCTCGATAAACACGGAATTGAGAAATATCCCTTCGGTACAGAGGGCGAATTAACCCTTGTCTGTGAAAAGAGAAATTCTCATGACGAGAAACCCAATGTAACAGTAAAATCAAATGTCTCCGTTACAGTTGAGGTTATCCGGGGAGATAATAAAGAAGTATTAGAAGTATGATTATCATATAAAAGCACCACACCGAAACGGTCAAAATCGTTTCGGTGTGGTGTTTTATATTTTTCTTTTACTTTAAATATTCTTGTATTCTTTCTTCGGGTTCACAACCATCAATAGATAACAACTCAATATCAGACCATATCTCTTTCAAAGATTTTCCGTTAAAAACTTGTGCGGACGAAAAAGCAGCAAAATCTTCATATTCATACGCTTCAGAACCATCTTCAGTTAATCCAAACCAAAATGTTTCTTGTTTGGCTTTTTTTGCTTTTCCCATCCAACAGTTTTGATATTTTTCATTACTAGTAAGGCTAAAATTTATCTCTATACAAAAATCCTCATTTGAAGGTTCAGTAAAAATTTTCATTAATTCATTATATGTAATCATAACATCACCCTGAAGTTAATATACCATAGTCTAACGTTTTAGTCAACATTTACAAATTTATTTATTAACAAAAATACCGTAGTAGTTAATTGAAGCTAATGCTTCAACTACGCTCCTTTGGTCGCGTAGAGAACCACCCACCACCCGACCAACTTTATTTATTAATTTTAAATATCTGCTCGTTTGTAACACTACTAAAAAAACAAATCAAAAGGTGGTCCCCCCGCCTTCGAAGGCAGGTATGAACCACCATCAACTTTATTATTCTACGGTGCATTTCACGTCCCGAAACTTGCCACTACTATTCTGGCATCTGGCATCTGGCGACTGGCGGCTTCATTCCGCATTCCGCATTCCGCACTTCGCATTCTTAAAACGAACAAAGTGAGTTTTATCAAGAGCTAACATAATGCCGGGAATTAAAATAAGTTGTGCAATTATTCCGGGAACAGCATTTATAAATGCACTTGTTAAAAAGGCGGTAAGTGAGAAGCCATCTGCACCAAGACCTAAAATAACAGTCATTACCACACCCCATACGACTCTGCCTAAAAGCATTGACATAATAAGGCAACGATATAAGGATTTGATGCATTGCCATTTTGCGTGGGAGAATAAAAAGCCTGCGAAAAAACCGTATGCTGCCAATTCAAATGCCATAGCAATTGCATTTGGATACATAACAGGCATACCGAATATTGCCGAGCGCAAAATGGGTAATATGAAGCCTATCCCTAAACCATATTTCCAACCGCAAATAAGTCCGCATAAAATAACAGGGAAATGCATTGGCAAAAGCATATTACCGATTTGCTGAATCTGACCTGTCAAAAAAGGTAGAACAAGTCCGACTGCCAGAAGCATTGCGGTAACAACCAAATTTTTTAATTCATTTTTTTTCATAAAAAGCCTCAAAAAGAAAGTTCTATTTTTTGATACACTATACCCTCTCGTTCATGAGTGTATGTAATATGAAGAGTGGTTCCAACTGCGGTAATTGCAGGATAGCTGAATTCGTGGTCACCCGTTGTGGGTTCGCATGAGAAAAACTCTGTAAAATTATCCCCATTATCTTCCGAATACATAAGTACAAGTGGTGCTCTGTCGCCCCAGTTCTCCGAAATGGGATTCATTATAAGAACTAAAACGCCATTGTCCAGTTGCACAACATCAATACCGCTATTGGGGTTAGGCATTCCTGTATCATAAGCCTTACACCAGGTTTTGCCGCCATCCTTGCTGTCACTTTTATAAATAGAACCCACCCCTGTTCTCACAAGCATATGAAGACCATTTGCATCCTCCCACAAGGTAGGCTGAATCATGCTGACAGGCTTAAGATTTTTCTTCGGTCTTATAACAAAATTAGAATGTTCAAAAGTAAGGCCGTCATCCTTTGAAATATCTACAAAGCATTTCCAGTTTCTTTTTATTTTAAAATCTTCTTTTGATGCAGGAGCGACAACCGTTCCATCAGAAAGTCGTATAGACTTGTTCTTAACGGGACCTCTGCCCCCGTCAAAATCGCCTTCAACAAGGACTTTAGGCTCTGAAAAGCTCTTACCGCCATCCTTGGAAATACTGTAATATGTTACCCATTTTGGAATGGGTTTACCATATTTGAAATATAAAATAATTTCTCCGTTTTCTCTTAAGAAAAGAACAGGATTCCAATGAGGAAGTTCCTCACCATTTACTGCAATGCTGTATGGCTCTGCCCATTTTTTATTTTCGCGGATGCTTACCCATATTTTAACGTCATCGTTCCCCTCTCTTGTTCCGCCAAACCAAGCGGCAACAACATTGCCATTCGGCAAGGGCAAAACAGTTGAAGCGTGGCAGCTGTCTGTTACTGTTTTAGGTGGGTAAATAAATTCATTTACTGTTCTTTTAGCTTCAATTTTCATTATTTTCTTCCCTTTCTTCATCCATATAATCAAAAGCATTCCACGCTTTATCTTCTTTTTTAGGTTTTTCGTCAAAGCCTATATTCATAACTATTTTTTCATTTTCGCTTAAACCTCTTCTTTTAACAGTATCCTGCTTTTCAACAATATACATTTCATCGCCATATAAATCTGAAGTATTCCTTATAAATGAAGGGAAGCCCTCCTCTTTGGATAATGCGTTATATATAGGTCTGTTAATAATGCACATAATACAGGCCCGCCAAACCCTGTAAGAGCAAACCAAAAAACCAACTGCAATTCCTGCCGATACAACATTATTCATAACAGCACCAAAATATAGCAAAACAACTACAAATATTCCATACGGAGCAAAAGCCTTGCTCATTTTAAGGTAGTTAAAAAACATAATGTAAAGAGGAACAAATGCGTACATAAGAATACCTTTTGTACTTCCAAGACCTGCACCCATAATGCTTACCATCATTAAAAATATAGGTATAAAAAAATCTCGCTCCGCTTCTTTTATATAATGATTCCATTGATACATTAGCCTTTTTTTCTCTTCAAAGGAAGAAGAAGAAATGTCATTATGGAAAAACTTAATTTCTTTTCCCAAAAGAGAAAAGCCATATTTGTACTCTATATCTTTATCGGAAGATATCCTATCCTGTTCGTAAGTTTTTACGTAATTCTTCTCAATAACCTTACGCTCACCGGCTACTTTCAAATTCTGCTCTCTGCGGAATTCCTCCGAGCGAATATCAGCCTGTGTATTAAATGGATTGTGTGATGCCTGTGTCTTATCTGATACTGGTGCATCTTTAATATATATTTTATCGCCATAAATATCTGCCGTATTCGCAATAAAATTAGGGAAGCCCTTACATTTCTTTAATTCCTTAAAAACAGGGGTATAATTATAAATACATCTGCAACTGTAAATAATCGGAATAAATTGAATTATGCACACAACAGCAAAGCAAAGAATTTCAGGTATATTATCTTTACTCAAGCCAAAAGATGCCCACGAGCAAGTAACGAGCAAACCTATAATTACAGACATATAAGCAGAAAAGTACCACTTCCTGCAAAAAACTGCTCCCAAAATAAATAACGCACAACTGCCAAGGAAAATAAAGTAAAAGTCGTCCTTGAAATATTTCATGGTTAGGGTGGCAAGAACTGACACAAGAGCTGCCAGAAGTGAATATTTTGATGCCTTGTCACTTGTAAAACGCCAATCCGTAATCATATCCCTTTTTTGCTGAATATTAGCCACAGGGACATACATTGTTTCCATGCTGAGTTTCATTCTTCTGCCTCCTTCTTTGCAAACTTTTACAGCGGTAGTAGTTATTTAATAACCGCTTCCCTCTTCACTTTTTGCAATTGATACAATTCTGCTTGTACCAAGACGCTCTGCACCTAAACAGAGGAATTTTTCTGCATCGTCAAGTGATGCTATTCCACCCGCAGCTTTCATTTTTATGTTTTCTCCAATATTTTTTGAGAAAAGCTCAATATCGTCAAAGGTTGCACCGGCTTTTGAAAATCCTGTGGAGGTTTTAATAAAATCTGCACCGGCTTCGGTTACAAGCTGGCACATTTTAACCTTTTCTTCGTCGGTTAAAAGGCAGGTTTCAATAATCACCTTTAAAATTTTGCCGTTACAAGCCTTTTTTATTTCTTTGATCTCATTTAAAATGTCGTCATATCTCTTATCTTTTAACCAACCGATATTTATAACCATATCAATTTCTTCTGCACCGTTTTTAACTGCATCTGCAGTTTCAAAAACCTTGCAGGCGGTTGTATTGTAACCATTTGGAAAACCGATAACTGTACAAATTGAAAGTTTATCTCCGCAATAATCCGCACACTCTTTTACATAGCTCGGAGGAATACAAACACTTGCAGTATTGAATTTTATTCCGTCATCACAAATTGCCTTTATCTGCTCCCAGGTTGATTCCTGCTTTAATAGTGTATGGTCAACATGACTAAGAATATTTTTAAGTTCCATAAACAAAACCGCCTTAAACTAATTTTATAATATAATTGTAGCATTTTTATCTAAAAAGGTAAACAGTATTATTAAAATATCATAGTATTTAATAATTGATTTAATAAAATTATTGTGGTATCATTTAGATTGTATATTTATGTTATTATGTAATAAGGTGATTTTTTGAAAAACTTACTTGTAATTTTCGGTGGTTGCTCCAGCGAATATGAGGTTTCTCTTCGCTCCTCTGCTTCTGTTTTAAGAAATATCGACAGAGAAAAGTATAATGTTCTCACCCTCGGTATTACTAAAGACGGCGAATGGTATTTTTACACAGGTGACATTGATTCCATTGAAAACAATTCCTGGTTCAATGATAAAGATACTACACCTGCTGTACTTTCTCCCGACAAAAAAGATAAGGCTCTTATAATCCTCAACGATATGGGTGCTTACGAAAAAGTTAAAATTGATGTCATTTTCCCCGTGCTTCACGGCAAAAATGGTGAAGATGGCACAATCCAGGGAATTTTCGAGCTTGCAGGTATTCCCTATGTTGGTTGTACACCCCTTGCAAGCGGTATGTGTATGGACAAAGCAGTTACAAACACTCTTGCAGATGCAGCAGGCATAAATGGTGCAAAATGGGTAGCATTTACCGAAACAGATTACAAAGACGGAAGAGTTAATTTCGATGTTATTGAACAGAAATTAGGCTACCCCATATTCGTTAAACCCGCAAACGCAGGCTCTTCAGTAGGCATTTCAAAAGCTCACAACCATATTGAACTTTTAAAGGCTCTTGATATTGCCTTTGCTAATGACTACAAGGTTGTGCTTGAAGAAACTCTTATAGGCAGAGAAATTGAATGTGCTGTTATGGGCAATGACTATCCTGTGGCTTCCTGCGTTGGTGAAATCCTCCCCACCGCAGAGTTTTATGACTATGAGGCAAAATACATCGACAATTCAACAGGACTTGCAATTCCTGCAGATTTACCTGTTGAAACAAGCGAAAGAGTGCGCCAAGCAGCAGTTAATGCTTACCGAACTATGAGTTGCACAGGTCTTTCCCGAGTTGATTTCTTCTTAGCAGAGGACGGAACAATTTATCTTAACGAAATCAACACCCTCCCCGGCTTTACATCTATTTCAATGTTCCCAAAACTTTTCGGTCAGGTTGGCGTTGCATATTCCGACCTTATCGACAAGCTGATAGAATACGCTGAGGAAAGAATGAAATGAGAAAAGTTGAAATAGAATTCATCAGCGAACAACAATATTGTGACGACAGGGAAAGCAGCAAACTTAAAGCTCATGGCACATTGCAGGAAATTGACGGTTTGAAAGTCATTTCCTATATAGAGCCGGATGCAGAAATGGACAAATGTGAAACAGTTATAAAAATCATAAACAATAACTTTATTGAAATGAGCCGAAAAGGTGTTTATGAAACCACTTTTCTTATTGAGGAGGGCAAAACTCACTCCTGTATTTACAAAACTCCTTTTGGAGAAATGAATATGGACATTGTTGCCCAGAGGGTTAATGCCCAAATCCCTGATGTTTCAGGTAAAATCCTTCTTTGCTATCAACTTGAAAGCAACGGAGAAATCATTGGTGAAAATAATCTTTTAATGAAAATAAATGAGGTTTAAAAATGTCAAAATTAGTTAAAATCGCAGAAGAACAGATTATTTCTTCTGTAACAGCAGCAATAAAAAGCAATATTGCGGATGGCATATTTATTGAAACAGAAATTCCTAACTTCAAAACAGAAATCCCCGCAGACCGGAAAAATGGTGACTATTCTGCAAATGGTGCATTTATGCTTTCAAAAGCTCTTCGTATGCCTCCAAGAAAAATTGCAGAGCACATTCTTGAAAAAATCGATCTTGAAAATACATTCTTCCAGAAATGCGAGGTTGCAGGTCCCGGTTTTATCAACTTCTATTTAAAACCCGAGTTTTATGCAGATATTCTTCTTGATATTGATGCTTGTGGCGATAACTACGGCAGAAGTGATTTTGGTAAGGGTAAGAGAATCAACGTAGAATTTGTTTCAGCAAACCCCACAGGACCTATGCACATGGGTAATGCACGTGGCGGTGCACTTGGTGATTGCCTGGCAGCAGTTCTTGACTGGGCAGGCTACTATGTTGAAAGAGAATTCTATGTAAACGATGCAGGTAACCAGATTGATAAATTCGGTCTTTCTCTTTCTGTTCGTTATCAGCAAATCCTTAAGGGTGAGAATTTCATTGAACTCCCCGAAGACAGCTACCATGGTGACGATATAAGAGTTCTTGCTCAGAGCTATATTAATGAAAATGGCGACAAGCTCCTTGATGCTTCTGAAGAAGATAGAAGAAAATCTCTTGTTGAATTTGCACTTCCCAAAAACATTGCTACAATGAAAGCCGCAATGGCAAAATATCGTATTGATTACAACACTTGGTTCTCCGAACTTTCCCTCCACAAAGGCGGTGAATTAGAGGAAACCATTGAAATTCTCAAAAAGAATGGCTACACCTATGAAAAAGATGGTGCTTTGTGGTACAAAAACATCGAAGTTATGACAGCAATTCTTAAAAGAGAAGGTAAATCACAGGAAGATATTGACAAACTTGAACTTAAGGACGATGTTCTTGTGCGTCAGAATGGTAACCCCACCTACTTTGCTGCAGATATTGCATACCACAGAAACAAATTTGAAAAGCGTGGCTTTGATACAGGTATTGACGTTTGGGGTGCAGACCACCACGGCCACGTTGCACGTATGAAGGGTGCAATGGAAGCTGTTGGAATTGACGGTAACAGACTTGACGTTGTGCTTATGCAGCTTGTTAACCTTATGAAGGATGGTAAGCCTGTTAAAATGTCAAAAAGAACAGGCAAGGCAATTACACTTGTTGATTTGCTTGACGAAGTACCTATTGATGCAGTTCGTTTCCTTTTCAATATGAGAGAAGCCGGTTCTGCAATGGACTTTGATTTGGACCTTGCTGTTGAGCAATCCAACCAGAACCCTGTTTACTACTGCCAATATGCTCACGCAAGAATTTGCAGTATTTTAAGGAAGCTTGAAAACGAAGGTGTAAAAATCAGAAAGCCTGAAAAAGCAGAGCTCACCCTTCTTACAAGTGATGAGGAAACCGACCTTATTGCTCACCTTGCATCACTTACAAATGTTATTATTTTTGCAGCTAATTCCTATGACCCTGCAAGAATTACCCACTATGCAACAGAACTTGCAACAAAATTCCACCGTTTCTACAATGCACAGCGTGTTATGGTAGATGACGACTCACTTATGCAGGCAAGAATTTTCCTTTGCATGTGTGTAAGAAACACAATGAGAAACGTCCTTTCAATGCTTAAAATTGAGGCACCCGAAAGCATGTAAAACTTTACGACCCTGTCGAACAAAAATTTTGTTCGACAGGGTCGTTTGTTTATTTAATAAAAATTGGATTTGTCCAGGCTTTTCTGCCATCTTTATCAATTACTGTTGCTCTAATGTATTCATATTCGTCTTTTAAATCTCTTTGAGCACTTGTAAGCGGTTCACCATCTGCAACAATCATTCTTCCCGGGTGCTTATCACATTGGAAAATTATTCTTTCACACTCACTTGTTTCAATATGAACAACATTGTCAGCATCCACATAAAAATCCTTTATAACAGGACCGCAAGAAGAATAAAATGCACCTCTTTCCAAGGAGGAAAGAATATCTTTAACATTGTTTTCAGCATTAACCATTACCCAGCCCTTACAATGCTGATGCATTTCGTGACCATCATCAGTAGCAACACCGAAAATTTTGATACCCATACCTAAAAGCTCGTCCCAATACATACCATTATCGGTATCCATATCATCCTCAATAGCACAACCGCTGTTCCAGATTTCAAAAGCAAAATTACCTTTTAATTTATCAAAATACCTTGGCGGTGTTGAACTCCATTGTGGGTGACAGTAAATGGTAAGGTTGTTTTTTTCGTGAGCCTCATCAAGATATTTTTGGAATTCTTCCTGATTTGTAGCCTCACCTCTGGGGAGTCTTTCATCCTGTTTATAGCCGTTGGTTTCATCATCAGGACCTATAAACACTGTATGAAAGGTTCTAAAACCATTCTCTCTTACGAATGTATTATCATACTCTGTACCCGGGATTATAGTTATATCAACATCCTCAGCAAAGTTTTTGTAATTATAAATCTTATGGTCTGTCAAAGCGAGAAAATCATAATCATTCTCCTTGTGAAGTCTTATGACTTCATCAGGGTTGCCTTTTCCATCGGAACGGGTAGTATGACAATGTAAACCACCTTTTAACATCTGTTTCTGATTTATAAAAGCCTCTTGCCTTTTCATTTTATCACCTTATTTATCATTTTTGGTTGAATCTTTTCTTGCAACAAGCCAAGCATTCGGAAGATATCTGCCTGTGGGCATATCTCTTGCACAAGGCTTATTTATAACCTCTCCGTTGTAACCTATAACAGAAGATGAACCACCATCACAAGCACCGGCTGTAACTGCACCATATTGCAAAAGAATATCTGCACAGTCCTCCATTGTGGCACCTATGGAATACCCAACCTGTCTGCCATCTATAACAAGCAGAAGTACAACTCCGTTTTCACATTGTCCCACAACGGTTCTGGGCTGAAGCCCCCAGCCTGCAGAATCCTCAACCACCTTTTCACCATTAAGAATAAGTGTAGGTTTATACTGGAATCCATCACGTATATTGTAAGCTTCCCAATCCTCGATACCGCCGACAACAAGTCTGTTTTTATCATCAAAGCCTACAAGAGTATAACGGGAATCATACCTACCCCAATACTCTCCCTTGGAAACACATTGCCCTGCAATTTCTCCACCAAGACTTACGCCACCACGGTCAATAAAGCCCGACGCATTAACGCCTACAACGGCATTTTCTTTTTCAAGGTAATCACAGATAAATTCACCACGTGAACCTTTGTAATCGGTTGCTCCAAGAAAAACTCTGGAAGGATCATCAACAAGTACAAGCTTACCTGTAAAATTGGTCTTTTTTATTTCTAAAATTACAATATTTTCTTCCAGATCATTAACAAAAACTTTATTTCCGAATTTATCTTTTTCGCCTACAACAAGGTCATTTTGCCCCAAAATATCGGTACTATCTTTTTGGTTAGTATCTGTAACACTTATATCTTTAATATCCACCTGAGCAGACATAATCTCATCTATAAGGCTATCAGGGAAAAACCAGGTAGCCAACCATTTATGTTGGTCCGTTGTCATTGCTGTTTCGATCCAGATATTTCTCCACTTAACAACAAAAGGTATATTTCCGAAAACAACAGTTACATACCCAACTACACCTAAAACAAGCACAATTGCAAACATCAAAAGTGCAACAACGCTCTTCTTTAGCTTGTGTTTGTTTTTTTTGCCATTTTTATTTGCATTTTTGTTATCTTTTTTCTTATTGGGATTCATTTCACTCATGCCATCGGCAATATTATCGAGGCTTACAACCTCTTCTTCTCCGATTTCTACCACGGAACCCACCTCACATCCAAAAATCAAATAGATTATATCACAAAATGACGATGAATACCACAAATCATCGTCATTTTACAAAATATTTATATTTATCTGTTATCAATGTATCTGCATGCCGCAAGAGCTGCAACAGCACCATCTGCAGTAGCGGTTGTAATCTGACGAATACTTTTCTGACGGCAGTCACCTGCTACAAAAATTCCGTTTGTTTTTGTTACACAGGATTCATCTGAATCAAAATAGCCGTTTTTATCGAGAGCAGCACAATCCAAAAATGCTGAATTTTTCGGTTCAAGACCGATAGCAACAAAAAGACCATCAAGGGAAACTTCTTTTTCTCCATCTTTGGTATTGAGAACCACACCGGAAAGTTCGCTTTCACCTTTAAGCTCAGCAACAGTCGCTTCCATAATAAATTCTACATTATCTTTATTTTCAAGAATATCAACAAGCTTCTTTTCACCTGTAAGATAAGGAAGATTCTGCAGCACATAAACCTTTTCACAAAGGTCAGAAAGAAGAACTGCCTCCTGTAAAGCAGAGTTACCGCCACCAACAACACCAACGGTCTGGCCTTTAAAAAATGCACCATCGCAAACTGCACAGTAGGAAACACCATTTCCTACAAGTTCATTTTCTTTCGGAATTCCCAACTGCCTGTGACGAACACCAACTGCAATAATAACAGCTTTTGCTTCAAAAACTTTATTACCGGCAAAAACAGTTTTGTGAGCACCCTGATCAGAAACCCCTGTAACTTTCTCCATTTCAACCTCTGCACCCATAGAAAGAACCTGATCAAGAAGTTTATCAGCAAACTCATTGCCGCTCATTTCCGGTATACCTGGGTAATTTTCAATTTTAGGTGAGAATGTTACCTGCCCGCCAAAGGTTGACTGTTCAATAACCAAAACACTCTTTGATGCTCTGAGAGCATAAAGTGCCGCAGTAAGTCCTGCAGGACCGGCACCTACAACTATAATATCATACATAAAATTCAACTCCATTGTAAAAATGGGCTGCAAAAAACACGTTTTTCACAGCCCATTTTATCTTAATTAAAGAGATTCGATAAATGTCTTAATTGAAGGAAGGTCTGCTATTTTTTCAGCAACATCGCCCTTATATATAACAAGCGTGGGAGCCTGTTTAAGACCCAATTCTGTTGCAAGTTCAACATTTTCTTCAACAAAGAGTTTTTCATAAGCAATACCTGCTTTTTCAAGAAGCTGAGCAGCTATTTTGCATTTAGGACAAGTTTTTGTTGCAAAAAGAACGAACTTTGCATCTTTATCAGCAGCAACTGCTTTTTCAGCACAACCACAGTCGCAATGAACGTGGTCAACTGTTCTTTCTTCTTTTTTAAGACTTGAATTGAAAATATCGTAAACTTTTCTGTCTTTGAACTCCTGAGCTTTACCGTCGTTAAAGTTTTGAACAGGACGATAGTAACCTGTAATACGGCTATAAACCTCAGTATCATTGCCACAATCGGGACAGCTGTATTCCTCACCTGCAATATAACCGTGGTTACAGCATACAGAATATGTGGGAGAGATTGAGTAATAAGGAAGTCTGTAGTTATCTGCAATCTTTCTTACGATATCCGCAGCAGCCTTCCAATCAGGAAGCTTTTCACCAAGGAATGCATGGAAAACAGTACCTGATGTGTAAAGTGTATGGAGTTCATCCTGAGCATCAAGAGCTTCAAAAATATCGGCTGTATAACCAACAGGAAGATGTGAAGAGTTGGTGTAGTAAGGTGTGCCGTTTTCGTTAGCTGTGATAATTGCAGGATAATGCTTCTTATCGTGTTTTGCAAAACGATATGTTGTAGACTCAGCAGGAGTTGCTTCAAGGTTGTAAAGGTCACCGTAAAGTTCCTGATAATCTGAAAGTCTTTCTCTCATGTGGTTAAGAACATCTTTTGCAAATTCCTGAGTTTCCTTATGTGTCATATCCTTACGGAGCCACTTAGCGTTAAGACCAACCTCATTCATACCGATAAGACCGATAGTTGAGAAATGGTTATTGAATGTACCAAGGTATCTCTTTGTATAGGGATAAAGACCTTCTTCAAGAAGCTTTGTAATAATATCTCTCTTAACCTTAAGTGAACGAGCTGCAATATCCATAAGTTTGTCGAGTCTTCTGTAGAACTCCTCAACATTCTCTGAAAGATATGCGATTCTGGGAAGGTTGATTGTTACAACACCGATAGAACCTGTGCTTTCACCACTACCGAAGAAACCACCGCTCTTTTTACGAAGCTCACGAAGATCAAGACGAAGTCTGCAGCACATTGAACGAACGTCGCTGGGCTCCATATCAGAGTTAACATAATTTGAGAAATAAGGTGTGCCGTATTTTGCAGTCATTTCGAAGAGAAGCTTGTTGTTCTCTGTTTCTGACCAGTCAAAATCTCTTGTGATTGAATAAGTGGGAATAGGATACTGGAAGCCACGACCATGAGCATCACCTTCAATCATAATTTCAATGAAAGCTTTGTTAACCATATCCATTTCTTTCTTACAATCGCCGTAAGTGAAATCCATTTCCTTACCGCCGACAATAGCAGGCATATCTTTAAGGTCAGCAGGAACTGTCCAATCAAGAGTAATGTTTGAGAAAGGTGCCTGTGTACCCCAACGTGAAGGAGTATTTACACCGAAAATGAAAGATTCAAGACATTTTTTCACCTGCTTGTAGTCAAGGTTATCCACCTTAACAAAGGGAGCAAGGTATGTGTCAAATGATGAGAACGCCTGAGCACCTGCCCATTCATTCTGCATAATACCGAGGAAGTTAACCATCTGGTTGCAAAGGGTTGCAAGGTGACTTGCAGGAGCAGATGTAATCTTACCGGGAACACCGCCAAGACCTTCCTGAATAAGCTGTTTAAGAGACCAACCTGCACAGTAACCTGTGTGCATGGAAAGGTCGTGAATGTGAAGGTCACCGCTACGGTGTGCATTTGCAACCTCCTCATCATAAACTTCAGAAAGCCAATAGTTTGCAGTAATAGCGCCGGAGTTTGAAAGAATAAGACCACCTACTGAGTAAGTAACTGTGGAGTTTTCTTTTACACGCCAGTCTGTAACCTTAACATAACTATCAACAAGTTCCTTATAGTCAAGGATTGTTGATTTCATGTTACGGATTTTTTCACGCTGTTTTCTGTAAAGAATATATGACTTTGCAACATCAGCGTAGCCTGCCTGAACAAGAACAGATTCAACACTGTCCTGAACATCCTCAACAGCAACAAGATTGTTGCTGATTTTGGGTTCAAAGTTTGCTGTAACCTTGAGTGCAAGGAAATCGATGATATTGTCATTATACTGTTTGTTACATGCTTCAAAAGCCTGTTTGATAGCAATTGCAATTTTTTCAATATTAAAATCTGCAATTTTGCCGTCACGTTTAATTACCTGATACATATTTCTCCTTCTTTCATAATTTTGTATACATTTTTCTTCAAGGGACACCCATCCCAGAAGCGACCGTAAATGATAATAGCAGATACAGACGCTTTTGTCAACACATAAAACACAATATCTTGTGTTTGTTTTCGAGAATCTTTCGTGAACGGCACAAGATATTGTCACTTATTTGTGAAAATATAGTAAAACTATACATATATTAACCCGTCTTTTTGTGTAATATTTTGTCGAAATTCCAAAAAAGAAAAATAATACCACAACATATTGTGTTCTGTAACAATATATTGTGGTAGATATTGATTTGTAATTTAATTTAAATTCCTCTTATTTCGGCATTTGGAATGTATTTTTTCACTTTTTCAAGCATTTCATACATTGTGGCCTTGCTTACGCCTTTACACCTGTTATCAATCAATTGACCGGAATCAACAAAATTCTGTAAATAATAGTGTCTTGCTCCCTGAATCCATTGGGCTGTCTTTTCTATATCATCAATGGTATGGAAATTTTCTGTTATGGTTGTTCTGAATTCATATTCTATTCCACTATTTTTAAGTAAGTCAATACTTTTTTTAATAGGTGCAATATCAAAGTTTTCAATTCCGACTGTAATACCATATTTTTCGGGACAGTTTTTTATATCCATAGCAACATAGTCTACAAGGCCCAACTGAAGAATCCCTTCAAGTTTTTCTGGATAGCAACCATTTGTGTCAAGTTTAACAGCAATTCCTGTTTCCTTCAATTCATACAAAAAGCGTTCAATATCTTTTTGTAAAAGAGGCTCTCCCCCCGTAACTGCAATTCCATCAAGAACTTTTTTTCGTTTCTCTAAGTGTTCAAAAATTTCCTGCTCTTCAAAAAAATCATCGTCCATTTCTGTAACTAATAAAGCATTGTGGCAAAATGGACAACGCAGATTACATCCCCCGGTAAAAACAGTACATGCAGTCCTTCCGGGAAAATCTAACAAAGTTAGCTTTTGAAAGCCTTTAATTAACATTTATATCACCAAAAAAATTATACTCTTCAAACAGTATTTAGTCAACCTGAAAATCCGGCTAAAAAACGCTGTTTTTCCCCCGATTTGTGCTAAACCCCAATATTTATACAATTTATATAATAATTTGACTGTATTTTGTGTATTTACATTTGGAAATAACTGTGTTATAATATCGGTACATATAAAGATATTTTGGAGGAAATTATCATGAAAACAAAAAAAGCTTTAGCTGTCCTTTTGGCGGTTGTTATGCTTGTATTGCCCCTTGCAGTATCATCCTTTGCTGCAACAGCAAGTGCAATCATCTCAGGCCCCATAAAAACAGCGTACACTGATTCCGAATATTTTAACCCTATCGGAATTGTAATCGCAACTGATGCAGGAACTATCGTCACCTACACTACAGACGATGACAAGTTCCGTTTCGACCCTGCACTTAACGAATTGCTTTCCGTTAATACAGACGAAGTTGGTGCTGTTATTCCTACAGAGGTAGCTGTTTACTACGACAACGCATATGTTGGTTCTGTTGAAATCGTTGTTAATCACGTTCTCGGTGAACTTACTCCTATGGGTAACGGTCACGGTAAATTCTGCTTGGGATGTGGCACTCTTCATGAGTTTGAAGACCACGTTGTAAGCGAATGGATCCCCAATAACGATGGCGGCATCTTTGTTGCACAGACTCAGACAGGTTACTGTGATATTTGTGGCGCATCAGTTACAGAAAAAATTCCCGGTTCAGAATCCTTTATTAATCTTTTTGATGGCAATAATTTAACCGAATTAGAAGCAACACTCATTAGCTACATCAATATGATTCTCGTTCCACTTATCCAGATGCTCACAAGCATTAACTAATACGGAGGTTATTTAAAATGAAGAAAATTCTTGCAACATTTCTTGCCGTTGTAATGCTCTTTACTGTTATGAGCATTGGTGCCGGTGCAGCAGGTTCTGTATATACCGGTGTGGCAACTGTTCAGATTCCCGAAACCTATACATTTAATCCCGAAAACTTCAGTTTTGACCTTACAATCAACGACAGAAAAATCGGTGCTTTGGACGGTTCTTCTGACGAATTTGAATTCACCATCGGTACTATCAAAACACTTGATGGTATTGTATATGACGAAACTGCTCCGGAAGCTTTCTTTGAAGTATTCACAGCAGAAGATTTTGCAGGTTCTGCATTTACAGTTGAGTTCACAGTTGCGTTTGATTCAGAAAACGTTTTTGGTGAACTCGAATACAACTTGATCGTTAAAGGATTCCTTGCTCCCCTTGATGTTGGTGTAGACCTTGGTGGTCTTCTTGGTGACTCTACTCCCGACGTTAGCGCAAACTTACCTAAGGATATTGTTGTAACAGACGTAATTGAAGGCTTACCCGCAATCGATCTTTCAAATATCGTAATTCTCGGCAGACCCGAAAAAACAGATTACTACGATACAGATAAATTTGATCCTACAGGAACAAAATTACAGTTAAAACTTACAAATGGTGCAGAAGGTACTTTCACATACAATGAGGAAAATGCTCATATGTTCAAGTTTAGCCCTGCTGTTTCCGAAAAACTTACATGCTATGACTCCGAAGTGGCAACATTCGTTAACGGCGCCCTTGTTATGTACACACCCATCACGGTTAACCACAAATGGTCAGATGGTTATGTAAATATTACAACCAACAAATATACAGAAACAAACCCCGGCTACCATGCTATTGTTTGCGAAGGCTGTGGCGAAACACATGATGCTCAGGCTCATGTAGTTAATGAAGACTCTTGGACATACAACAACGACCATTCATTTGTTGCTAATGGTACAGAATCCAATACCTGCCTTGATTGTGGAACAGAAATCATACGCGACACATTCGGTACAGCAGGCTTTAATACCACATTTGCTGATATGCACTTCGTAAAAGTTATCTTTGAATACATCAATGTTCTTCTTAGATTCATTGGTGCAGCAACATATTGATAATTTCCAACCTTCAATAAATCAACCGCTACTCTTACGAGTAGCGGTTTTATTTTTATCTATCCACCAATAATCATTGCAAAAACACTTTTCACAAAAAACAGTTGACAAATATAAAAAGGTATGCTATTTTATAACTGTAATACGTGTGATATCACAGTTGCACTTAAATTCAGGAGGTGATGAAGTGATTATTATTGACCCCAGAAGTCGAACACCGATTTTTGAACAAATTAAAGAACAAATAATTAATTTAATCAATATCGGTGAACTTAAACCCCACGACAAATTACCCTCAATACGCCAATTGGCATCTGACTTGGAGTTAAATGTTAATACAGTTAAAAGAGCTTTTCAGGAGTTGGAAACCGAACGTGTTACATATTCTCTCCCCGGGAAAGGCGTTTTTGTAAGTGAAAATGCCGTTGCTAATCAAATTGTTTTAGAAAATGCAGAAGCGGAACTAAACCGCATTTTAGCTTCATCAAAAGCAAAAGGCGTATCTCTTGACAGAGTTATTGCTCTGGCAAAAACTATTTACGAAAAGGGTGATAATGATGATTGAAATTAAATCCGTAACAAAAAGCTATGGAGATTTCGTAGCAATTGACGATATTAATATAACCGTAGAAGACGCTTCGGTTTTAGGTCTTGCAGGCTTCAACGGAAGCGGAAAGACCACTTTGTTGAATGTATGCGCCGGAATATTCAAGCCTGATAAGGGTTGCGTTTTACTAGACGGAAAAGAGTCTTTTGATAATGAAAAAGAAAGAGCACAATTATTCTATCTTTCAGATAATTTTTATTTTCCTGTTGGAGCAACGATCAAAAGCGCTGCTAAGTTTTATGCAAATTACTTTCCGAATTTTGAATTTAAAATTTTAAATTCTGTTTTAGATATTTTCGGACTTGATATCAAGAAAAATGTCAGAAGCCTGTCAAAAGGTATGACAAAGCAGGCAGCACTTGCTATTGCCTTTGCAACAAAGCCAAAATATTTTCTTATTGACGAGACCTTTGATGGTCTTGACCCTCATAAAAAAGAGCTTTTAAGAAAGCTGCTTTTAGAATACATTAACGACACTGGTGCAGCCGTTATTATCAGCTCCCATGATTTAGGCGAAATTTCAGGTGTTTGCGACCATATAGCAATTATTAACGGTAATAAAGTTATTCTAAACTGCGCTATTGAAGATGTGAGTGAGCATTTCAGACGAGTTAAAATGATGTTTTCTCAACCTGTAACGGAAAGCATTTTCAAAGGTATCAACTACCGTAAAATCAAACTTTCCGGCAGAGCTGTATCTATGATAGTTTGTGGAGATATTCAAAAAGAAATGCAAAAAATAAATGAGCTTGATGCAGAAAGCATCGAATCCAATCTTCTTACATTGGAAGAAGTATTTTCAGAGGAAACGGAGGCTGTGACTGATAATGAAAAAATCAAAACAATTTTCAAATAAACTAATCGCAAGAAAAGATTTAATAAACAGTATTTCTGTTTTGTCTGCGTTTCTGATTGTAATTTTCGGAATTATAATATTCCTTATGGTACTGAATCCCGAGCAAGATAAAATGGCCGGGAAAACAACCTTTTATATTGAACAATCTCTTCACGCATCGGATACTCCATCCTTATACCTTTTCTGTTCCGAGCACGAAAATGTTTTTCTTTTCGCTATAATAGGCGGTTTGGCCTTGGGTATTTCCCAATTTGAATTTTTACACAGAAAGAAATATTGCTCAACACTTTTGAGCTTTGGTATAAAAAGAAGAAGAATTTTTTTAAATCGTTTGGTTATACCATTAGCATTGGCTTTGTTTTGTATTATACTTCCTTACTTCATTGCCTTAAAGCTCAACATAGAAACCTTTGGATTTAAAGCTGATATGTTTCCTTGGTTCTTTTTTGAGCTTATAAGAGTTATCAGAGTATTCCTTACTTGCTACACTATTTCAATTGTGGCTTGTGTGTTTACAGGAAGAACAATTGAAGCTGTTGCAGGAGCAGTGTCCATAGCATTTTTACCTTTAACATCTGCAACTTTAACAGATATAATTTTTGACTTATCTCTCTTCGGATACGCCGGCCCATACTACTCACACACTACTGATTTTTTAGTAAAAGCGGACCCAATATTTATTTCTTCTCTTATGTTTTCAAGAGGTTTTAATTTTGCTCATCCCATAAACACACCATTAGATTCTGATGCAATTATTCAGATAATCTACTCAATATTTTGGATTTTAATAAGCGTTGCAGCGATAGCTTTGGCTAACCGTTATTTCTGCAAAAAATTCAAGCCCGAAAGTTCAGGCTTCAAGGGTAACAATAAAGCTATATCAATAATTATTTCCTTTACCGCGCCCCTTTTCCTTTCTGCCATAGCTATTGGTTCTTTCAAGGACCAATTTTCACCCATAGTTTCCGATAGCGTAACCTTATTAGTAATTGTATTAGGCACAGCTTTTGGTTTCATAGCATCAATTATCAGTGGACTTGTCATTCACCTCACCCACAAAAAACTAAAAACCTCGCTAATTGGCGGATTAGCATTGGGCGGCACTATCGGTATAGTAACAATTTTAGGTATTACCGGTGTATTGGGAACATATCACAATACACCAAAAGCCGAAGAAATATCCAAAATAGAAATAACAGCACCATTCAATGAATTTTTCCCTAATCTTAACGGGGAACCTTATTTCATTCGCCAATACATTTGCGAATCAACCACCGCTTTAGTTATAACCGATGAAAATGATATAGAAACCATTCTTGAACTACATAAAAAAGCCTCAAAAAAGAGTGAAGATACATCTGCTTCCAGATTCGAAATTGTATACACACTTAATGATGGCTCAAAAATTATCAGAAATTACGAAAAGCTTAGTTGCGATGCAACGGAAGAAATACTCAGACTCTGGGACACAAAAGCCGCAAAGGAAATGTATAAGAACTGTCTTTTCCCAAAATTAAATGGTACTGAAAATCTTGATATTTCTCCACGTTACAGCATAATAGGTTGTGAACATCCCTATATTATGGATTACTATGACAACTATGCTTTTATACTCATTAAAACAAGAGATGGTGAAATAAAATCCGTACTTGATGAAATCACAGAACAAGAGTTCACTAAACTAAAAAATGCTATTTATAAAGATATTTGTCAATTAAATTCTTCGGATTGGTTTACTCCCGAAGAAACACAAATTGGTACACTTTCCTTTAGCTTTGCATCTTATCAAAACAATTACGCACCAAACGAAGCAAAATGTTTAAATTTCTACATTAACCCCAATATGAGAAACACTGTAAAAGCACTCAAAGACCTTGACCTCTACAAGCATTTTGAATGCAAAAAAGAAATAGAAGAGGTTTTGGTTAGCGACATCAGGGATTATTCTGTTTGGGAAAATCAAACCTTAAGTGAAAGCAAAAATGCTGAAATCCACCAGCCATTCTTCACATCCGGCTCTGACGGATTTATAGCTATTTGCTTCAATACCGAAGAAGCAGGCTACACTAAGCCACCTGTAAAGGAAGTAACAGATAAGCTTCAGATAAAATCTTTAACAGAAAAAGGCTATATAGCATATAACATCTTAAACAACGGCAGAATTATTTTCGTAAAATACACAGACGGAACATATTCATCCTATGTTATTCCTTACGAACAATAAGGAGGGTTTCTCATGACAAGAAAAATATTAGCACTTGTTCTTGCATTGGTTATCACATTTTCAATAGTGGGTATCTGGTATTACACCTCCTACCCAACTATCAGTGTCGGAAAACTGGTGGGTTCAAGCAGTGATAAATTTGAAAAAGAATTTCACAGTGAGCATTTGAGTATCGTTACAGCAGTAGCCGGTTTTTTGCCTGATTCTCCTCTACAAAGAAGAAAAATTGATGAAGTTATGAAATGGAATGACCCTATTGTGCTTGAACTTGCTGAACACAGTAAGGAAGGCGGTTTAGCCTATAATATTGCGATTTCAGGCGAAATAGAAAACGGCAAAACAACCTTGCGATACGAGGGCTATATTATCAAAAAAGATGGCAAAAGAATCGACTACAAGCAAGAAAAGACCTTTGATTTTGTTCTGTGTTCAGAAAAGAGATTCTTTACCGCAAAGCTTTAAAAATTAAAAAAGATGTTGGATTTTCTCATAAAATCCAACATCTTTTATTTATTCTGTATATTCGGTTATTTCAAGTACATCACCGGCAACACCGGTTTCAAGGGCTTCAACGCCTTTAAGCTTCTTTTGAATAATATCGTTTCTATGGCGGGCTTCGTCAAGAGATCTGCCTGCCTCATCAATTTTCTTTCTCGCTTTTTCGAGAACATTGCCAAAGCTTTCGTATTGTGTCTTTGCTGCTCCAAGAAGCTTTCTGACTTCATCAGCCTTCTCATTAATTGCCATAGCCTTAAAGCCCATAGCAAAGGAATTGAGAAGTGCAGTTATTGTAGAAGGACCTGCAATCATAACATTCTGTGCCTGAAGTTTTTCTGCAATACCACTTTTTGAAGAGGCAATTTCTGCATAAAGACCCTCCGTTGCAAGATAAAGAACTGCAAAAGGAGTTGTCTGTGGAACAACAATATATTTCTTTATATCCTTAGCTTCTGCAAGAACTCTATCTTCAAGAGCCTTTCTTGCTGCCTGTAAGCCATCCGGGTCTGCCCTGTCTGCCGCATCGCAAACACGAACATAATCTTCCAAGGGGAATTTCGAGTCAATTGGTAAGAAAATGTCCTCGCCATTTTTATCGCTATTAGGGAAACGAATAGCAAACTCAACATGCTCGCTATTGTTTTTAGGTGAATAGTTCTTAACATAAAGCCCGGGAATAGTCTGGTCAAGAATAGATTCTAACTGAACCTCTGCCCAGGTACCTCTCGCCTTAACGTTAGTAAGGATTCTGTTAAGAGATGTAACATTTGTTGTAACACCCTGAGAAAGTTCTTTCATTTCACCGAGCGATTTATAAACATTCTCAAGCTGCTCTGAAACAGTTTTAAATGAAGAATTAAGACGGGTTGAAAGAGTTGCAGTAAGCTTTTCATCAACCGTTACTCTCATTTCCTCAAGCTTCTTTTCGTTACTTTCCTGCATCTTGGAAATGGATTCACCTATTACCTTTGACTGTCTTTCGGAGCTTTGAATGTTCTGCTCTTGTATAGCCTTCAAGGATGTGGAAACCATTTCAACAAGGTCTATTCTGCTTTGGTAATTCTCTTTAAGCATCTGACTTAATTTACCTTCTATTTTATCCAAAGCCACTATAGTTTCCTGACGGGATTCTTTACCCGCCCTAGCCATTTCCTCACGGTTACGGCGAAACTCTTCGTAAATAGCAGCATCATTCTTGTTTTTCTTCAAAGAAAGAAGAAGAACAATGCAAACAATTGTCAGTACAACAGTTAATGCGCCGAATAATATAATAAGTATTTCTGTATTCATAATACTCCTATAAAATTGCCAGTCGCCAGCTACCAGTTGCCAGTTTGGCAAATAGCAGTTAGCGGCTAACAAAAATTAAATATAACTAAAAAGAATTTTTTATTGTAGTAGATTTGCGAAATTGTGAGCTAAAACTTCTATACATCAAAAATCACAAATCATAATTTGCTTAGATTACGTCAGGTTCGTGGAATTGCGAAACGCAGGCGTACAAAGGTACGTCAAGTTGAGCAAAACACGAAAATGCGTTATATAATCAAATTATTTATCTTCCCATTCTCGGGAACGTTCTACAGCTTTGTGCCAACCTTTAAGCATTGAGTCTTTTGTTTCGCTATCAATAGTCGGGACAAAGATTCTGTCAACCTCGCGAACACGCTCAATTTCGTCAAAATCCTCCCAGAAGCCAACTGCAAGACCTGCCATATAAGCAGCACCAAGTGCGGTTGTTTCAACAAGCTTAGGACGATTTACCTTTGATGAGGTAAGGTTCGACTGTATCTGAAGAAGAATATTACTTACAGATGCACCACCATCAACACGCATTTCGCTCATAAGAATACCGCTGTCTTTGGACATAGCTTCCACAAGATCTGTAACCTGGAAAGCAATACTTTCAAGCACAGCTCTTGCAAAATGAGCTCTGTTAGCACCACGGGTCAGTCCCATAATGCAACCTCTTGCATACATATCCCAATACGGTGCACCAAGACCTGTAAAAGCCGGAACAAGGTAAACACCATTGGAGTCCTTAACACTCTCTGCAAGGAAATCACATTCACTTGGCTCGGAAATAAGACGCAATTCGTCACGAAGCCATTTTATGACTGAACCAGCATTAAATGCACTGCCTTCAAGGTCATAAGTAACCTTACCATTTATACCCCAAGCAATACCTTCAATAAGATTATTTTTAGAGTGAATACGCTTGTTACCGGTATTCATGAGAAGGAAGCATCCTGTACCGTATGTATTCTTTGCTTGACCTGCTTTGAAACAAGCCTGACCAAAAAGAGCAGCTTGCTGGTCACCGATAGCACCTGAAATGGGAATACCGGCAAGGGATTTGAGCCCGGGAACATCTTCTGAAACATAACCGTAAAGTGAGCTGCTTTCTCTTACTTCCGGAAGAATACTCATAGGAATACCTAGTTCGCTACAAAGTTTTTCATCCCAGCAAAGCTTTTCGATATCGAAAAGCATTGTTCTTGCAGCATTACTATAATCCGTAATATGTACACGTTTGTTTGTCAAATTCCAGATAAGCCAGGTTTCAACTGTACCAAAAAGGAGTTTGCCATCCATAGCAAGAGTTCTTGCCTCCGGAACATTATCTAAAACCCATTTGATTTTGGTTGCGCTGAAATATGCATCAATAAGAAGACCTGTTTTTTCCTTTACGTAATCTTCAAGTCCGCTTTCTTTTAATTTTTCGCAAATTGCTGCGGTTCTTCTGCACTGCCACACAATTGCATTGTAAACGGGTTTCCCTGTATCTTTGTCCCAAAGAATTGTTGTTTCCCTCTGGTTAGTGATACCAATAGCAGCAATTTCCTTGGGGTCAATTTTACCATATTCAATAGCTGCAGAAAGGGAGCGGAGCTGTGAATCAAGAATTTCATAAGGATTGTGTTCAACCCAACCTGTATTGGGGTATATTTGTTCAAATTCATACTGTGCTTTTGAAACTATTCTACCTTTTTTATCAAAAACAATTGTTCTTGAACTTGTTGTACCCTGATCAAGGGCGAGAACATATTTTTTCATATCTATTCCCCCAAAATTAATATTTTATTTCGGCCACTGGAAATCCTCATATTTTACAGAGTGGTTTTTCTTAAATCTAATTCCTTTAAGTTTTGCACTTAAAGTATTTCCTATACCAACAGTTGCTTGAGAAACATACACTTCTGATTGATAAGTTACAATGTATGATTTAACATTGCTTGTTGCCGCATCAACTACAATTGTAAGGACACAGTTCTTAAATTCACGAAGACTTGCACCCTCTCCTGAACTTACTTTAATAAGTTTCATCAAGGTTGTGTTCTGTTCAGCAATCATATCAGAAGTATTGAATACTTTTGCATACGGTGACTGTGTTGCCATTTCTACTTCTGTATTCGGAAGAGCTATTTCTATTGTTATTTCACCTAATTCAGCATCGTATGATGCCCTTGAACCGAAAACATCGGAAACAGTAAGTTTTGAAACATAATCCTCATTTTCAACTGAAACCAAAGAAAAATCAGTACTACCGTAAGGTATAACTGTAACAACATTTTCTTTGTCATCTTCGGTTAAGTTATCCCTTACCATCTGTGCAACGCCTTCTGCACTTCCACCAAAACTAAGGGCAGGTAACTCAACCTCTGCTATATTGAAACCATCCTCACTATCATCAAGCTGGTCCGCCTCGGTTTTTGTTATTGTTGCAGCTATATATTTAGTTTCTTCATTCTCAACAACTTTAATTTTGTTAAGATAAGCATTGAAATATGCAACAAGACTTTCCTCGTTATTGAATATTCCACCACCATCAAATCCACTAAAAGCACCTGCGGGCTGAAGGGAGGCAAGACCTGCCGCACCACGAAGAATCTGACGGGCATCAAAAATAGTAACGTACCCATCAAAATTCACATCAGTTCTTTTTAACTGTTCATCATCTTCTACAGCAATAACACCTGATGCCATCTGAAGAGCAATTCGGGCATCCTCTGTATTGACTACCCCATCACCATTAGCATCGCCATAAAGAGTATCATCTGTATATGATGCATTCACAGAAAAACTCAAGGAGAAAGTGGAAAGCAAAAGTGCCATAACTGTTAATAATGTAATAAATCTTTTAAACAAATCTTCTCCTCCTTACTTAATAGCCTCTAAAATATCTTTAACTGAACCCAGAACAAATTCGGGTCTTACATCACTTTTTTCATAATCCTCCAATGTTGTTTCGCCTGAAAGAACAAGCACAGAGGTCACGCCTGCATTTATACCGGTTTTAACATCAGTATAAATTCTATCCCCCACCATTGCAATCTGTTCATAGGGAACACCTTCCCTTTTTGCCAGAATGTCAATCATTGTTCTGTCGGGTTTACCAAGAAATATCGGTCTTCTTTTTACCGCATTTTCAAACATATCTGCAAAGCTTCCGCAATCAGGCAGATAACGGCCCCCTTCAATGGGACAAACCATATCAATATTTGTTGCGTAATAATCTGCACCCCCATCTAGAAGGTCACAAACGATACGGATTTTTTTATAATCAAGCTCGGTATCATAACCTAAAAGGACAGTATCTGCACCAACACCATCTTCACTGATGTTTACACCGTATTTTTTCAGTTCTGTTTTAAGAGATTCTGTTCCACAAACGTAAACCAAAGAATCCTTTTTATTTTCCTGTAAGAACATTCCTGCAGCCATACCCGAGGTGAAAACATTTTCCTTTTCGCACGGGAAATCCAACGAACGCATTTTTTCAACATAGTCCATTGCATTTTTTGAGGAATTATTGGTAAGGAAAATAAAGTTCTTACCCTGTTTTTTTAGAGTACAAAGAAACTCTTTTGCTCCATCAATCGGGTCATAGCCAAGATTAACTGTACCATCCATATCAAGTAAATATAGAGTTATATCTTTTAAATCTGCCATAATATTACCTACCATAAAGTCTGTTTAATTCTTTTAATTCGTTCTTATTAATTAAATTCAATTGGTCTTTTGTTATTCTGTAGAGCCAATTCCCCTCTGCCCTTCCGGGAACATTAAGACGAGTATCGCTACCATAACCAAGTAAATCCTGAACAGGGAAAATGGCAAGACCTGCATTACTGGCCATAATTGTTCTGATTATGGCTCTGCAACCCTTTTCATTCCACTGGTTTTCGTCGCACACACAATAGCGCATAATTTCATTCTTCTGGTCAATAGGAGTTTCCCACAGATAACCTAAAAGCGTGTTATTGTCATGTGTGCCCGAATAGGCTACACAATTGTTTATGTAGTTGTAGGGTTTATGAGGTGTATCGCCGCCAAAGAAACCAAACTGGAAAACTCTCATTCCGGGAAAGCCACTTTCTTCTACAAGCTCTATAACCTCTTTAGTTATATCACCTAAATCCTCTGCAATTATAAGTTTATCTTCCGCAACACTTTTAATTGCATTTATCAGTTTCATTCCGGGACCTTTTACCCATTTGCCCTCTTTAGCTGTTTTAGCATCACCCTTAACTGCCCAAAAGCTTTCAAAAGCCCTGAAATGATCGATTCTTATTCCATCAAAAAGTTCAAGATAAGAGGACACCCTGTCCTTCCACCACTTGAAATCTTCTTTCTCCATTGCCGACCAATCATAAAGGGGATTGCCCCAAAGCTGACCATCCTCAGCAAAATAATCCGGCGGCACACCTGCTACATCGGTCATTTTGTTATTGTCATCAATAAGGAACAAAGCTTTATTGAAATACACATCCGAAGAATCAAAGGAAACATAAATAGGCACGTCGCCTATAATTTTTATTCTTTTTTTGTTAGCATATTTTTTAATCTCTGCCCATTGAGTAAAAAATTCATATTGAATAAAACGCCAACCGAATTCAATAATCTCACTATAATCTTTATTGTCCCAAAGAGTCCATTCCTTATTTCCATTTGCATCTTTAAAAGCCATAAAGGCACAAAAATCTTTAAGGTGCCTGTTGTTGTCAATAAAAGAATTAATATTATCTTTTTCTTCTTGACCCACTCTTTGTGAAGCTTTTATAAGCAAAGCTACTCTTTCTTCACTTAATCTTTCAAACTCACAGGAATAAGGTGTGTTCTGTCTGGAGACATTTAACTCCTCATCTGTCAAAAGACCCTTTTTGTATAAATTTTCCAAATCAACAAAATATGGATTTCCTGCAAAAGTGGAATAGGATTTGTACGGTGAGTTGCACTCGTCTACAATACCAAAAGGTAAAACCTGCCAATAAGAAAAACCGCTATCTGAAAGAAAATCTATAAATTCCTTGGCTGCATTTCCAAAGCCGCCGCAAGAATACTCTCCCCAGAGAGATGATATATGTAACAACACACCGCTTTTTCTTTCCATTGATATTTCGCCTTTCAACCCACATGGGCATAGTTATAGATATATATAATAGTATAACACAATACAACATTTTTTGTAAATAGACAAAGCATTAAAAGAATGTAAATAAAAATAAAACCCTCCCATATGGGAGGGTTCTTTATAGCATTCAATTAAACAGCGGGTTTTGTGGATTCAATAAGACCCATAAATGCTTCAACAAATGTTGAACCTGCTTTATTAGAAATAACGTTGATTTCTTCATTCTCTGTAAACATTGAATGGTATTCGTTATCTCTGAGGACATATCCCGCCTGGTCATTATTAAGACCATAAACCATTACATATTCACAAGATGTGAAATCTTTAAGAGGAGCATACTGCCACTCTTCGCCATACCAAGCTGCATCGCCTGATTCGGGACCACCGTAGATAAGAAGAGGATCAAACTCACCGGGGCAAAGGAAGATAGCAACCTTGTTACCAAGCTCCATATAACCGATTTCTGTAATCATCTGATAATCGTCTTCTGTCTTAACAATAACGGGATTAAGAACATCTTCACGGGATGCAAGTGTAAGAATTTCGTTTGTAACATCAAGACGAACTTCCTGCATTTTGATATTAAGAACAGGATCAAGAGCAACATCGTTATCAATTGCAATAACTCTTTCAGCAATTGCTTCACCATATGCAATCATTCTATCGATACCATCAATATCTTCAGGTAATTCAAGTGTATCGCAATCGGTTGTAATAGCAAGTTCAGCACCCTGAACATAAACTACGTTTGCACCTGTTTCCATTTTGATTTTTCTTTCAACGTAGTAAGGGAAGTCTGCTGTAAGTTCATCAGGACCTGCACCAAGCATTGTGCAGTGAATACCTGCTTCAAGAACCCATGTTTCTGTTGTACCATCATCGGGAACGAAACGAAGTCTGTTCATGTTGGGATCGAAATCCTTGGGTTCACGCTTGTCGTAAATAAGCTCACCAATATCAGCTGCACCATAGTAAAGCTGACCGGGCTTCATTGACTTAACAGCGCGTTTCATAGCAAGAACTGTTTTTGTATAGAGGTTTTCCATGAATTCCTGATTCTTTTCAACCTTAAGGTCTTCAAGAATACCGCCTGCTGCAGCATTACCTGTATTGAAAAGAAGTGCCTGAGCAAGAGGAACGTTCATACCGAGAGTATCGATACAGGAGTGCTGATGAAGAACAGAAACGTTAATAGCTACAACATTGTTTTCTGCTGCAAACTCTTCCATTCTTTCACGAATGATCTGAACATCACCACGTGAGAAACCGAAACCATCAATAACAGCCTGAAGAACTATTCCGCTATTGCCATCAGTTACAGCATAAACGCGAACTCTCTGGTCATCAATAACTCTTACGGGAACACGTCCTGCGATAGGCTCAAGTGTGCCAGCAAGGAAATAGTCGCCGCTTGTTGCGTCGATACCATCAAGAAGTGATGCGCCTGCATAACCCATTTCCCATTTAGCACCGTCGGCAACCTCTGCGTCAAAGGTTTCTTCACCGGTGTAGAAATGTTCGGGAACATACTCATCCTGATCTACCCATTGATCTTCATAGCCGGGCCAGAACTGGTTAAGATATGTAAGAACAAAAGAAATAAGCTTATCAATAAGTGTGTTAAAAACATTTTCGATATTTAAGTTAGCAAGCGATACATCTGCTGCACCAACAGGAACTGCAACTACCGAAAACGCAAGAATAAGTGACAGTACAACTGCCAATACCTTTTTAGACATAGGTACTCCTCCTTATATTATATACATTATGATTATAAAACTTTTCTTTCAAATAATCAATATATATTTATACACTGGGAACTTCTTTGGCATTTTTAGCCAATTCTTCCTCTATCATTTTGTTGATATTGTTCTTACCCGTATGTCTATAAGGTTTCTTTCTCAATATCAAAAACATAGCAACTGCACCGATCGCATTACAAATTGCATCTTCCATAGTATCCATAATGGCAAAACGAGCCTCAAGTCGCTCCGGTTCGAGGGGGATGAGCATAAAGATATCCTCTAAACTACCTGCCTCTTTAATTGCAAGTTCAAGGCTCCAGTGCTGGGCATCTCCACCAAACCACTGGTCAAATGAAAACTCAAACAATTCCCAACCTGCTGCAAAAACAAACGCAATGCCAAAAGCACCAAGAGTAGCAAACTTTGCAGGAACCACAAGTTTATCTCTCAATTGCATTGCACAAATAAGTTCATAGCTTATAAACACGGCTTCCATACATCCAAACAAATGGAGGGCTTTATCATAACCAGGAATCAGATAATAGAAATTAAGGAATGCACCGCCAAAGGAGGCAAGGAAAAATCCAAGAACTGTTATATTCTGGAAATACGCCGAAAAATAGCGAGGGAATGTTTTTGCAGGAAATGCCTGACAAATTTCAAAAGCAAACATACCTAAGAGGTTTGCAGACATCTGCATCGGCTGATACATGCCAAGCTCGTCCGATTCAATAAGGCGAAGAATGATTCCACCAACCATCAAAAGTCTTAATGTCCACCAATACGCAAGTTCCCACGGCTTACACATGCTGAGAACTCTTTTAAAATACCCTTTTCCCATAACTCTCTCCTAAGATTTATTTTTACCAATAAATAATACCAAAACTAAGCAAGAACATTTTTCTTTTTTGGAAAATAAACATTAAGAATACCTGAAATAATCAAAATTTTTCACTGTATACTTCAAATTTATCAAATTGTGTTGAAAAATCCGCAATTTAAATGTATAATATACGATGGATAGGTAAGGAGAGATTGTTATGGCTAAACGTGAAGATTATATTTCATGGGACGAATTTTTTATGGGTGCGGCAATGCTTTGCGCCGAAAGAAGCAAAGACCCAAACACACAGGTTGGCGCTTGCATCGTAAACGATGAGAACAGAATATTATCCGTTGGCTACAATGGTTTCCCCGCAGGCTGCGACGATGAGATTTTCCCGTGGGATCGCAATGGTGATGACCCTTATGACACCAAATATCTCTATGTTTGCCATGCAGAACTTAATGCCATTCTAAACTGCCGCGGCAGAAGTCTCGCAGGAAGCAGAATTTACGTTGCTCTCTTCCCCTGTAACGAATGTGCAAAAGCTATTATACAAAGCGGCATCAAAGAGGTTGTTTACCTTTCTGATAAATATGCACAGACCTCTTCTACACGAGCATCAAAAAGAATGTTTGATGCTGCAGGTGTTAAATACACAAAACTTATTCCCACAAAAAAGGAACTTGTGCTTAACCTTCGTGAAGAAGATATCTAATCCGGTTTATAAAAATATTAATATATAGGAGTGTTAAAAATGCCTTTAGTAAACGCAAAAGACATGCTCACAAAAGCAAAAGCAGGCCAATATGCTGTTGGTCAGTTCAACATCAACAACCTTGAATGGACAAAATCCATTCTTCTCACCGCTCAGGAAATGAATTCTCCTGTTATTCTTGGTGTTTCCGAAGGTGCAGGTAAATACATGTGCGGTTTCAAAACAGTTGCAGATATGGTTAAAGCAATGATTGAAGACCTTAACATCACTGTTCCTGTGGCTCTTCACCTTGACCATGGTTCATACGAAGGTGCAAAGGCTTGTATCGAAGCAGGCTTCTCTTCAATTATGTTTGACGGCTCTCATTACCCCATTGACGAAAATATCGCGAAAACAAAAGAACTTGTTGAAACTTGCGAAAAATTAGGTCTTTCTCTTGAAGCTGAGGTTGGTTCTATCGGCGGCGAAGAAGACGGCGTTGTTGGTGCAGGTGAATGTGCTGATCCCGACGAATGCAAAATGGTTGCTGACCTTGGTGTTACAATGCTTGCAGCAGGTATCGGTAACATTCATGGTAAATATCCTGAAAATTGGGCAGGTCTTTCATTTGATACACTTGCAGCAATTCAGGAAAAAACAGGCACAATGCCTCTCGTTCTTCATGGTGGTACAGGTATCCCCGCAGACATGATTAAGAAAGCAATCTCTCTCGGTGTTTCCAAAATCAATGTTAACACAGAATGTCAGCTCGCATTCCAGGATGCTACAAGAAAATATATCGAAGCAGGTAAAGACCTTCAGGGTAAGGGCTTCGACCCCAGAAAACTTCTTGCTCCCGGTTGTGAAGCAATTAAAGAAACTGTTCGTGAAAAAATCGAACTTTTCGGTTCAAAGGATAAAGCTTAATTATGAGCGATAAAAAAAAGCGTATTTTAATTATAGTTCTTTGTGTTCTGGCGGTGGCTATTGTAATCGCCGCCATTGCACTTGAGCCTTTCGGTAAAAAAGCTACCGGTAATTCGGATTCTCCCAACATCACGGAAAAATCCGAACCCTCTCATTCAATTACAGAAACGACCACTCTTCCTGTAACTACTGAAGAAGGGAATTCTAAAACTACGGAAACAACCTTCGTAATTCCCTCTTCAACAGACCCGGTAATTAACCCCAATAAAAACTATACTCTTTTTATTGATAAGTCTGTGTTTGAAATAACTGAAAATATTGACGGGGAAACTATTCTTACCGCTAAGAATAACAGTGCTGTTAAAATGACCATAACCCCTGTAAGGGAAATGGGTTATAAACAATGTTGCCTTGCAGCAGAAAAGAAGCACGAAAAGCTTAGCAACTCCGAAAAGCTCAATATAGAAAACCCAAATACTGTATACCGCTCCCAGACCGGTGATAGCGATGGAGATATTATCACAACGGTATATTGCGTTGATGATACTAAGGGGGGTTGCATAGTAATAGATTGCAGAACCCCCGTAGGTGCAACTGAATATATAAGTACTATTGAAATTATGCTTTCTATGTTTAAAGTTCTTTAAAAAACTAAAGGCAGAGATTCCTCTCAAGAATCTCTGCCTCTTATTTTATAAATAAAACTCTTTGTACCATTCTGCAAAGTTTCTTAAACCTTCACGCAAAGGTGTTGCCGGTTTAAAGCCAAAATCATTTTCAAGTGCAGAAGTATCCGCATAGGTAATAGGAACATCTCCCTGTTGCATAGGAACAAGCTCCTTATGTGCCTCAAAATCATAATTTTCAGGAAGGACACCCGCTCTTATCAATTCTTGCTGAAGAATATCAACAAAATCAAGAAGATTCTCCGGACTACTGTTACCAATGTTATAAACCCTGTATGGTGGCACAGGCAAACCATCTTCCCCGGTTATTTTTTCGGGAGCACAGGTCATTACCCTCTTCACACCCTCTACTATGTCATCAACATAAGTAAAATCCCTTTTACAATTGCCGTAATTAAAAATCTGTATAGTTTCACCTTTTATAAGTTTATTGGTAAAACCAAAATACGCCATATCCGGTCTGCCTGCAGGCCCATAAACTGTAAAAAATCTTAAACCTGTTGAGGGAATGTTATATAATTTAGAATATGAATGAGCCATAAGCTCATTGGATTTTTTTGTTGCTGCATAAAGCGAAACAGGATTGTCCACTTTATCATCTGTGGAATATGGCACCTTTTTATTTGTACCATATACACTTGATGAAGATGCATAAACAAGATGATCTACAGGATAATTTCTGCAAGCCTCTAAAATATTGTAAAAGCCTAAAATATTACTTTCTATATACGCGTCAGGATTTGTAATAGAATATCTTACCCCCGCCTGGGCTGCAAGATTAACTACAACACTGAAATTGTATTCTTCAAATAAATGTGTAATAAATTCTTTATCTGCAAGGTTACCTTTAACAAATACCCACTTGGACATTGCCTTTGTACCGATATTTTTTTCTATTTCTTTGAGCCGGTATTCTTTAATTGAAGCATCATAGTAATCATTCAGGCTATCCACGCCAACAATTGTAATTTCCTGTGTTGTGTTAAAAAGTTCATTAACAAGATTCGCTCCGATAAAGCCCGCAGCACCTGTTACGAGCACGGTTTTCTTTTCAAGGTTAACATTAGGTGTCAGCATATACCTTTATACTCCTTTTTTACTTGCTCGTAGCTTTCGAGATTGCCGATATCATATCTTTTCCCGGGCATTTCCATAGCATATATTGTTGACTGTCCACAAAGCCAGGCAACATAACTTCCGGGAGCATCAACACCACAACCCTCATTTATACCTTTTTCAACTAATTTTGCATCTGCCTTTGTATAATAGTAAAAAGGTGGACAACACCAGTTGCTTTCAGGCTCGGTAGGTTTTTCAACCATATTTAAAACCTTATCGTTTTCATCAATCGAAACAACACCGCATTTTGAAAGTTTTTCCTTTTTTCCTTCGAAATACCTCATTATACAAGACGCATTTTTTTCTTTAGCATACTCAATAAATCTTGTAAGACTAAAATCTAAAACATTGTCGCCTGCAATAACAAGCATATCGTCATCAATTGACAACTTTTCTATCGCAAATTGAATATCTTTAACGGCACCCAGACGGGTTTCGTTACTGATTGTACCATCATCAATTACAGTAATTCTTTGATTTTTCTCTTTTGCCCAGGAAGCAAAATGCTGTGCAAATTTGTGGTTAGATATTACCACATACTCATCCACAAGGCCTATTGTATCAATATCATCAATAAGCCAATCAAGAATGGTCTTTTCCCCAACCTTCAGCAAAGGCTTGGGGAAATTTTCTGTTAGTGGGTATAATCTTGTTGCGTAACCCGCTGCGAGTATTAAACATTTCATAATTTTACTCCGTCTGCACTTTCGCATATATGAATTGAAAATTTATTTTCCAATTCAGGAAAAGCCTTTATATACTCCGAACCAACTTTTTCTTTTATTTTCTCCTCAAATGCAGGGTCAATAAGTGCCATACAACAGCCCTTAAAACCTGCACCGCTGAATCTTCCACCATATATTCCGTCGGTTTGAGTCATAATTTCATAAAGTTTTTTTAGTTCAGCGGAACCGCCCTCCCAATTTACAATAGAAGACCTTCCACTTTCGAAACAAAGTCTGCCGTATTCCTCAATATCGCCTTTGCGCCAAGCCTCGGCACCCTTTTCCACTCGCATAACCTCGGAATACCAGTGCTCCCCTCTTTTTTTCCAGGGTAAGGGAAGTCTTTCCTTGTATTCTTCAAAAATTTCGTATGGCACATCTCTGAAATAAGTATCGTTAAATTTGCCATATTCCATTCCGGCTAAAGCCTTCAAAATATAAGCCGTTGCCTTACATTCATCAACTCGCATATTGAATTTTGTTCCTGCAAGGTTTCGCTCTATTCCACTAAAGAAAATTGCGATTTTGTATGGCTTCATTGCAGGATTGGTAGGTATCAATTCATAGGAATCATCCAATGTATCAAGATACAGAAGGTGATCTTTTTTAGAATAAATTTCGCAGGATTGATCAAGTTTACCGCAAGCAACACCTACATATTTATTTTCGGCTTTTAACGCCATATCTATAATTTCTTTCTGTTGAGGATGAATGTTATTCACCTTACACAAAGCCGACAAAAATGAAATTATAACCGCCGCAGAAGATGAAAGCCCACCAATAGGTAATGTGCCCTCAATAACACCGCAAAGGCCGGTTGTTAATGGATATTTTTTACTTAATTCTATTGTAGCACCACGCAAATAATCTGCCCAATCATTCTCCTTCACACCGGGAACAGAATTGATATGGAACTGAGCTCTTTTTTCAAACTGTAATGAAACAAGCTCAATTACTCCGTTATGCTTAGGCTTATACGCAATATGAATACCTTTGTCAATAGCCAGACCTGTAATTTTACCAAAATTATGATCCACGTGTGCTCCTAAAGGACACACTCTATATGGGCAGAATGCTACTGCATCAGGACTTATCTTGTAAATAGATTCAAATTTATCTATACACTGCATAATTACATCCTTTCGCTTAATTTAGGTATTTTTATTCATAAAGCCTAAGTTTGTGGAAAAATTGTTCACAGGGCGGTTTTATGCGAATGGTGCTGTACAAGGGTACTGCCCTGAGCATAAAACTACGCTGCGGGCAAATTTAACCAAACTTAAAATTTTCTCCAAACCATTTTATTTACAACACCGGTGTAACTTTGAATAATTGTAACCACTTTTGTAGAAACATTTTCTTCAACATAAGTAGGAACAGGAATACCGAAATCACCATTTTCGTTCATATCAACTGCTGTTGCAACAGCCTGAACCAGTGATTTTTCATCAATGCCTGCAAGTACAAAACAAGCTTTATCAAGAGCTTCAGGACGCTCCGTACTTGTTCTTATGCAAACTGCAGGAAAGGGTTTTCCCACAGATGTAAAGAAGCTGGATTCCTCAGGAAGAGTACCGCTGTCAGAAACAACAGCAAAAGCATTCATCTGCAGATTGTTATAATCGTGAAAACCAAGTGGCTCGTGACGAATAACTCGTTTATCTAATTCAAAACCACTCTCTTCAAGCCTTTTCTTTGAACGAGGATGGCAGGAATAAAGAATTGGCATATCATATTTTTCTGCAATTTTGTTAATTGCATTGAAGAGTGATAAGAAATTCTTTTCTGTATCAATATTCTCTTCTCTGTGAGCAGAAAGGAGAATGTATTTTTTCTTTTCAAGACCTAATTTGCTGAGAATATCTGATTTCTCTATATCATCAAGATTCTGGTGTAAAACTTCAGCCATAGGTGAACCGGTTACATAGGTTCTTTCTTTAGGAAGACCGCATTCATGAAGATATCTTCTGGCGTGTTCACTATATGCAAGGTTAACATCGGAAATAATATCAACAATTCTTCTGTTAGTTTCTTCAGGAAGGCACTCGTCCTTACAACGATTACCTGCTTCCATATGGAAAATAGGTATATGAAGTCTTTTTGCAGAAATTGCTGAAAGACAAGAGTTGGTATCACCTAAAATAAGAAGTGCATCGGGCTTAATCTGATTCATAAGTTTATAAGAACAATTAATAATATTACCAACCGTTGCACCGAGATCATCGCCAACCGCATCCATATAAACCTCAGGGGCATCAAGCTTCAAGTCTTTGAAAAATACACCATTAAGGTTGTAATCATAGTTCTGACCTGTGTGTGCAAGAACACAGTCAAAATATTTACGACATTTATTTATAACTGCTGCAAGTCTTATAATTTCAGGACGAGTTCCTACAATTATAAGAAGCTTTAACTTGCCATTGTTTTTAAAAGAAATATCTGAATAATCGAGTTTAATATTCATTATTCTACCTCCAGGAAGAAAGTGTCGGGTTTGTCCGGATCAAATTGTTCGTTAGCCCACATAACCGTAACCAAATCCTCTGTATCAGAAAGGTTTATTATGTTATGGGTGTAACCGGGAAGCATATGTACTGCTTCGATTTTTTCGCCACTTACTTCAAAATTCAGGACTTCATCGGTACCAATTTTTCTTTGTTGAATAAGTCCTTTACCGGAAACTACAATAAAGAACTCCCATTTTGTGTTATGCCAATGCTGACCCTTTGTAATTCCGGGTTTTGAAATATTTACACTTACCTGCCCGCATTTCTCGGTTTTTATAAGCTCTGTAAAGCTACCTCTTGGGTCTACATTCATTTTCAAAGGAAACGAAACTTTTTCTTTGGGTAAATATGAAAGATAGGTTGAATACAATTTCTTTGCAAAAGAATTATATGGAATTTCGGGCATCAAAAGATTTGATGGTTGATTTTTAAAACAATTAAGCAAATCAACAATCTCACCCAAAGTAATCTTATGTGTTACAGGACAATAGCAAAATTTACCATCTTCTTCAGCAACTTCATTAAGTCCATCAAATTCGCAGCGATGAGGCATACCTCTTAAAATTGCGAACATCTCATCTACTAAATCATCAATATAAAGCAAGGTCAATTCAATTGCTCTGTCATTCACCTGAATAGGTAAATCGTTTGCTATATTATTGCAGAAAGTAGCTACTGCACTATTGTAATTTGGTCTGCACCATTTACCAAAAAGATTTGGAAAACGGTACACATATACCTTTGCACCTGTTTCCTGGGAATATTTAAAGAATAAATCCTCCCCTGCTTTTTTACTTTTACCATAATCACCCTCAGCATATCTGCCTATAAGGGTTGCCTGTAAAGAACTTGAAAGCATAACAGGGCAAGTATTATTATACTTCTTCAAGGTTCCAAGAAGAGTCGAGGCAAAACCAAAATTCCCCTCCATAAACTCTTCCTGATTCTGAGGACGGTTTACTCCTGCAAGGTTGAAAACAAAATCAGCTTCCTTACAATATGTTTCAAGAAGAGCATTGTCAGTATCAATATCGAACTCAAAAATCTCGATATTACTGTCAATTCCCCTTGTTTTGTCCTTACCTTCCTGAACATTTTTAAGTGCTGCACAAAGATTTTTTCCAACAAAACCCTTTGCACCCGTAACAAGAATTTTCATTTATTTATTCTCCCAAGAAGCAAGCTCATCTCTGATGTATTGGAGTGAAAGAAGTTTTTCCTTCACCTGTTCAACATTAAGAAGGTCAGTATTGTTTGAATTAAATTCACTGAGCTTTGCTCGCTCTGTGTCGCCCTCTTTGAAATATTTATCGTAGTTGAGACCACGTTTATCACTGGGCACACGATAGAAATCACCCATATCAATAGCATTTGCACACTCCTCATTTGTAAGAAGAGTTTCGTACATTTTTTCGCCATGACGAATACCGATAACTTTAATTTCAGTTTCAGGATTGAAAAGCTCTGTAACAGCTTTTGCAAGAACCTCAATTGTGCAAGCAGGTGCTTTCTGAACAAGAATA
>JAZSBI010000129.1:0-4959 GCA_045602345.1 Acutalibacteraceae bacterium | reverse complement strand
ACCGCCAACTCTGTAATCTGCAGGTGTAGTGAAGAATTCATCAAGCTTCTTTAAAAGTGCATCCTTACCACCGTGAAGCTCGGCAAGACCTTCAATATCGTGTTGAACTGCAAAGCTTGTCTGCCAGGCGGCAGCTTCAGTATAATCTCCGCCCCATCTTATAGGGTCAAAATCAGGCTTGAAGCTACCATGAGAATCTTTTGGTCTCATAAAGCCGGTTTCTTTGTCGAAAATATTTGCGTAATTCTTTGCACGCTTTAGATACTTTTCTTTTTTATCTTCATAGCCGAGAATACCTGCAACAGTTGCAATGCAATCATCAAAATATGCTGCATCAAGAGTAAGGTTTACGCTTTCGCCGTATTTATCATAAGGAACATACCCTAACTCAAGATACTCTTCGCAACCTTCTCTGCCGTATGCAGGAACTGTTGAAGATTTATTTGCATGATGCTCCATGCCTTCAAATGCAGTCTGAAGTAAATCTCTTGAAATAAGATTTCTTGTGGCAACATCTGCAATAACTGCATCAATTGCGGTACTTGGCATGCAGTTCTTTGCATCGCCAGCAGTCCAACGGGGAAGCCATCCGCCATCAATATAATCCTGAATATATCCTTCAATGATTTCGGGGAGTATATCCTTTGCAACAATAGCATAGAAAGGATAGTTTGTGCGGTATGTATCCCAGAAACCGTTATCGGTGTATCTCACGCCCGGAATGACCTTATCAGCGCTTGGTGAATAGTGAACAGGATTGCCGTTTTCATCAGGCTCGTGAGCCTTATGAGGGTAGAGAAATGTGCGATACATACAGCTATAGAATGTTTTCATTGTATCTTCATCTGCATCTATCTCAATCTTACTGAGATATTCATTCCAGATACGCTCGTTTTCATCCTTAAGCTCTTCAAAGCTACCGTAAACAGAATCGTGCTGCAAGTTTCTTAATGCCTGTTCATAGCTTATGAAGGATGTAGCAACTGTAAAAGTAACATCCTTCTTCTTCAGGGCAATGTGAATTCCTGTGCCTTCGCCCTTAATGTGAAGAGAGTGTTCAGTATTGCAGGTGTCTCTGTTGCCTGCGAGAATCCTGTCAGCATCAACTGAATCTTCATCAAACTGGAAAACATAGTATCCCTTAAGAGTACCTTTATCGTGAGTGTTTCTGCTCTGATTACAATCTGTCCAACAGTAAAGACGATTGTTTTCTTTATCATACTCATATTCGCAGTTGTATTTAACAGGCAAAACTGAAAGATAACGGTCAAAATCCTTTTTGAAGCTAAGTCTTACACAAGCGCCGTATTCAGTAGGTGTAAGCTCAAAATCACAGAAGGGTCTCTTAAGATAGCACTTAAGATAATGGGGCTGTAAAACTGCTTTTTCAGGGTCATAGCCTGACCAGCAATCCTCAAACTCAACATAAGGCTTTTCAATCTGAGGCATCATTGTAAATGCGCTGTGGTCACTGATCCAAGGGCTTGGCTGACGGGTAAGACGAATACCCTCAACAGAGCGGTCATCAGGATGATAGTACCAACTGCCTCTTGAGGTTTCAGTCTGTAAGCTGAAGGCCGCAAAGCCAAAGGGCTTTTGAATAAGCGGTAAGGTGTTACCCTGAGAGAATCGGTGCAGAGATTTTGAACCCTGCTTGATGTTTACATATTTTATATAATCCATAAAGCAATCCTACTTTCAAAGGTTGTGGAGATATGATACCATATCTATGAGAATGTTTCAATAATTGCTAAAAATTAATTAGTGATGATAAGGGTATTGTGATTTGTAGAAATTATATATCAGGATATGTTGACAAGAATGGAAAATAGTGTATACTTTAGATGAATAAAAGTTCGCCAAAACGAATGAATAGTGTGCTTGAAAGTTCGTATTGACGAACGAAAGTGGGGCGATTGTATGGAATATATCACAGTAAAAGAAGCGGCTGAAAAATGGGGCGTATCAGCTCGTCGAGTGCAATTTCTTTGCACAAATGACAGAATTAAAGGTGTTGTTCGTTTTGGCAGGGCTTGGAAGATACCTGCAACGGCTGTGCTTCCTAATGCAAGAAAAACGGAAGAAGAACCAACAATGCCTATGCCGAGAAAAAGCCCTTTCCTTGATATGACGAACTTGTATAATAAAGCAGGTGAAGCAGAAAAATGTATTGAGATGCTTGTGAACCATCCTGAAGCACACGCTCTTTTTGATGCACAGATTGCATACAGGCGCGGTGAAATAGAAAAGGTTTATGAGCAGGCGAGATATTTCCTTTCAGCTCATTCAGGCTTTTATGCAATTCTCGGCGGTGGTATGCTTCTTGCCTTGTGTGCTATCTGGAGAGGGGATGTTATGCTCTGGAAAGAAGCTAAAAGACACATCTGTGATGCACCTTGTAAGGATGCCCACGACAGAGAAATTGTATCTCTCGCCCTTGCCATAATAGACAGTTCAATATACGATAATAAGGATTTCCCTGAGTGGTTTACTATCGGGAATTTTGAAGTCTTACCTGCTGATTCGCACCCTGCTGCGAAGGTGTTTTATGTTAAGTATCTTTATATGGCAGCATTTGCTATTGCATCAAAGCAACAAAAGGTTGAAGGTGTTGAGGGTTTGTCTCTTATGAGGTTAATTCCAAATACAATTGAGCCTCTTATATCACAAGCAGTTGTGGATAAAACAATTTTACCTGAAATCTACCTTCGTATGTCCTGCGCTGTAGCATATTATAACTCCGGTCAGAAGGATAAAGCCATTGCCCACATTGATAAAGCGGTAGCCCTTGCTTTGCCTGACAGGCTTTACGGTGTGCTTACTGAATATATACGCCATTTTGCCGGTCTTCTTGAAGAAAGAATTGCCCTTGTAGATACATATGCATTAGAGGCGGTAAAGGCACTTTATGGTGTTTACAGTGTGGGGTGGGCAAGATTATCAGGTCAGGTGAGAAGCAGATATATTGCAACAAACCTTACTCCCCGTGAGCACGAAATTGCAAAGCTTACGGCATTCGGATTTAAATCAAGAGAAATTGCGGAAATGTTCTTTGTTTCCGAATCAACCGTTAAACACGAAATTTCCCGTATTGTCAATAAAACAGGAATTGTGGATGCCAAAGAATTCGCTCTTATACTTTAAGATATTTGCACCTTTCAAAGCAAAATCGTGCAAAAAAGTTTGCACAAAAAACTGAAATCAAGACGTGTAAAAACAAAAATAAATCTGCTACAATTTTGTCGTAATGACAGTTGTAGCAGATTTTTGCTTTGGAGGTGATTTTGTGAGCACTTGTGTAAAAGAAGGTGCTTTATTTAAAAGTATAAATGTTTTCGGAAGAATTTTCGATATTTATTACGGTTATTATGAGGAAAGAGACAGATACAGTAAATATTCTGAGCTTATTCCCGTCTATCCTGATTTTATTAAAAATCCGGTATTTTCGGATGATGGTTTTCCGTTCGCCACAGAAATGCAGGATATATGTGAGCATTATATTGGTGAAAAGGATTGTGAAAGTTGTTACAGATGCTCGCATTTTACCAAGGGTGATGAACTTATCGGTATCTGCCGATGCACACAACGACGACAAATTACATAGTATATATTAATTCATTAAGGAGAGTACAGTATGAAAAACACAATCGTAAAGAAAAGCATAACATGGTTGTTAGTAGTAACAATTTTGCTTTCGGTTTTCAGCTCTTGTGTGAAGAAGCCTGATGAGTCATCTGATCCTGCGGGTAATACACAGAATGAAATCACAAATCAAAATACAGATAATGTTCCTGCAACAGAAAATGATGATGGCAGTGAGCCCGCTACCGATGCAAATTCGGGTAGTGATGGTTCGGGAAACAACAAGCCATCATTAACCCCTGTTGTAAACAATAAAGATAAGGATACTTCCAAGGATAAGGAAAAAGACAAACCCTCGAAGAAACCTTCCACCAATACTCCCGATGAAGAGCCGACTACTGAGGGTAATGGTGATAACGGCGGCACAGCTATTGTTAACAACAAATATTATCTTATTAAATACGGTTATCCCGATTCAATGACCAAGGCTGATAAAGATGCAACGTATTTTCCTGATGAACGTTTGCTTCCTGCAGGTGAATTGATATATGCAATTCCTGTTCCTCAAAGAGATGGTTACATTTTCTCAGGTTGGTATTACGACAGTGATTTAGCGATGATGGTTCCTGTGGATGCGGTTGTGAAAGAGAATGTAACTCTTTATCCTAAAATGGTCCCATCAGAAGAGGGTGCTTCTGAACTCAGCAAAAGCGCAGTGAACTACGTTTCAGTTATTGATGCTGATGTTAGTCACAAGGTGATTGTTAAAGCTCCTGATGCTGATACAGTAAAATCAGGTCTTTCTCTTATTTCTGTTTCCGAGGGTAATGAGAAAATGGATATCACCGTTAAGAGTAATGGTGACGGTACATTTACAGTTCAACCCGTTGGCGGAATGAAAGCCGGTAAAACATATCAGTACTGTGCTATCGACCGAGAAAAAGGTATTGATGCTGACGGCAGAGTTCCCTCAGATGATGAATATGTATTGTTCGTTTACGATGATGTTGTTCAGAGTAAAGAAATTCGATTCTATAACATCTTTACAACCAAGGAAGAGGTAAATAATTTACGAATTGATGATGAGGTAAAATTCCTTGATTTTGATAATGTTAAGAATTTTGGCATGAGTGAAGCGGCAGGCTTATATACTGCAAGAATGAGCCGTTCAGGTGAAGTTGCTCTTACCAATAATATTGCAGAAGGTACATTTACATATGATGGTGACCTTGAAATCGGTGAAATTGTTGCTGTTTATGATGGTGAAGTTAATGAAGAAGAACGCACCATTGAGGATGGCGATGTTGCATATATAAAAATCACTGCAAAAAATGGTAATGTATATTCCTATGTTTCCGCAAAGGCAGAAGAGGTTGT